>CAZXGO010000065.1:0-13504 GCA_964640035.1 uncultured Chitinophagales bacterium
AGTTTGGCGCTGAGCTGGGCAAAGTTATTCCATAGCGCGATGACCTTGCCCGGCCGACAACATGATCGCGATGCTGGACCAAGCACTGGCGCAAGATCAAGCACTGAGAGCTGCAGGAGCTCGCGCACAATGAAGATCTCCGAGATAGCCGTCGCTGGCAGACGCTCCCTCACCGAAGCCAAGGTACGCATCGATCATCCTGAAGACATACTGTTTGACACCAATGGTGTGGCAGGTGCTCTGCGCGCACTGGACGCCATCGAACACATGGCCAGTGACCCAGCTGGTACCACCACCATCAAGTGGGACGGTTCTCCAGCAGTGATCTTCGGTTGGCTGGATGCTGACACTTTCATAGTCACTGACAAGGCTGGTATCGCTGCCCGTGGCTACGATGGCAAGCCCACCAGCGGTGATGCTCTCACCGCCATGATCTATAATCGCAGACCTGACCAACCAGGTCGTGCCGAGTATGCGCAGAAGTTTGGCGAGATCTATGATCTACTCAAGCGCATCACTCCCAAGCGTCCAGTGGGCCGCATGATACAAGGCGACATGCTGTGGATGACACCCGAGGATCTCGAAAGCACCGATGGCACAGTGGAGTTCCAGCCCAACAAAGTGCGTTACCAGATCGATCGCGACAGCGACCTAGGTCGCCAGATCTCACGCAGCCGTGCCGGCGTCGCTGTACACAGTTTCTATCCCAGTGCGGATGCTGCTGCCAAGCAGACCACTGAAGCCCAGCCAGCCACGCCTGAGATGTTGAAGATCAAATCCGCACCAGGCATAGTGGTGCTGGGTCCCGAGACTGGTATCCCTGCTGGTACCAAGTTCCGCTTGCCCAAGGGTGCGATTGGCACGCTGAGGAAACTGCTGAAAAGTCCAGCAGCACAGAACATCGACGACATGTTGGATCCATTCAACATCGGCACCATGAAGATATCCAATCTACCCGACCTCTTCAAAGCCTTCATCAACTCACGGGCACGCGCTGGCGAACACGGACTCGACGATGCTGCCCGCGGATTCATCGCTTGGGCCAAGAGCCCAGCCAGCCGACTCACTGCCAACAAGCAGAAAAACGTCTTGGATCACATCAAACAGTTCCAGGACGCTTATGTCACAATGTGGCAGATCATAGCAGGACTCACTGATCTCAAGCACAAGGTCAAGGATCAACTGGATGCACAAGTGGCAGGAAAAGGACAAGTCGCTCCCAAGGACGGGCACGAAGGATTCGTGTCAGCCACACCACACGGCAAGATAAAACTAGTAAATAGACCCGTGTTCATGAAAGACTGATATGGAACAGGAAAACCAAGAACTCTTTGGGTTCATCAAAGAAAACTGCAACGAAAGCAAGATGTATCGCAACGCATATCTCGATGCGCTGAGTCTGCGCGACGTGGCAGACAACGCTTTCCTGAGCTTGCTGTTATTGTACATCCTCAACAAAGAATTCGAGACTGCTCCGTTCGCACAAGATTACGCCAAGCGCACCATGCAGTTTGGCAGCTGGAAAGAGCCCAGGGTTGGCGGCACGGATCTCTACCAGAGTCTGCACATACTCACCAATCCCACTAGCAAGATGTCCGCGCGCTTGACTGCTCCTGAGCAGAACGAGACCATGCGACAGAATCTGCACATCAGAGAAAAGCTCATCAAAGATTACCTACGCAACATGGCGCGAGGCACGCTGGACAAAGTCACTGCCACCCGCATCATGTATCAACTAGAAGGGCAGATGAACATAGATCTCTCTGCTTACAAAGGACTGCGTCGTTTGATCACGGACTGGGACAATCTCAGCGTGGCTCAGAAACGCATCGCTGTCACTCGCCTGTTGCAGTATTTCCGTGTGCGAGCACGCCGCAGCGACTTGTTCCCTATGATCGAAGAGCTGTCCAAGAAACGCGACTTCGAGATCGCTGATGCAGACAATGCAGAGATCGCTGCCATCGGTGCTGCTGGTGCGTTAGCTGGATCTCGCGCGCCCAAGAGCACGCTGGGCAAAGTGGCCACCGTGGCTGGACATGCTGCTGCTGGATATGCATTGGGTCGCTTGTTAGCGAAATAACATGGCCAACAAGAAACACTGGAGTCTCCCAGGCGCACACTTCGGCGGAGACCCAGAATTCTTCTCAGTCTGGACCTTGTTTGACATCAGCCTAGACAGCGACGAAAGCCATGAAAATCTCCGTAGGTTCATGGACTTGGTCAGCAACCGAGGCCAGCCCATCCTGGCTGGTGTAGAGATGATACCTGAACAAACGCTGGAAGAAGGATTCTTCGGCAGCGAATACAAGGGCAAACACACGGTGTGGTGCTACAAATGGATCGTGGACAAGGTAGGTCTCATGACCGAGCAGACCTTGTTGGCTGAAGCCGAGGGCATCTCCATGAACACAGGTCTGCAAGAGACCGCGCAGTTAGACGGCCAGATCCACACATCTGGACCACGTGCCAACACGTTTTTCATACGCCACGATTCTTTATAATCTGGCTAAATAATCCTAATATACATTCTCAGCAGTACACGACTCATCTAGGCTAATCCAGGCTCCACAATTCGAATCAACTTTGGGCAAGAGTCCAGGTATTCGTTTGGATAAAAACAAGATGGGTAGAAATATCGCTGCTGGCGAAAAAGACGATCTAGAGCTGCACGTGGAATTGTGCGCCGAGCGTTATCATCGCCTAGAAGAAAAATTCAGCCATGTAGAATCTCGTTTAGATGATCTACATTCAGAGTTCGCTGCTTTCAAGAACACTTCCGAGCGCAACTTCAGTGAACTGAAGAGCATGATCGGAGAAGGCAAAGACAAGAAATTCGCTACCATGGTCACCACAACTGGTACCATCATAGTAGCACTACTGGGCATGATGGGGTATATAATTACCCACTTGCCAAACTGACATGCAAATAATCGTAGAAGCCAAGATCGTGTGGGCCCGCAAGGGCAAAAAAGTCGCCCGTAAAGTGCGATGCACCACTGGTCGCCGCAAAGGGCGCGTAGTCAGCGCGGCTTCTGGTTGCAGCAAGAAGATCGATATCAAAAAACGCATAGTGCTACGCAGGACCAAAGCCCGCATGGGTGCCAGGATCCGCCTCAAAACCAAAAGAACCAAGAGATTCAACCCTTTGAGCAAGCGCGTCGCTAGGCTCAATAAGGCGCGTCGCCGCCGCTAAATAAATCCAAGATTGGAGACACCATGAAATTCCAGGACATTTCAAACAACACAACCGCAGCTGAAGCTGCTCGAGTGGCGCTACGTCGCCAGAGCATCGTGGTCGATGAAAACCTCGCTGGTCGCAAACTGCGTGAGCAGTTGGAGATCGTACAGCGCGAGATCGACTCTCTTTCCAGCCGTGGCGGCCCAGAATACACTCGTGCCGTGCTGCACAAAGAGATCTACGAAGACCTAGCCAACGTAGACGCTGTGATCTTCGAAGCCGAGCTCGACGATCAAGACCTCGAGCAAGCCGAAGTAGTGCTGGCTGCACAGAGCATGAGCAAAGAATTCCAAGGCATGATCGAAGACGTCGCTGACATGTTGGGCAGCGATATGATCACGCTGGTGGACCAGATCAAAGCCAAGTTTGGCGACGGTGCTGGTGAGCAATTTGGCCAGACAGTGAAAACCACACTGGAATCTGCCATCGACACCTTGACACAGAGCAAGGACTCCATCGACGCTGCCATCACTTCACTGACCAGTCCAATGGCTGCTCCTGCTGTTGACGCTGGAGAGCTGGACATGGGCGGCGAAGAAGAAGCTCCTGTTTTCCCCAGCAGTTCGGGTCCCGAGGGTGAGCCCACGGGCAGGGAGATCAAGAGTGACGTTGAGTGAACTCGCAGCGATAGACAACGACTTCGCTGACGCTATCAAGATGCTGTTGGTGCGTGCCAATCTCGAAGGCCGCGCCAACATACCCATGCCAGACTTGATCAGCATGCTACAACGACTGGGTTATTCTGCGCAAGGACAAGAGCGCGGCATACGTGATTACATCGCCACCGTCAAGAACAAGAACAGCGACCTCGTCGCTGATGTCAACGACGACGAAGTGATCATGACCACCATGACTTCCACCGGCGACGAAGAAAGCGCCAAGAACGCAGAACAAGTATCTAAGATGGCCACCAAACAAGCCAGGAAGGAACTAGGACTATGAGCCGTGTGATGCTCACCGCCACGGAAGCACGTGCTAAATCTCTGCAGGACGTCCTGGTCCTGCGCGAGATACGTGACATCGAAGAAGCCATATTGGAAGCCACCGCCAATGGTGACTTGACAGTGATCATCACTGACACCTCTACCATGGCCAATAGTTCCTCAGAGTCCGACGGCTACACACTGGCCACTGAATATTTCAGTGCCTGGGCCGGTGTGAGAGACGATCGCCAGAAACTGCTGCAGATGGAAAAAGTCACGCGTTATTTTTCTGACCTTGGCTATGCCATCGAACGCAGGACCAACACTGACACGCAAGCCACTTTCAAGTGGACAGTGTCCTGGTAGACCAGCCACCAAGTCACTGCTATAATAAGCAGTGACTTTGAAAATCAATCCCCGTTTCACTTATCAGACCCTTGAGCGCATCGAGAGCCAAGGCCCTAGACTCTACGCCACTCCTGACGGCCATCGTGTGCCCAGCGTGACCACCATACTATCGCAGACCGGAGACAAGACTGCCTTGATCGAGTGGAGGAAGCGCGTGGGCGACGAAGAAGCCAATCGCATCTCCCGTGAAAGCACGGGCTTGGGCACGTTGGTACACAAGCATGTGGAGAACTACATCCTGGGCGAGGCCAGGCCACAAGGCAACAACCTCATACAGATCCTGGCGCGGGAGATGGCCGATCAGATCATCGATCGAGGCCTCAGCCATGTCACTGAAGTCTGGGGCATGGAAGCCAGCCTTTACTATCCTGGCCTCTATGCTGGTACCACTGACTTGGTCGGTGAGTACGAAGGTGAGCCCGCCATCATGGATCACAAGACAGCCACCAAGATGAAAAAGCGTGAATGGGTGCAGGACTACTTCGTGCAGACATGCGCATATGCGTTGGCACACAACGAGCTCTATGGCACCAACATACGCAAGGGCGTGATATTCATGGTCAGCCGAGACAAGGATTACAGCACGTTCGTCATCGAAGGCAGCGACTTCGATCATTACTGTCAGCTTTGGTCGCAGCGAGTTGACGCCTACTATTCACAGCAATAAATACCCGCCGATGGAACACGATCTAAGCCACTGGTTCAGTGGTCAACAAGTTAGGCTTTCAATCTGGCGCACATGGCGTCAACAGCTCGCCGCACTCCAACACAGAGATTTGCTTGACGCCGTCGCACACTGGTGGAAGTATGTGCCCCTGGTCAACAAATCCATCGACCCTTGGAGATCTGACACTTGGCCTAATCCCTGGGAGCTAGTTGGCGCCGGCGAGTTCTGCGAATCAGCACAAGGGCTGGGAATCTTTTATACTTTGACTCTGCTAGGATGCGACTGCGAACTGATCTTGGCGCAACTGCCTGAACAAGACGAGACCAGACTTGTGGTCTTGACACCCGATCAAATGTTACTAAATTATGTAACTGGGGAAGCGATTTCTATCGAAAATGCTACCCTGGTGGTCCTAGAGCGATGGCGGCCTAGCGACCTTGCTAGACTGGTTAAAGTGTAAAGATATTGTGCCAAGGTCACCAAGTAAGTAATCGTTCTTACTGACTCGGGGGCACTAATGCAAAAATTACTAGAAGAAAGAAATATGAAATCACCCATCAACGTAATCAAGCGCGACGGACGCAAAGAGCCACTAGACATCAACAAAATCCACCTCATGGTAGAAGAAGCCTGCGAAGGACTGGCAGGCGTGTCTGTGAGCCAGATCGAGATGAATGCCGACTTGCAGTTCCGAGATGGCATCACCACTGGCGAGATCCAAGAGATCCTGATCCGCAGCGCCAGCGATCTCATCAGCCTAGAAAAGCCCAACTATCAGTTCGCGGCCGCGCGCCTCCTGCTTTACGGTCTCCGCAAAGATGTGTTTGATCAGTTCGACTACATCCCTCTCATCGACCTAGTGCGCAAGAACGTGGAACGCGGCGTCTATGAGAAAGAACTCTTGGAGTGGTACAGCGAAGAAGAATGGCGCCAGCTCGATGTCTACATCAACCACCATCGCGACTTGGATCTCACTTACGCCGGCATGCGCCAGGTCGTAGACAAGTACCTGGTGCAGGATCGTAGCTCGGGTCAGATCTACGAAACACCCCAGTACATGTACATGCTGATCTCTGCCACGCTGTTCTCGCAGTATCCCAGAGACACTCGCATGAGCTATGTGCGCAAGTACTATGACGCCATCTCTACTTTCAAGATCAACATCCCCACACCAGTGATGTCGGGTGTGCGTACCCCCATCCGTCAGTTCGCTTCCTGCGTGTTGGTGGATGTCGACGACACCTTACCTTCGATCTTCAACAGTTCCACTGCCGTGGGTTACTACATCGCACAGCGCGCTGGTATCGGACTCAACGTGGGTCGTATCCGTGCCATCGGAAGCAAGATCCGTGGCGGAGAGGTAGCACATACTGGCGTGATCCCTTTCCTCAAAGTCTACGAATCCGTGGTGCGCTCTTGCACCCAGAACGGTGTGCGTGGTGGCAGCGCCACTGTGCATTTCCCCATCTGGCATCGTGAGATCGAAGATGTGCTGGTGCTCAAGAACAACAAGGGCACCGAAGACAATCGCGTTCGCCGCCTGGACTACTCGATCCAGATCTCCAAGATCTTCTATGAGCGACTGCTGTCGGGTGGCAACATCACCCTGTTCTCGCCACACGACACACCAGGACTGTATGAAGCGTTCGGCGACAATGATCGCTTCGACGCGCTGTACACCAAATACGAGAACGACAAGGACATCCCCAAGCGTTCTATCGCCGCCATGGAGTTGTTCACGAGCATGCTCAAAGAGCGTGCCGAGACTGGTCGTATCTACATCATGAACATCGACCATTGCAACAGCCACAGCAGTTTCCAAGACGCTGTCAAGATGAGCAACCTCTGCCAAGAGATCACCCTGCCCACGGATCCCATCCAGGACTTGGATGATCGCAGTGGTGAGATCGCATTGTGCATCCTCTCAGCCATCAACGTAGGCAACCTGCGCGAGCTGGACGATCTCAAGAACCTCTGCGACTTGGCAGTGCGCGCCCTGGACGAGATCATCGACTATCAACGCTATCCTGTGATCGCTGCCGAGCTTTCGACCAAAGCACGTCGTAGCTTGGGCATCGGCTACATCGGCCTGGCACACTACCTGGCCAAGAAGGGTCTGCACTATCGCGACGTCGAAGCTGCCCAGGCAGTGAACAGACTCACCGAAGCGTTCCAGTATTATCTGATCCGTGCTTCTGTGCAGTTGGCCCGCGAGAAAGGTCCTTGCAGCCTGTTCCAGCGCACCAAATACGCACAAGGCATCCTGCCCGTGGACACTTACAAGAACGACATCGACGAGTTCCTGGGCACTGAACTGCACTACGATTGGGAAGCCCTGCGCCGGGAGATCGCCCAAGATGGCATGCGCCATTCCACACTGAGCGCACAGATGCCTTCGGAATCCAGTTCCGTGGTGTCTAACGAGACCAACGGTATCGAACCACCGCGCGCTTTCATGAGCACCAAGAAGTCGAAGAAAGGTCCGCTCAAGCAGATCGTGCCACAGTATTCCAGCCTCAAGAACTCGTATACTTTCCTCTGGGACGAAGGCGTCAACGAAGGCTATATACGTATAGTCGCGGCGATGCAGAAGTATTTCGACCAGGCCATCTCGGGCAACTGGAGTTACAATCCCAAGCACTACGAGAATGGTGAAGTTCCTATGAGTGTGATGTTCAAGGATCTGCTCACAACATACAAATATGGGTGGAAGACCAGTTACTATCACAATACATATGATGCCAAGGGCGAGGACGAAGAGACCCTGGTCGCTGATGCAGCACCAGCCGCAGAGATCAAGCCCCAACAGGATGCAGGCTCCGAAGAGTCCTGCGAAGCATGTACGATATGAGCCAGATAACAGTATTCAACAAGGATAAGGTAGACTTCACCAAGCAACCCATGTTCTTTGGTGAAGCCCTCAATAGCCAGCGTTTCGACGTTTTCAAATACCCAGTGTTTGACAAACTCACGCAGACGCAACTGGGATTCTTCTGGAGACCCGAAGAGGTCAGCCTGCAGAAGGATCGCAGTGACTATCTCGAGTTCCGCGAAGAACAGAAGTTCATCTTCACTGCCAACCTCAAGTATCAGATCCTCTTGGATTCCGTGCAGGGTCGCGGTCCTGCCATGGCCTTCATGCCTTACTGCAGCCTGCCCGAACTGGAAGGTTGCATGAACGCTTGGCAGTTCTTTGAAAACATCCACAGCAGGAGTTACACGCACATCATCAAGAACGTGTATTCCAATCCCACCGAAGTGTTCGACACCATCCTCGAAGATGAGAAGATCATCGCTCGCGCCAAGACAGTGACCAGCGCCTACGACAGCTTCATCGATGCTGCACAGCTCTACACAGTGGCCGGTCAAGGTGACATCCGGGATGTCAAGAAGAAACTGTTCCTGGCAATGGTCAATGTCAATGCCTTGGAAGCACTCCGCTTCTACGTGAGCTTCGCTTGCAGCTTCGCGTTCGGTGAGCTCAAGAAGATGGAAGGCTCGGCCAAGATCATCTCATTGATCGCACGTGACGAAAGCCAGCACTTGGCCATCACTTCGCACATCATCAAGAACTGGTTCAAAGGTGACGATCCAGAGATGCTGGAGATCGCAGAAGCCAACCGCGGTGCCATCGGTGAGATCTATGACATGGTGGTCAGAGAAGAAAAAGACTGGGCCGACTACTTGTTCAGCCACGGTGCCATCGTGGGACTCAATGAAAAGCTCTTGCATCAGTACATCGAGTACATCGCCAATCGCAGACTCAAAGGCCTGGGCATCGAACCTCGCTACGAGCGCAGCGCCAACGACAATCCTTTGCCTTGGACCGAGCACTGGCTCAGCAGCCGTGGCTTGCAGGTAGCTCCACAAGAGACCGAGATCGAGAGCTACGTGATCGGCGGTATCAAACAAGACGTCAGCAAAGACACATTCGCAGGTTTCAAACTCTAAAGGAACGAAATGTTAATCTCAGTACCCTACAAAGAAGGTGACGTGGTATCCATCAAACTCAGCAACGGCGAGGAAGTGATCGCTCGTTACCTAGGCCGCGACGCTGCCAGCATCAAACTGGAGCGTCCTGTGGTCCTACAGATGGGACCCAAAGGCACTCCTGCCTTGATGCCTTACTTCATGACCGTGGCGCCCGATGCTACCAAAAACATCGAGCTCAACTCTGCCATGGTGGTCATGATGGCCAGCACTGACAAGCCCTTGGCTGATCAGTATTCCGCTGCCATGAGCGGTATCGTGGCTGCACCTGCTGGATTGGCGATATGACCAAACCCGCACATCGTCTAGGTGATGCCAACGACGGTGGCGGTACCATCAGTGGTATTCCTCAGAGCACGGTGTTCGTAAATGGCGTGCAAGCCAGCATCGACGGCAGCGCAGTCACCGGACACGGGCTACATCTACCCACTTCCACTACCAGCGGAAGCCCTACGGTATTCATCAATAACACTCCTGTGAATCGCACAGGAGATCCCGATGCGTGCGGGCATGCACGCGCAGGTGGCAGCCCAGACGTGTTTGTTGGTCCTTGACCAAATAAATACCTTATCATGTGCGACTCTCCAATCGCCGGTTTCGGTGGCATCGCTACGACCGAGGACGGAATACCCTATTACATGGACACACCTGCTGGGCACGCTGCCCTAGCAGCCGATGAGTCCAAAGACGCTGGACCCAGCATCCTGGCTCCGCACGAAGGCCCACCCGAAGAAGCCACTGCTGAAGATCCTACTCCGCCCGAAGGTTGCGAAGCCTACACTGACGCTGACTTTGGCAAGCTCTGCAGCAAGTATTTCAAGTATGGTCAGATGAAGATGAAGCCCGTGGACCAAGTGGGACTCACTGCTGGCCAGATAGCCTGCAACTGGCAGAAGCTTTGCCAGAACGTGCTAGATCCTATAAAGGACGCTGGATTTGCCATAAACATCAACTCGGGCTTCCGCACCTTGGCTTACAATCGCAGCCTTGGCAGCTCCAGCACCACGTCGGACCATCTCATTGGCTGCGCCGCTGACCTCTCAGCTGGCAGCGTGGAAAAGAACAAGGAACTGTTCAAGTGGGTGGGCAAGAATCTCAATCCTGCCTTCACGCAGATCATCTTCGAGGGCAACTGGGTGCATGTGTCACACAATGGACGCAGCTCGGCTGCAGCGGCCGTGCTGGCCACCCGCACAGGTCGTCCTCCCTATCTCAACGGCGGCGGCAAATCAGGATCGGCTCTACCACCAGACCTGCGCTGGGCATAAGTAAGGCACTATGGCTACTATACCAGTGATCCCCGGTGTCAAGGTCGCTACCAAGGGCGTGCTCAACAAGCCACTCAAGGACATCATCTGTGCGATCTTGTTTGGTGGCATCAACAACATGCTCAAAGGCAATCTGCTGTGCATCCAGGCCAACTTGGCCGAACTGGCTGGCAACCCCAACCTGCCCGCAGATCTCAAGGCCGCGCTGGCAGACCTAAAGAAAGAACTGGAAGCCTTCCAGGAGCACATCGGTATCACTGAGACCTTGAAGCGCATCAATGGTGCCATCGCTGACATACAGAAGGTGCTGGCCCTGGGAGGCATGTGTCCCATTCCACTCAAAGCACCCAAGATACCCAACATGATCAATGATGTGGCTGGCACGTTCTTTGGAGCTGCCAACGGCATCATCAATCAACTAGGACAGTTGGCCAAACCACAACTGTGTCTGGATGCCAAAGGTGGCATCAACACTGGTTCATATAAACCAGGTAGCATACTAGACCAGATAAATCGCAACCTGGACAGGATCGCCGGTGCTCCACAAGCATCTATAGACAAGTTCGTGAGATCCATCAATGGTGTCACCAAAGCCATACGCAGTCAGATCGACCGAGAACTGTTTCCTGACTTCCGTCACAAACACAATCTCATCACTGGCAAGAACACCGTGGGCAACGAAGCTGCCATCACGGTCGGAGATGTCTCTGATGCCTATGATCAAGCACAGAGCCTGGTGTCAGCAGTCAACAGCACAGGGTCATTTCCAGTCACTTGCGCCACACCCGGCACTGGTGCGCGTGTGTCTGTGACGGTATCAGGTGGATTGATCACAGCAGTCGAGTTGGTGAACTTGTATCGCAGCGATCTCTATCAGTTCGTGGCCGAGGCCAGCGATGGTTCGATCAGCAATGGATTTGGTGCTGTGTTCAACGTCTACGGAGATCTAGGCCAGCCCTATCAAGCCAAGTTCGTGGATGGCGGCATGAACTATGCTGTGGGTGATCGCATCACTATATCCGGATTGGATATCGGAGGTGATACAACATCAACCGCCAATGACCTGATCATCTCAGTGACCAAAGTCACTTCCGAAGGAACCGTGACAGAGTTTTCAGTGGCATCAGGAACTGTGAACGTGCCTGTGTATGAGGGCTATACCAGCGCCACTGTGGACCTATCCACTATCAATGCCGCGGTCACTGACGCAGACATGGCTCTGCTATCTCCGTCGTTTGACAACAATGGTTACCTGACAGGCTATGAAGTCACGGTAGAAGGTGCCAACTATACAGATGGCACGCATACTTTACCAGTAGTCGACGAAGGTGGACTCGCTTGTCCTGAGGGCGTGCAGTCGCCCAACATGTGGATCAACGCATTGGGTCCTGAGGTATATGGACTAGCGGTCGCTGCGCTCACATCAGCGGATCCAGCCTTCGCTAGACAGGAACCCGTGTATGATTATTGCGGCAGATTGATCGGCTATGATGAAGTGCTGCTGTCAGGCGACAGCACAGCCATCGGCGGAGATCCATTGGATGGAGCCATCACGGATCCATTGGAGATCAGCTACGAGTTCACATGGATCGATGCCCCCGACGAAGGTCGAGTAGGTTGGGGAGTCACCGGAGTAGAAGCCGAGCAGTTGGTTGGACCAGCTGGCGCCCAGCGACTGACTACCGCGCTGATACTCAATCCTGAGATCGTGCTGTATCGTGGGCAAGCACACATGTTCTCTATACCATCGGGCTTGACACAAGAGTTTTACATCTGCGAAGTGGATCCAACCACGCTGACACCCGTCGTGGAAGGTGGTCAAGTACGCTTGTTCAGCCAAGGGCTTTACAGATTCGAGACCGGAGAATACTTCGACGACGCCAACGGACGCGACGAGAATGCCGAGACTTGGACAGGTGCCACCATAGACGGATCGGCCAGCACCGAACCCAATGTATGGCGCCGCCAAGAGCTCTATCCCAATGGCAGCACCCTGATGTTCCAGATCGGAGAAGCAGATGCCGATCTAGGATTGGATCATTGGCCCGATTACCTGGCTTACAGCAATCGCGATGGTACCAAGTTTGGCCTATTCCGCCTGGTCTAAACGACCGTAAATACCCGCATGGAAAACAAAAACGAAGACATCATCGACAGCAAAGGCGTCGCTGTGTTCATGACTATCTTACTAGCCAGCCCTTTCGTGGTGGCTGGTTTCCTGTTACTTTCTTAAGTAACTCAAGGAGGACCAATCATGAAGGTACGCAAGTTGATCAAAGAGTACTATCGGGCCATCATCAAAGGCCGGACCAAAAAGCAACGCCGGCTCTACGACAAGATCACCAAGAAAAGCCTTGACAGGAAGCACACAGAAGCCGTACAATAAAGGCATGCTATATCGTTTCCAGGATCACATGTTCCAAGGACCAAACAGTCCTTACTATGCGTCCTATAAGGATCATGTGTTCAGGATCAGCCACTACCACCCGGTGGACGAGTTGAGCAATCACGTCTGGTTGATCTGCGATGATGATCCCAGCGTGGAAGTGAAAGGGTATGTGCATCTAACAGATCTCGAAGAGGTCGAGGAGCGAGCATGAAAAAGTTATTGCTAGGACTGGCCATGGTGACCACTGTGGCTACAGCAGGCGGACCCAGAGATGGTCGCCATCACACGCATGGACATTGGGTGCATCGTGGCCATGCCTGGGAGTGGGTGATCCCTGCCGTCATCGGCGGTGTGATCGTGTATCAGGCCACCAAGCCACCCGCACCCATCGTGGTGCAACAGGAACCCGGCTACGACCCCAACTGTAGCCCATGGACGGAAGTGATCAATCCCGACGGCAGCATCACGCGCACACGCACTTGCCGTCGTTGAAAGATGTTGGATAGATTCATCAGTTGGTTGTACACCCGCAGGATATGGGGACCCAGATGCAGCGAGTATCAACCGGGCTGCTGTGTCTGTGAGAAATGGCAGGAACATGATCGGTTGTTTGATCCACAG
>CAZXGO010000066.1:0-10441 GCA_964640035.1 uncultured Chitinophagales bacterium
CTCTTCCTTTTCTCTATCCGAGCCTTATTTTGCAAGGCTTTCCAAAGATTCTCCAAATTTTGCACAGGTTTCGCCCCGATTACGCACGAACACGGAGAGTGGTGACAGGTCACTTTTGGATGACATTGAGGAGTTTGCATTTTCTGTGTTGGGGGTCAAATTGATGCCGTGGCAACGGTTGGTGTTGGGTGACATGTTGAGTATTGACCCTGATTCTCAGCGTTTGATGTTTCGTCAGGCGCTGGTGTCTGTTGCCCGTCAGAATGGGAAGAGTGTGGCGTTGAGGGTGCTGGTTGCCTGGTGGTTGTGTCGCATGGTGCATATTCGGGGCGAGTCTCAAACTGTCCTGACAACAGCGCATCGCCTCGACCTAGCAACGGAGTTGTTCAATTCGCTGGCTGAGATTTTAGAGGCCAAATTTGAGGCGAAAATTGTGTGGTCGTATGGCCGTCAATCAGCGACCATTGATTGGGGTGGTGGTTTGCAATCGAGGTGGATTGTTCGTGCAGCTACACCATCGGCTGGGCATGGTTTGAGTGTTGATTTGTGTGTGGTTGATGAGTTATTTGACTGTTCTCCAGCTGCTATTGATGATGCGTTGATTCCTACGATGCGAGCAAGGCGTGACCCTCTGCTGGCAATGTGGAGTACGGCTGGCACATCGGAGTCGGAGGTGATGCTGAGATTCCGGACACGAGGCATGGCTGAGATTGACACCAACACAAAATCACGGCTGTATTTCTGTGAGTATTCACCACCAGCAAACCTAAACCCTCTTAGCCTGGAGGCTGCCTTGTGGGCGAACCCTGCCAGGGGCATCACGGTCGATGATGAAACAATTTTGGAAGAATTGAAAAACCCAAACACGGCTGCCACATTGCGTTCAGTGTGCAACCTGTGGGTGACATCTTCACGGTCGTGGTTGGAACATGGTTTGTTTGAATCATTGGGTGATTTGCAAACAATTGGTGATGGTGGTGTGTTGGCTGTTGAGGCCTCATCGGATGACCATCGTTTTGTGGGGGTTCGTGCTGTGCCTGATGGTGACAATGTGAATTGCACGGTCGAATTCATTGTGGACAATCTCACTGAGTTGTGGACACGAATCGAAGAATGCAAACAAAAACATCGGAATCTTCAGGTGGTGGTAGCAGCCTCACTTGATTTGCATTTGCCGAAATCGTTGCATGGTCGTGCCGTACTCGTAGGCGTGAAAGAGTTGCAAAAATGGACAACGCTGGTGCGTTCAATGATTATGTCTCACCAGGTGCATCACACCGGTGAGGCGCTACTAGTCGAGCAGGTTGATAGAACCGTGTTATCAAAAAACAATGGTGTCAGCGTCATTAGTTCGTCACGGTCTCCCGGCCCTATCGAATTATGCCGTGCAATGGTGTGGGCTGTAGCGATGGCTGGCAAACCTAAAGCAAAAATCGGTGTCGCATTCGCTAGCGCAAAATAATTGCAAACATTCACACAGGTTGTTGCAGGTTGTGTATCATCCAAATTGACATGGGTATTTTCAACCGTAAAATCAAGGCTGAATTCGCTAGCGCACCAATCAAGGCAGCTGCATATGTGGCTGGTTCGGGTATTGGTTCGTACTACACCTACACCATCGGAACAGCAGAGTTGCAATCTCTCAGCGTTGGTGTCATCAGCCGTGCTAGGGATTTGATGGCTGCCCTCATTGGTGGCCTTGAATTCAAACACTATTCAAAACAGTGGACAGGTGAAAAATACGAGGAAATTTATTTGCCTCTCGAAACCTGGATGGAACGCCCCGACCCAAACAACACGAGAAATTTCATCCTGGCTAACACGCTGAGTGACCTCTTTTTTTACGGCCGTGCATGGTGGTATGTAACAGCCAGGAGTGCAACCACAGGCAAACCAACAGCGTTTCAATGGTTACCAGCAGGCAATGTTTCAACACTCGACCAGGCAGGGCCACAGTTTTTTGCTGACTCACACCAAATCGAATTCAACGGCGTTGAGATTGATTGGCAAAATGTAGTTCAATTTCGTAGCCCATCCATCGGCATCGTTTACACAGGCGCAAGAAATATAAATATTGCAATGCACCTGGATTCAGCAGTGGACAAATACGCCACCATTGAGCAAGTACCTGGCTACTTGCAACAAAAAAACGGTGAAACCCTTAGTGGTGAAGAATTAGGCGAGGTAGCAGCTGCATGGGTTGCAGCTCGTAAAGACGGCAATGTTGTTGGCGCACTAAACGACTACATCGAATTCATAGAATACAAGCGTGACCCGATGGCCGTGGTTGCTGAACAGCGTGTATATCAGGCACTCGAACTCAGCAGAATCGCAAACGTACCTCCGTACTTATTGGGAATCGATACTGGCTCATACCAGTATCAAACCTCACAAAACGCTCGCCAGGATTTGTATTTGTTCGGTGCAAAACCTTATTTGGATTGCATTGAGCAAACACTGTCGATGGATAATGTTTTGCCTCGTGGGCGTTTCGTAGAATTCAACACCGAAGATTTATTCATGGAATCAGAAGATAAATCTGTCATGGTCGAACCCGAAATTGGAGTTTCAAATGCTTAGATTGCAAGCATCAATCATCACACTCGATGCAGCCAAAGGCGAAGAATCAGCGCCATCCATCATGGGTGTTGCCGTACCCTGGGACACACCAGCAGTGGTGATGTCCGGTGAAAAAGTAGCGTTCCAGCGTGGCGCATTTGATGTAAATCAAAAACCAGCCAAACTCGTTGAGGGTCACGACCTAAACGCATTAGTCGGCGTAGTACCACTACTCAGCGATGAGGAAGATGGTTTGCATTTCATGGCACAGTTCGCTCGCACATCACGAGCATCTGACGCAATCGAACTCGTCAAAGCAACAGCCTATGATGCTGTCAGCGTTGGCGCTGAGGTTGTCGAATCAACATTCGACACAAAAACAAAAACAACAATCGTGACAAAAGCGCATCTAGTAGAACTCAGCCTCGTGGCTGTTCCAGCATTCAAAGACGCACAAATCACATCCATAGCTGCCTCAGAACCTGAGACAGAAGAAGAACCCACACCAACAAATTCCGAGGAGGAAAATACAGTGGAACAAGAACCAACCGTTGCAGAGGCATCCGTGCCAACAGCACCAATCGTTCACGCATCAGCAAAGCGTGAATTCCGTTTGCCATCACCAGCCGAATACATTTCAGCATTCGTTCGTGGTGGTGCAGATTTTGCACAACTCAACGAAAACATTCGAGCAGCTGCACCCGATGTGGTTACCAGCGACCTGCCTGGTGTCCTCCCGACCCCAGTCATCTCCAGCATCTACAATAATTTCCGAGGCTTGCGCCCCGTCATTGATTCCGTAGGGCCTCGTGCAATGCCACAGGCTGGCAAAGTTTTCATTCGGCCAGTAGTTACCACACACACCACAATCGGTTCAGTGACCGAGGGAACAACCATCGATGACGGAACATTTGTAGTTGATGACATCCAATTTACAAAGGGAATTTTCGGTGGCTATGTCAATGTCTCCGAGGCCTCGATTGATTGGTCTAGCCCTGAGATTTTGTCAGGCATGCTTGACGACATGGGTCGCATCTACGCAAATCAAACAGACGACTACGCATGTGGCGTACTTGAGGCAGGCGTAACCAACACCAACAATTTCACAGCAGCCAACATCGCTGACCCTGTTGAATGGGTGACATGGTTCTACACAGCTGCATCCGACATTCTCGTTGCATCAAACGGCAACCTGCCATCAACCGTTTACATGGCCCCAAACCGTTGGGCGAGCGCTGGCGCATTGAGCGACACAGCAGACCGACCACTGTTCCCACAGGTTGGCCCAATGAACGCATTCGGCACAGGTGCAGGCGTTTCCGATTCAATGATGAACATGTTCGGGTGTCGTGTAGTCGTGGACAGAAACCTGACCAGTGGCACACTCATCCTGGGTGACCCATCAGGCATGGAATACTACGAACAGCAAAAGGGTGCTGTGACTCTTGAACAGCCATCACAGTTGTCACGCCAAATTGCGTTCAGAGGGTATGCATCAGCCCAGGTGATTGACTCGACAAAGTTCATCAAGGCTGCATTCGTCTAAATCAGACACAGCAACGGCGAGGGTAAGAGATGGGCATTTATCTAAACAAAGAGGTTGAAAAAGCCTCTGCAGTTTCAGGTGACTGGACTCTTACCCTTGCCAATGTTGATGGCCTCAAAATTGGCGAAAAAATCAGCGTCTATGGTGTTACATCATCGGCGAATGTAAACAACGCCACAGTAACTGCAATATCGACAACAAATGTGACAGTCACTTATCATCACGATGGTGCAACGGTCGCAGAGTTTGACACTGACGGAATTGTTCACATTCTCTGCAATTGGGTAGATGACACTTATGTTGAAGATATGTTGGGATTTGTCCCCACTGGTGATGATTTGGTTTATCTTCAGGAATGTGTCGCAGGTGCAAACGATTGGGCGTTTCGTAAACGGCGTGAATCGGGATATAACGATTTACCGTACGCAAACCCAGGCGCTGATGTTCGTTTAGGTACTGGACTCTACGCTATGAGTTTGTACCGTGAGCGTGGTGCAGCTGAGGGTTTCGCATCTTATGAAACGATGGGCATCGTTCCACAGCCATCAGGTGGTTTGGGTCGAATTATGCAACTCCTGGGATGCACACGACCACAGGTGGCGTGATGGCATCGGGCATTCTTTACGAGGCAGTAACAGCCACAAAAAACGCTCTCACAGCGTTGGGGTTGAGCGCAGTTACCGACCCACGCAATGCTCGCCCCTATTGTGTATTTATTCAGCTGCCTACGCTTGATGCGTACACATACAATGTGGGCGACATTCGTGTGCCTGTGCAGGTACTTGCACCACCACCTGGCAACCAGGATGCCTCAAATTATTTACTCACCACAGTGGACACAATTATGAATTCACCTATCGCTGTTGTTGATGCTCGCCCCGGCCTCGCAACATTCGGGGGTCAAGAACTCCCAACATACGACCTTACAATTGCCGTAGCAGTACGGCGCAACTAACAAAGGAAAACAAAATGGCGACAACCACTTTTCTCAGCAACGCAACCATCAACATCACCCAGGGTGCAACCACCACCGATTTGAGCGACCAGGCAAACACCTGTGTTCTCACCATCGGACAGGATTCACTTGAAGTGACAGCATTCGGCGATGGAGGCCACAAATTTGCTGGAGGCCTCCAAACCGTTGAGGCATCCATTACATTTTTTCTCTCCTACGGTGCGACCGAGGTTGAGGCAATCCTGGCATCATGCGTGGGACAAGGAAACACCACACTTACCATCTCACCATCAGGCACATCAGAATCCGAAAGCAATCCCGAATTCGTGATTTCGAATTGCATGTTGGCCTCCTACACACCCATCAATTCAACGGTGGGTGAAATTGCCCAGGTTGAGACATCCTGGGTGGGTGGCACATGGGTTAGAGATGTGACGGCCTAATAAACAAACCGAGAGGGAAACATGAACATCACCATCAAAGTCACACCAATAGACGGCGAACCGTACGAGGTGCAAACCAACCTGTTCACCATCGTTGCATTCGAGCGCAAATTCAAAATGAAAGCATCCGACCTCGCAACAGGCGTAGGCATGGAACACCTAGCATTCATGGCATACGAAAGCTGCAAACAGCAGGGAATCCCTGTCAAAGCAGTATTTGATGACTACATCAAAAGCATCAACTCAATAGATGTGGTTTCGGAGGATGTTGCAAACCCTACAGAAGAGGTTCAATAATCCGAGCGCTAGCAACACTGCTAGTTCAAACAGGTTATTGGCCTCCACAAATCCCATTCGACACAGCCGAAATGCTGACCGTGTTCGATGTAATAGATGAGGCAAACAAAAAAAAATGAGCGCAAACGCAAGAATTGAAATCGTAGGTGTCAAAGAAACCCTAAAAACATTAGGGAAAATTGACAAAGAACTACGCAAACAATTCAATCGTGACGCTAAAAAAATTGCTGAACCTGTCATTGCTGAGGCTCGCAACATTTACCCAAAGGTTCAACCCGTGTCAGGTATGGCACGAAATTGGAAAGTGAACGGTCGCCAATTGTTCCCGTTTAACCCAAACAAGGCACGGTCGGGGTTACGAGTCAAAATCAGCACAGCAAAAAAAACAGAAAATGTGATTGCTGTCGAGCAACGAGATGTGGCAACAGCAGTGTTTGAAACAATCGGCACAAAATCAGGTGGCAATGCGTTGTTTGCATCGCTGGACAAAGTGAGTAGCCGTTTCCCAGGCATGGTGGGCAACCCTCAACGATATGAAAAAAGAGTGTTGTCACCGGCTGCCGATAGTAAGGCTGGCGAGGTTTCACGAGAGATGGAAAAATTAGTGCTAACGGTATCTAACCGTATTCAAAGAGAGTTGAACTAATGGCCGTAAATATTCCCATCATCGCTGAATGGAAAGGTGGCAATGCCTTAGCCAAAGCAAAAAAAGAATTCTCTCAATTAGAGGGTGCAGGCGCTAAGGCACAGTACGCAATCAAAAAAGCAGCTCTCCCAGCAGCAGCAGCCTTAGGCGCAGTAGCAGTAGCAGCCAGCAAAGCAATCATTGCTGGTGAGGCTGTATCAACAGCAAACTCACGAATTCTGCAAATTAACAAATCAATGGGCGTGTTCGGTAATCAAACGGAGGCTGTGACAAAACGATTGATTGATATGGCAGAGGCTCAAGGCCGTGAATACGGCATGAGTAACCTCACCATCAAAGCTGCACAAGCAAAATTGCTGACATTCAAAAACCTGGCGAAAACAGCCACCAAAGTGGGTGGCGCATTTGACCGAGCCTCTCAAGCTGCATTGGACATGGCAGCTGCTGGATTTGGTACGGCCGAAACGAACGCTGTGCAGTTAGGTAAAGCATTAGAGAACCCCATCAAAGGCATCACAGCGCTAGCAAAATCCGGTGTCACATTCACCGACCAGGAAAAAGAAAAAATCAAAACACTGGTCGAATCAAACAAATTACTGCAAGCACAAGAAATGATTCTCAAAGCAGTTGAAACCCAGGTGGGTGGTACTGCTAAAGCAACGGCAAACGACACGGACAAAATGAAAGAATCGTTTGCACAGTTTCAACAATCATTGGGCGAGGCGTTACTGCCTTTATTGCAAAAGATAACTCCATATCTCCAAAAGTTTGCTGATTGGGCTGCTAACAATCCTGAGGCATTCATGGCCATAGCAGCTGCCATTACTGCCATCTCTGTTGCAATCATGGCTGTGAATTTTGCAATGGCGTTGAATCCATTCAGCGCAATAGCTGCTGGTATCGCATTGATGGTAGTTGGGCTAGGTATTGCATACAAAAAATTTGAGGGTTTCCGTGCTGTTGTAAACACGGTAGCGAATTTTGTGTTGGGCTATTTTGAGACAATCATTAATGGCTGGATTATGGTCATCAACACCATCATTCGTGGCTACAACAAAATCCCAGGTTTGCCCGATATTGGAACTCTTCAACATGTCACATTGCCTCGTATTCGTTCAGGTGGCCCCGATACCACTGGACTATCAAACTCACGCATCACAGCCTTAGCCGATGGTGGCATTGTGCGCCCCACCCCAGGTGGAACACTTGCATTGATTGCAGAGGCTGGCGAACCTGAGGCTGTTATTCCTCTCAGCAAACTAGGCAAAATGGGTGGCGATACGAATGTGCAAATCAATGTTCATGGTGGCGACCCTCAACAAGTGGTGAACGCTCTACGGCGTTACATGCAGGTCAATGGTTCTGTGCCTATCAAGGTTGCATCGTAATGACCTACACGCCTCCCGTTGTTTGCTATGCCACAACCTTTGATGGCATCTATCAAGAACTCGATGGTGTGCAATCTGTCAGCATCACGAGGGGCAAATCACGGTTTCAGGATTCCATTTCTGCATCGCAGTGTGTTATCGAGTTGATACCTCAAACCACATTCCCAGCGAACATGACGCTGGGGCAATTCATTGACATTCGTGATGACAACACCAGCACATCGTCAGCGTATTTTGTTGGTCGCATCACCGATATTCAACGGGATTACAGCATCCCGTACGACAGCCTCACAGGGTTCGCACCTGATGACAGGGTGACTATCACGGTCACTGGTGGCACGGGGGCATTGGCATCAGGTTATGGCGCTGTCGCACCTGGCACGGTGCAGGATGCAGCTTATGTGATTGTTGTGGGGTCGATGGCCGTAGCAAATGTTTACAGCATCACGCCTCAGAACCTGTCATGGATTCCTACCTATCCAGCGAACCCAATTGGCATTGATGTGCTAACCCCAGCCGATGTTGAACCCTGGCTGGACACAATCAACAAAGTTTTGAACACCATTCAGTATTCAATCGATGATTCTGATTTGGGTCGTTCACCCAAAACCTATTTCATCCCAAATGTCTATTCGGCTACATATTCATATCCCACGGGTCAAACGGGCGTGAACATCAATTTTGTTGATGACGGCACAACAGGGGCGACCAAATTCAAGTATTCACAAATCGAATTTTTGTCATCGGTGCAGTCATCATTCAGCCAGGTGATTATTCAATCATCATTCGATGATGAGCAAATTGTGACGGGTTCACGGCCGTATGTTGGGTTTTCATATCCCACTGCTATTGCCACCACAGCACAGGCAACCCCGTTGGGTGATTACATTCTGACGGTCAATTCATCTGATGAGTTAGTGCCGTTCAGCATCAGCACTAATTCAGCCATCCAGGCTAGTGCAGCTGATTTGGGTCACCTAGCCGATTGCCCGATTGGTACGGCTATCACTCTCACATTCCGTGGCAACACATACAACGCCACTGTTTCGGCTATCTCTGCTACCTACACACCTGAGATTGCAAATATTCGCCTAACTCTCACACCCTCGCTAGGCACACCATTTACACTTGATTCAACAGCGTTTGGCGTGTTGGACACAAACAGATTGGGGTTTCCATAAATGACTTATCCATCTTTTACTGCTGGCGATGTGCTAGGGGCTGCCGATATGAATGCAGTCGGTATGTGGCTCGTCAAAACGCAAACAGTAGGCAGTGGCGTTTCCAGCGTGACCGTAAATAATGCATTTTCATCACTCTTCGACAATTACAAGGTGATTTGGTCAGGTGGTCAATCTAGTGGTGCAGTGGAAATCATTTTTCAATTAACAGCATCAGGTACTGCATCTACTACTGGTTATTATGGAACACTAGTTTGGGCGAACCTAACCACTGGAGTAGTTTCGGGTGCTGTCAATAATAATGCATCTAGTTTCCAATGGGCTGGTGGAGGTGCTGGCGCAAATGATGGCGCAGCCTCATTAAATGTAGATGTTCTGTGTCCGTATCTAACAAAAAGAACACGCCTACACAATGGCCAGGTTCTTTACTCCACGGTGTATGGCACATACACGGGTTTACATGACCTCGGCAATTCCTACGATGGTTTCAAATTAACCCCGTACACGGGGACTATTTCAAACGGCACTATTCGTGTTTATGGATACAACAATGGATGACAACAAAAAACCACTGATTCAAATTGATGATGAGATTCGTGAAATGACCGATGAAGAACATGAGGCCTACCTTGAAATTCAAGCATCAGCCCCACCACCACTAGGCGCAAACGATGACGCTGAATAACCCACCAAAAGCACTCATCCTCCTAGTCGCCTTAATTTGTATCACCATCCTCCTAGGGCTAGGCGCAATCACCAACGAGGCAGGACTACCACTTATCTCAGCCATCGTGTTCTACGGCATCGGCAACGGCGTAGCAGCTAAAACAGGAAAACCATCCGAACCCATCATTGGCCCAAAACATGGCGACCAGTAAAAAACCAAACCCCTACATCGGCTGGGATGGTGACGCACCAGGCAAGCGTGACGGCACAGAAAAACTAGTGTGGCTATGCCAGCGCCGATGGGGTGCAAAAAATTGGGGAACATGGGTCGTGCGACCAATGCGAGGCTCTAAAAACCCCAGCGTTCACGGCACAGGCAGAGCATTCGACATTTTCATTGCAGACAAAGACGCTAAGGCTGAGGCTGTTGCCTGGTTCACTCGCCCCGATGTGGTCAAAACACTAGGCATCCAGGAGGTACATGTGTACCGATGCCGTGAATCAGCATTTGGTAAAGGTTGGCGCATCGGTCGGGGTTGGCGTATTTGGACTAAAACCAACAATGGTGGCACACCTGGCGCACCCCACCTACACATTGAGATTGACCACAGCCTGTGTGACGATGGCGCTGGTATGGTGGCCGCCTGGAAATCGTTGCCTAGACGATAGTTCTGTGTTGGGTTGAGTCTCGACAACTCCCCTGCACATGGCAACCCTGGGGTTTGTTTCCCGACCCTGGGGTTGCCACCCCATCGAGGAT
>CAZXGO010000066.1:10451-12038 GCA_964640035.1 uncultured Chitinophagales bacterium
TAATGAATACCGACCACATCAAAATCACAACAGTCCGAATTGGCAATGGCACAAAGGTTCATTACGCCAAAGAGGGCTCATCAGTTACATTTTGCAATCTTTACCGTGGAATCCGTAAGGCATACAGCGACCATGCAACATGCGAACGCTGCATTGATAGTGTCGCAGCTCGTGAGTTTTCAGACAAGGTAGGTGAGTGATGAATACCGACCAAAACAAAGGGGAAACCATGAACGACATCATCCGCACAAACAGAATCACAAAAGCAACAATTGTTGCGTGTGACATTTTGGGAACAAATGAATGGGCAGTTTGTTGTGATACACACGGTGCATCCGCAGACATGCCAAATAAAACCGTTGCGATTTCATGGATGGCAGAACCCTGGGTGTTTTGCGAAGGTTGCGATGACATCAAAAAGGCGAGCAAATAATGTTTGCAAACCTCACCAACCCTGACGAAATATTTGCATTCGGTTGCCTCATGGGCAGTGGCCCCACCTGGTGCGCGATACGCCTCGCCGACAAACCGCGACAATGGGATGCTAGGACTAAACGATGAAACGCTTCATCGCCATCACATTGTTTGCAACATTTATGTTCCCAACGCAAACAAACGCCAAATCATCATTCGATGACCTAGTACTAGCCGAACACTTTTACTATCGCCTAGCGCAGTGTGAGACAGGTAGCAGCTGGAAACACAGCACCCGTTCCTACACCAGCGCATTCGGCATAGCCAGGGGTGTGTGGCAACGGTACAGCCACTCATCAAACGCCTCCAGGTACACACCACGCCAGCAGGCAATCGTGGTGGACAGAATTGCATTCACAGGGTTTGATGACGGTCGCCGATTTTGGCCACCAGTAGGGCCATGGGGTTGGGGTGCTATCCGAACACAAAACTGCATGAACCTACAGAAATACATTTGCAAATCTCGCAAGCCAATCGTGGCTCGCTGGAAAAGAGGGTGCTAACCCATGAACACCGAAAGGGAAACTATGAAACAGGAAACTATTACAGTAGCCGTACGCATTCCGATAGAGGATTACAAAATCCTCATGGCCCAGGTCGATGCTGGGAATTTCAAACGAATGAGCGATGTCATTCGTGGATGCGTTACATACACGATAAAGCAGCTGATGGCTGCACCAACAGAGGGAAACAACAATGAAAGCAAATGACGCTATTCGCCTACTCCACAATCTCAGCGTGGATTTAGAACTAAGTGGCCGAATCGCCGAATCAAAAGCATGCGCCTATGCAGTAGCAACGCTGATGATTATGAAACCAGCCGATTTTGAAATGGTGACACCAACACCAATTGACAATCCATTTGAATCCGAACACCACAAGGCATTCATGCGTGTTGTGGATGACATCATGGGAGGCAACTAATGGCGTTCAACCTTGACGACTACGAACCAGTAGCCAGCCGATTCGGTCGATTCATTGAATGGGCAAAAACCACAGAACACTTTTTCGCTGTCACATCCGAAATGTTGTCAGCACCTGGTGCTGATGTATGCGTATTCAAAACGACCATTTGGTGCGATGGTGTACCTGTCGCCACCGGACATGCTGAAG
>CAZXGO010000066.1:12048-13357 GCA_964640035.1 uncultured Chitinophagales bacterium
TTGTCTAGCAGGGTTTCCGTTGCACAATTTCGCTGGCACAGATTTCAACAAACGCCCCAGCCGTGAAGAGATGGCAAAGGTGCAACGCATGAGTCAGCCACCACAAACTAGCAACGGCCCACGCATGGAAACAGGCACAGATTCCCGTATGCCTGAGGTGGTCGTCACCCAGCCATCAGGTATGGCATCAGACAAACAGGTGAATTTTGCAAAATCATTGTTCAAAAAACATGACTATCCCGTGCCAGCAAATTTGGCATCGCTAGGCAAACACGAAATGACAGCGCTGATTGACAGCCTCAAAAATGGCACATACCGACCAGCCGATGACACACTCGAGGAGCCGTTTTGAACTACGACAAAATGCCATTCCACATTGGATGCCGTGAGGGTTGGGGATGTTCTTTGAAATGCCCCGTTCGGCAACTGCTCGACCATGCACGTGATTTGGATATGCAACTGAAAGCGTTGCAAAACAAACCAGTCCGCAAACAAATGGATGCAGGCACAACATCAGACATGGTGGAAGATTTGCAGATTGAAATTGCACAGCTGCACGAACGCATCAGACAAATCGAGGCCGAGCGTGACCAATGGCAAACAAAGGCTGTGAGCAATGACTAATTACCCATTGCGTGTTTTGTCATTAGGTGCTGGCGTTCAATCGACCACCACATTGCTGATGGCCATACATGGAGAATTGCCTCGCCCCGACCATGTTGTATTTGCTGATGTTGGATGGGAACCACAAAATGTTTACGACCATCTAGGCAATTTGGCTGTTTTGATGGACAAACACAAAATTCCGTTTCACATAGTCTCAAACGGCAATCTCCGTAATGATTTTCTTTCAGATAAAAAACGATTCGCCTCGATGCCGTTATTTGTCAAAAATGACAAAAACAAAATGGGAATGGTGCGTAGGCAATGTACGAGTGAATACAAAATAAAACCGTTGATGGCTAAACAAAGAGAATTGGCAGGTTTGAAACCTGGTCAGAGATGCAAGGAACATCGCATTAGCACTGTTATTGGTATTAGTTATGACGAGTCTCAAAGAATGCGTGACCCACAATTTTCCTGGATTAAAAACGAGTACCCATTAGTCGATTTGAAAATGACGAGGCAAAATTGCATCGATTGGTGTGAATCTAACGGATATGCACGGCCGCCTCGCAGCGCTTGTATTGGTTGCCCATTCAAAAGCAATGACGAATGGCGAGCGCTAAAAGAAATGCCAGCTGAATGGGCCAACGCCGTGAATTTCGATAACGAATTGAGAACGAATCAAAATGTCATCAAAAGGTTT
>CAZXGO010000067.1:0-616 GCA_964640035.1 uncultured Chitinophagales bacterium
ACTTTTGAAGTCTGGAGATGTGGTACCCTCCGATGTTGTGGTATCGAATGCAGATGTGGCTTTTACCTACCGTAATATGATTCGCCCTGAATTCAGGCGGAAGTATACCGATGAAAAAATTGAGCGTATGAAATACAGCATGTCGCTCTTTGTCATTTACTTTGGCACAAACAGACGTTACAATGATACCAACCTGAAGCATCACAATATTATCCTCAGTGATCGATACAAAGCCTTATTAGACGATATCTTCGAAAAGAAAATTCTTGCTGACGATTTTTCTTTATACCTGCATATGCCCACATTTACGGATCCTTCAATGGCTCCAGAGGGTTGTGAGTCGTTTTATGTGCTCTCACCTGTCCCTCATCTGGCGGGTGATATCGATTGGGAAAATGTGTCTGAGGCGTATCGTGACAAGATTCTTGAGTTTCTTGAAGAGAACTACTTGCCTGATTTGCGCAAGCACATTGTAGCATTGCACCATATCGATCCTCTACACTTTGAGGGAACCCTGAATTCATATTTGGGTTCGGCATTTTCGGTACAGCCAATATTAACTCAATCGGCGTGGTTTAGGCCTCACAACAAGAGTGAAGATGTAGAGGATCTCTAT
>CAZXGO010000067.1:626-13249 GCA_964640035.1 uncultured Chitinophagales bacterium
CTAGGTGGCGCAATGGTGCCACGCGGTGACGGTGCGACCGTTATCCGCCTGAAGCGTGGTTACACCCAGGAGCAGGTTTACCCGGGGTTCTCTCTAGTTCTATCATTGCAGAGCGATTAATTGCCGGTGAGTCAAAAGTATAGAAGCTATTTTTTTCTACAACGATCACTGCAATACTTTACCTGATCCCAGTTTTTCTCCCATTTTTTACGCCAGGTAAAAGGTCTGCCACAACTCTGGCAGACCTTTTCTGGTAAATTTGCTTTTAGGATACCTTTGGGCATCAGGACTATCTTAGTTATCCCTGTTGTAGCTTTTTCCAGTCATCTAGGAATTTTTCCAGACCAATATCGGTCAGTGGGTGCTTTAATAGTGCTTTAATCACACTGAGTGGCATCGTTGCAACATCAGCGCCTAATCTTGCTGATTCCAGAACATGAATAGGGTGTCGGATGCTGGCAGCGAGAACCTCTGTTTGGAAACCGTAATTAGTATAAATATCAACAATGTCGGCAATTAGATCCATGCCATCCGTTGAAACATCGTCAAGGCGGCCAATAAAGGGAGAAATGTAACTTGCACCTGCCTTAGCTGCAACAAGAGCTTGAGTTGCTGAAAAGCAAAGGGTGCAATTGGTGCGGATGCCTTCATCAGAAAATGTTCTGATAGCTTTAATACCTTCCAGAATCAGGGGTACTTTGACAACAACATTAGGAGCGATATGTGCTAGCATACGACCTTCATCGAGCATGCCCTGATAATCGGTAGACACTACTTCGGCTGAAACATCTCCGGAAACCATTTCACAAATTTTAGCGATGTGTCCTGGAAAATCACGAACCCCTATTTTTGCACATAATGAGGGATTAGTGGTCACTCCGTCAAGAACACCCATGCTGTGAGCTTCTTGGATTTCATTTAGGTCAGCAGTGTCAATAAAAAATTTCATGAGCTTTGATTAAAACTTGAATTTGTGGAGATATGCTTCAAGATAAGGCAATTAAATGAGGTGCTAAAAGCGAAAATTCCTGTCGTTTCATACTATAGTGAACATAAGGGTTGATCGCTCTAAAATTAAGCATATAGCAAGTTTTTACGCTTTCCAACAAGTTGTAAAAGTCTATTAAGAACTGCTATTTGGGTGAACGTTTTTGTAACTTTATTGGTCTATAGATTGGATCATCAATGATCCCTAAAAAACTAAATTCAAGACACCTGTTCACCTTCTAATTTTATCTTGTGAAATATACCCATTTGTTATTGCTGGGGTCTGCAATGCTTTTTTTGGATGCTTGTGGAGGCTCAGATAACTCAAATTCCGGCAATCAAGGACAACAATCGGGCAACCGTAGAAGAGCGGTAAGTGTAGAGATAACACCCGTGAGTCGTGGCACTATATCTGATGAGGTAAAAACCTACGGAACGATCCAAGCATCTGACATAGTAGCTGTATCACCTCAAGTATCCAATCGGGTTACCAGGATATATGTAGATATTGGTGATACTGTTCGTCAAGGACAAATCCTTGCAAAAATTTATGATGCTACTTTTCGTGGCCTTGTCACAAGAGATCAAGCGCAAATTAGGCAATCACGTTTGAGTTTCAGCCGTGATAGCAGTACCTACGTGCGACAAAAATCCCTTTATGACAAAAAACTAATTAGTGAATCTGATTATCAGATAGCGCTAACGCAGTATGAAAGTTCAAAATCGGCACTGGAAGCTTCGCAGGCATCGTTGACACAAAACGAAGATGCTTTGGCAAATACAGAAATTCGAAGCCCTGTTTATGGGGTGATTGTTCGCCGAAATATATCTGTAGGGGTTGTTGCCAGTGGCGGAGCTGCTGCATTTGAGATTGCGAACTTGTCAGGCCTGGAATCCCGCTTGTTTTTGCCCGTTCGTGATTGGGAACGTGCACGTGTGGGTCAATCGGTAAACTTTCGATTATCTGGCGACACCAGAGTGGCAGCACGTGGTGTGGTTAGCCGTATTGGGCCACAGGTGGATCCAGTAACAGGCTTGGGAGAAGTTGTTGTTAGCCTAGTTGAAAAAACTTCCAGTATCTATCAAGGTGCTTTAGCTGAAGCCACTATTCGTTTGAGCACTCGGGAAAGTGTAATCGTGATCCCCAGAACGGCTATGATTGAAAATGTTCAAACGGTCATAGAACCAGAATCTAATACCATCCGACTAAATCGTACATACAGTGCATTCGTAGTAACCGATTCGACCGCAGTACGCCGTCAATTGACCCTAGGAATTCAGATGGGTGACAAAATTGAGATTCTATCGGGATTGCAAGAGGGTGATAAACTGGTAACAACCGGCATGAACAATCTCGACGATAATACCCCGGTACGTATTGCTCAAGGTGCACCCAGACAAGACGGTGCCAGACCTATTGGAGAAAGTAGAACTCCTGCTGCAGACACAAGTTCCAGCAATCGGCAGCGCCCAAATACTCAACAGCCCGCTAATTAGAATTTAACGACACTCATCCATGTCTAAACTTCCAAAAGTAGCGGTTCAACGGCCAGTAACCTTTTTGATGATTGCCATCATCATTATTGGTTTTGGACTTTTTGGCCTGTCAAAACTACGCCTAAATTTATACCCTGATGTGTCTTTCCCGACCATCACCATTTATACCACCTATGAGGGAGTTGCCCCGGAGGACATCGAAACGCTGATCACTCGACCTCTGGAAGAAGGAGTAGGAAGTACCAGTGGTGTTCTCAGAGTGCGTTCACTGTCGAGTCAGGGGGCATCCGTCGTAAAGCTCTATTTTGATTGGGGTACCGATTTATACATTGCCGAATCGGATGTTAGAAAAAAACTAGACGGTGTACGAAGATCCGTTCCACAGGATGCCGAACAACCCATCATCTTTACGTATGACCCCAATCAGGAGCCCGTTGTCGTACTAACATTAACTTCGAATACGCGGAGTGCTCGTGATTTAAGAACCTTGTCTACCCAAATTGTGGAGCAACGATTAGAGCGTATTCCAGGGGTTGCATCTGCAGAAACATCTGGTGGTCTGGAACGCCAAATTAACGTTTGGATTAGAAACGATGCTTTACGAGCATTTAACCTAGATATCGGCTCAGTGGCCAATCGACTTAGAGCTGAGAATGTCCAAATTCCAGCTGGGGAATTAACCGAGGGACGAATCGTATATTCTCTAAGAACGATTGGTGAATTTAAAGATATCAACCAAATACGGAATACCGTTATTGGATCAAGTGATGGTAATCCGATTCGTTTGATGGACGTGGCAGAAGTATTAGATGATGTTGCTCAACCGATAGGAAATGTGCGGGTGAATGGTGATGATGGGGTGGTTATCAATATTTATAAACAAAGCGAGTCAAATATTGTAACTACAGCTGATGAAATTCTAGCAAATCTCGAACGCATAAAATTGAGCCTGCCTCAGGATGTTTCTATCAACGTACTGACAAATAGGGCCGAGTTTATTAAGCTATCCATCAACAACCTTTACGTAACCGGCTTGCAGGCAATATTCCTGGTTGTGGCTGTCCTTTTATTTTTCCTAGGAAGTTGGAGAACAGCATTGATTGTTGCGATATCGATTCCAGTTTCCGTCATATCGACCTTTAGTATCATGGACTGGGCCGACCTAAGCCTGAATGTGATTTCTTTATCGGGTTTGACATTAGCGGTCGGGATGGTAGTAGATAATGCCGTGGTAGTGTTGGAAAACATTTTTCGATTTAGGGATGAAGAAAAAGCTTCTCCAGCGGTTGCCTCAATTAAAGGTGCACAGGAAGTAGCTATACCGGTGATGATGTCCACCCTTACAACCTTGGTTGTGTTTTTACCAATCCTGTTTGTACCAGGAATTGCCGGGTTTTTATTCCGTGACTTAGCCTTGACGATCTCTTTTGCTTTGGTTATGTCGACCTTTATAGCTCTTTCTCTTATTCCTGTTTTGTCATCACGATTATTAAAGGGAACAGACGAGGAAGCAAAAGCAAAGAAACCGGGTAAAATAGCAGCTTCTATTACGGCCTTCTTGGATAGAGTTGATGCATCCTACTCACGTCAACTAACCTCTGTATTAAAACGTAAATGGCTTTCTTTCGGTGCTGCTGTCGGATTTTTCTTGTTAACACTTCCCATTTTTAGTTTTCTTGGGGGTGAATTCTTCCCTCCTGTTGACGAAAGTGCTTTTGTTGTTAGTGTTGAAAGAGAACCTGGAGTAAATGTCTTTGAACTGGGTCGAACCATTCAAACTGTTGAAAAAATCATAAAAGAGCGCGTGCCCGAAGCCCGTCTGATTGTTTCTGACTATGGTGATAAAGTCGGAGTTGAGGGTGCAGAAAAACCCGGGGGATTTAGTGGATTGGTGAGAGTAGAGTTAGTACCAACGAGCGAAAGAAATCGTAGTCAGTTTGAGATTACTGCTGACCTTCTGAATGCTCTTGATTCAGTTCCCGGAGCAGAAATTAAAGAGGAAGTTGTTAATCCATTGAGTCCAGATGGAGAAAGTGGGCTAGTCATCAACATCTATGGTTATGATCAGTCTAAGAAAAAAGAGCTCTCAGACGTGATCAAAGAACAAATCGCTGCTGTTCCTGGAATTGCCAGTGTTTTTAGTTCTTCTGATGTTGGAAGGCCAGAGTTGAGGATCATCATGGATAGGGAGCGAATCTCTCGTAACAATATGAACACACAGCAGGTTGCTAATGCAGTTGGAAATGCAGTAAAAGGTAGCTTGGCTACAACCTTCGTTGATCAGGGAATTGAATATTCTGTAATGGTACAATTGCACCCTGATGAGAAAACAAACTCCGAGGCTCTAGAAAATATTCAAGTCAGAACTCCTGAAGGAACATGGATGCCGCTAAACAATCTGGCCAGAGTGGAAAGATTTGATGGTCCTTCAAACATCTTACGTATCAATCAAGAGCGGATAACGGAGATAAAAGCGGACCTTGGTGACCTTGACCTGAGATCTGCTACAGAACAGGCAAAGAATATTTTAGATGCTATTGAATGGCCAGATGGATACCGTTATGAAATCGGTGGTTCAGCAGAGGAGCAGGCCGATTCATTTTCCTATTTGCTGTTAGCTTTCATGGTTGCTGCAATCTTAACATATATGGTGATGGCCTCACAATTTGAAAGTTTTTCTGAGCCCTTCATCATTATTGCTACTATACCTTTGGCCTTATCAGGTGTGCTAATCATATTGCTTGTTACAAGTACACCAATTAGTGTAACATCAATGGTGGGGCTCATTCTTTTGACGGGTATTGTGGTAAACAATGGGATCGTAATGATCGATTACATCAAAATACTCCAGGTACGTGGCCTTGACCGTTTCGAAGCTATTGTACAGGGAGCAACCAGACGTTTACGACCGATTTTGATGACTGCACTTACAACGATCCTTTCTATGGTTCCCTTGGCACTTGAATTAGGTGCAGGTTCAGAGACATGGAGCCCGATGGCTCGCACGGTGATTGGTGGACTCACAATGTCTACCTTCCTAATGCTATTTGTTGTACCCTCACTCTACCTGATCTTAAATGAATTTATCGAGAAACTAGGATTTGATCCTCTTCATAAGGTAGATCCACTCAAAGAGGAGGAGGACCTATGAAAAAAATAAAAGAAGCTCTGTTAAACTCTGGACTAACAAAAGCGGTATTAGGCAGACCCGTTACCGTCTTAATGTTGACCTTAGTGGTTATAGGATTTGGCTTGTTTTTCCTCACAAAGCTTAAGATAACACTCAGGCCATCTGTTAACATCCCCGTTCTCGCAGTATCGGCTGGATATAGGAATGTACCGCCACAAGATATGATTCGTCTGATTGGGGAACCGCTCGAAGCGGCTGTTTCGTCTCTTGAAGGAGTTGAGTCTCTGGAAACAAACGTCAGAAATGGTCGTGTGTTTATCATCATGCGTATGCGAGATGGGGTTAACATACGTGCAGTGGAGTTAAAAGCACGAGAGACCATCGATAGGATTCGTACTCAACTTCCTCGTGAGGCCACTCCACCGGTTATTTTCCAGTTTGACCCTGATAATCAGCCTATCATGCGTCTTTCAGTGCAAGCGAATAAAGGGCTTGATGAAATAAGAAATGTATCAGTTGAGCTGATTGAACCACGATTGGAACGTATCCCTGGTGTAGCAGCTGCAGATACCAGAGGTGGACTCAATCGTTTCATCTATGTAGATATAGATCCGATGAAAATGGCATTACATAACTTAATGCCCTCTGAAATCGAGTCTGCCATTCGATCCAATAATGTTCAAATACCTGTAGGTAATTTAGTCGTTGATCGAAAAAGCTACAGTATACGAGCCGAATCTATCTTTCAATCCATTAATGAGGTTGAAAATACAATCATTAAGGTTTCACCGAGTCAAATTCCGGTTCGCGTGAAAGATGTTGCTGTTGTACGTGATGATTATGAGCAAATAAACAATTTAGTCGAGATTAATAGAAAGAATAGTGTTTCAATCGATATTCAAAAGCAGACAGATGCTAACACCCTTGATGTTACATCAGCAGTTGTAGAAACCATTCAAATACTTGAGGAGGTGTTGCCAGATGGTTACCGTGTTCAGATACTGAGTAATGATGGTGACTTTATTGAGAGATCTATCAATAATCTCACGACCTCAGCTCAAATAGCGCTTGTTATTGTAGGTATTACGCTGTTTATGTTTTTAGGTGGCTGGAGAAGTTCACTCGTGGTAGCGATATGTATTCCGATATCCCTTTCAGCTACCTTCATTTTGATGTACTATCTCGATGTTACACTGAATACCATTTCTATTACTGGATTGGTCTTGGCTTTGGGTCTATTGGTAGATAGCTCTATCGTTGTAACAGAAAATATTTTAAGAAAATACAAAGAGGGTTATACCCTTATACAATCTGCGCTAGCCGGCACAAATGAAGTAAAAGGGGCTCTACTGGGTTCAACCCTAACAACCTTGGCTGTATTCATACCAATCCTCAATGTGGGCGGAATTGTTGGAATGATAGCAAGAGATCTGGCCCTGACTATTTGTATTGCTGTTTCTATATCCTATGTCACATCCGTAGTACTGATTCCCGTTTTTGCATCGCGATTACTAAATGAAAATGAGTACAAAAGGAACACCATCGTGATGCGCGGTGTAAGCTGGCTCGAAGGGTTATATTCAAAGACTTTAGTTTGGGCTGTCAACCATAAATTAGTGATCCTCATCGCTGTATTTGGGGTTTTATTTGGTACAAAAGTCATCTATGATAAAGTACCATTCGAAACGTTTCCCCGATCTGAACCTACCGCGTTTCGAGTAAACCTGGAGATGCCTGCTGGAACTAAATTAGTGACTACAGCAGAAGTTCTGAGAAATTTTTCGAATGCTTTGTTGGCTGATTCGAGTTTCACTACCGTTGTTACCGAAATTGGATCGAATGGTCAAAACCAAGAAGCAAATACCGGAAGTATTGAAGCAACCTTTGTTTCCAAAGACAAACGATCTGAGACTCCTGATGAGCTCATTAATAAGTACAGACAACGCCTCCAATTCCCTGGAGCAAACATAAATATTAATCCGAGAGGTGGCGGAGGCGGACCTCCTGGATTTGGTGGACGAGGCGGTGGCGGATGGGGTGGTGGCTGGGGCGGTGGCTCCAGCAATGTTAGAGTTACACTGGTTGGACCTGATGTAATGTATTTACAAGGGATCGCTGATAAGCTTGAAACGGTCTTAACAGAAGATACCTTGATTACATCCGTCGAAATAGCGCGGACTTCTATGGTTCCTGAATTACACTATATTCTGGATAGGCAAATGCTGGCAATGGCGGGAAGCAATATAAATGAAGTTTCTAATGCCATTAAGACGCAAGCTCGCGGTACCCAGGTAGGTCAATTCAGATCTGAGGGTAGAGAAATCCCGATCGAAGTACGAATGTTAGAAGATTATAGAAGAAGTCGGGAGGACCTGGCTCGATTAGAAGTACTTCAGATTGGTGATCAACGTGTACCTGTTTCATCCATTGGTAGGTTTGAATCGTATGAAGGACTAAACAGAATAACGCGGCGCGATAGAGAAACCATCATGGATATAAATATCGGTATAAATGGAAATGCAACCGAGATGGAAGGCAAGGTTCGAGAATTAATTGAGAGCATGGTCGTATTACCTGAAGGATACAGATATCAGTTTGCTGGTGATGCTCAAGATGCTCGTGATGCCATGGGTAATCTATTTATGGCACTTATTGTAGCGCTCCTGCTGATTTACATGGTCATGGCTGCAATGTTTGAAAATTTAAGAGATCCATTTGTAGTAATGTTTACCGTTCCACTAGCATTCTTTGGATCCATTTTTGGGCTATGGCTAATTGGAACACCGCTAAGTACTCTTGCAAGCCTAGGGATCATTATTTTGATAGGCATTGTAGTCAATAATGGAATCGTGTTAATTGATTTCATCAAACAGTATACCAAAGATGAAACCGATCCAAAACAGTATATGTCAGAATTTGTACGGGCGTGTGTTCGTCGTATGCGACCCATTATCATGACAATGTTAACGACAATCATGTCAATGCTTCCGCTTGCTCTTGAGCTAGGAATCGGATCGGAACAATGGAGTCCATTGGCTAAATCAATTATTGGTGGATTAACATTTTCGGCTTTGTTTACGCTTTATGTAATACCAGTATTCTATCTTGGTATTTCTAAAACGAAGAGAGCAATTGTGAAAGCAGCCAGGATCCAAGTATGAAGTGCTGGTTGTACATATATTGACGTTCGCTGAACATTTTGTTATCCTTAGTTCTACATATTTAATACATACATATTATGAGTCGATATACAAAAGGTTTTGCCCTTGGTTTACTTACTGGTGCTGCATTAGGATCAATAATAGCTTTGTTTTATGCTCCAGATAAGGGGGAAAACACACGTGACAAAGTCAGTTTTAAACTTCGTAATTATCTGGATGAACTCAATCGGGTTGCTTCTAATATACGGGCTGAAAAAAATGGGACCCAATCTGAGGCTAAGCAACGGGGCACTGCCGTTGTTGCTGAAGCACAACAACGTGCAGAAGATTTAATTAATGAGGCCGAAGAGTTACTGAAATCAATGAATAAGGCAAAGTAAAGCCTCTTTCCATTTCTCAAGTCTAAGATAGTGTTCAGCAGTTGCTGAAAATAAAAAAGGCCACATACGTGGCCTTTTTTATTTTAGTTTGTCGACTAGCTGGTCGTCTCATCAAATGTATCATCGTACAAAGAATCAACACCTTCGGTAGTTTGTTCTTGACGTTTGATCATTTCAAAGGCACGAGCAGCTGGCTCATATTCTGCCATGTCAGCTTTGGAGCTAACAATGAGATCTTGATAGATACGCAAACCGGTTCCAGCAGGTACTTTGTGTCCTACCACTACATTTTCTTTCAGACCCAGTAGACGATCTTCTTTCGCCTCAACTGCTGCCTGAGCAAGTACTTTAGTGGTCTCCTGGAAGGATGCGGCAGATAACCAACTATCGGTTGACAATGCTGCACGGGTAATACCCAAAAGAATAGGTCTGGATATGGCAGGTTTTGCCTCGCGCGTTTGGATCTCAGCTTTACCGTCTTTTGAGAGTCGGCTGTTAATATCACGAATCTCACGACGGTCAAGATGTGCTCCTTGACGAATATCACTATCACCACTTTCGGTAACCACGAACTTACCGATAAGACTATCGTTTGTGCGGTTTACTTCAAAGCGATCCACTTTATCCCCTTCAAGGAACTGTGTATCACCTGGATCCGTGATTTCAACCTTCTGCATCATCGTGCGAACGATAATTTCAATGTGCTTGTCATTGATTTTCACACCCTGTAGTCGATACACTTCCTGAATTTCGTTTACAAGGTAAGACTGTACGGCAAATGGCCCCAGGATGTTTAGAATATCCTGAGCCATAATAGCACCGTCAGATAGCGCTTGACCTGCTTTTACGAAATCATTCTCCTGAACAAGGATGTGCTTGCTTAATGATATCATGTAGGTCTTGGTCTCCGTTCCGTCACGGCTAACTACCATAACTTCTTGTGAACCACGCTTACGAGATCCCATTTTAACAATACCATCAATCTCAGACACCACAGCTGGATCTGTTGGTGGTCTTGCTTCAAAGAGTTCCGTTACACGCGGTAGACCGGCGGTAATATCTTTTGATTTTCCGGATGAACGTGGAATCTTAGCAAGCGTTTGACCAGCTTGAACCATATCTCCGTGATCCACTACAACATAAGCACCCACTGGAAGAGTGGTCTCACCAGATCTGTCGCCATCACCTTTTACAATCAGGGTAGGAACAAGGGTACGATCTTTAGAATCGATAATAACTTTTTCCTTGTGACCAGTCTGGAGGTTGGCCTCATCGGTGTAGGTGAGACCTTCGTGAATATCTTTGTATTCAACGACACCATTTCTTTCGCTGACAATCAGAGCATTATATGGATCCCATTTGCAGAGTGTCACTCCTTTTGGAACCATATCTCCTTCATCAACGAGTAGTTCGGATCCGTAAGGCACGTTGTAGGTTGATAGTACTTTTCCGGTATCATCAAGAAGACGAATTTCACCAGCACGGCTTAATACAACGCGATGTTCTTCTTCACCATCATCGAATAATGCTGTTCGAAGATTTTCAAATTCAACTTTACCAGCAAATTTTGACTTGTGTTGTGACTCCTGCTCAAGACGAGAAGCTGTACCACCCACGTGGAAGGTACGTAGCGTTAGCTGAGTACCAGGCTCCCCGATTGATTGGGCTGCGATAACACCAACGGCCTCACCCTGTTGTACCATTCGGTTACGACTAAGATCACGACCATAGCATTTGGCGCATACACCTCGACCCGTTTCACAAGTCAATACAGAACGAATTTCTACTTCTTCGATAGATGTTTCTGAAATTCTCTTAGCTTCAACTTCAGAAATGAGTGTATTGGCTTCAACGATAAGTTCGTCAGTCGATGGATCGTATACATCATGTAGCGAAACTCGACCTAATATACGTTCTTCGAGACTTTCAACGATATCTTCATTGTCTTTAAGAGCCGACATTTTGATACCGCGAAGGGTTCCACAATCTTCCTCATTGATGATCACATCTTGTGCTACGTCAACGAGACGACGTGTTAGGTAACCCGCATCAGCAGTTTTCAAAGCTGTATCGGCAAGACCTTTACGAGCTCCGTGGGTTGAGATGAAGTACTCAAGTACCGAAAGACCCTCTTTGAAGCTCGATAGAATCGGAGTTTCGATTACTTCAGAGCTACTTACAGCAGTACTCTTTTGAGGTTTAGCCATCAGACCACGCATACCACCCAGCTGACGAATCTGTTCTTTAGATCCACGAGCTCCAGAATCCGCCATCATGAACACAGGGTTAAATCCATCACGATCGTTTGTGAGAGCCTTAAATAGGGTCTCAGAAACACGGTTGGTAACACTAGTCCATTTATCGATCACCTGATTATAACGCTCGTTGTCGGTGATGAAACCCATCTCATAACGTTCCTGGATTTCACGAACATCATCCTGAGCTTTTTGGATAATTTCACTTTTCTCATCTGGTATGATGATATCATCCAGGTTGAATGAAAGACCACCTTTTGTAGCAGTTTCAAATCCTAGATTTTTCATTTCATCCATGAAGTGAGAACATGCCGCTGTTCCACTCTTGATGAACACTTCACTAATAAGCGAACGTAGTTCTTTTTTACCAAAAGTGAGGTTTTTAAACTCAATTTCTGGAGGCAATACCTGATTGAAGATTACACGACCAGTTGTCGTTTTAACCATCTCTTTGCCGAGATCAGAGTTATTGGCCTTCGGATTACGCACGTTAATACGTGTATGAAGGTCAATAACACCTTGATCATAGGCAATAATTACTTCTGCTGCAGAACCAAAGGTTTTTCCTTCACCTTTTTCACCAGTTGCCATTTTAGTAAGGTAATAAATACCCAAAACCATGTCTTGAGATGGAACGGCAATAGGTCCACCGCTCGCTGGGTTCATGATATTATGTGAACCCAACATCAAGATGGATGCTTCGAGGATGGCGTCATGACTTAATGGAAGGTGAACAGCCATTTGGTCACCATCAAAGTCAGCATTGAAAGCCGTACAAGAAAGCGGATGTAAGCGGATGGCTTTTTCCTCGATCAAAACGGGCTGATACGCCTGGATACCCAGACGGTGCAAGGTTGGAGCGCGGTAAAGAAGAACTGGGTGACCATCAATTACATTTTCAAGAACATCCCAAACGACCGCATCACGTCTATCGACAACTTTCTTGGCACTTTTTACCGTTTTGACATAGCCACGCTCAATGAGTCTGCGTATAATAAATGGCTTATATAGCTCTACAGCCATTTCTTTTGGAAGTCCACACTCATGAAGTTTGAGTTCTGGTCCAACCACAATTGCTGAACGGCCGGAGTAGTCTACACGCTTACCGAGTAGGTTTTGACGGAAACGACCGCTCTTACCTTTGAGCATGTCGCTAAGTGATTTCAGCGGACGATTGTTGCTTCTGACGGCGTTGGTCTTACGACTATTGTCG
>CAZXGO010000068.1:0-5182 GCA_964640035.1 uncultured Chitinophagales bacterium
CATACTTTGAAGATTCAATGAAGTTTTTAATCGCGGATTCGTCCTCTAAACTCCTCCATCTTTGAGAATATTTGACGAGTTCTGAGTCTCCCTTTTTCCCAAAGAGTTGCAAACTCGCGTTGAACTCTGCTTCTGCATCTTCTGATAATTCGTGCAAAAGAATCAGTGAACTCCGAAGCGTATCCCATCGCATTCCTTTGTTATCACTACCTTTTTTGTTGACCCGTCCGGGGGGATCACCCGGTTTAAAATCTCTTAATGAAAGTGAAGCGTCCATAAGTATCAAAACATCAAGAGACGCATTTTCTTTGCTCAAGCAGGTCTGTAATTGTCTAACGTCGAGCTCTATATTTTCACTTGAAGTCATTGCAACAGTAGCAATACTTGAGGTTGAGGATAATATTACGAGACTCGTAGCTGCGATGAAGAGTGACAGTAACCCCGAGAAAATCTTTTTCATGTGCGTGCCGCCATCGCTGCTATTGGGCTAATGGCGACCCATAAAGGAAGTGCAGCCGTTATTAGACCAAAAAGTACAACCTTTAGATAACGAGCTTGAAGCAATTCGCCAGCGTATGTGTCGTAAGCCTCGTCCTTATTGCTCATTGCGGAAATATGCTTCGATCGGATAATTTGTAGAAGTACAATTGGGATTAATGCGGTAAAAACATAACCAAGTCCACCCACTATAAATTGCATTGTTGTTTTGCCGCTTAAACTGAGTCCAAATCCACCTAGAATTATGCCTAGCGCAATCGATCCTGATGCGATATAGAGCAAATTTGTAGGCGGCTTCTTCACCGGCCCCGAAAAGTAGTCATCATTCGATGAAGGACCGAAGTCAAGAGTACTGATTGTTTCACCCCGTTTTATTGAACTAGGACGGAACTTATCACCTGAATCGGACATTTCACAATAGCCTTCTCAAGAAAATTTCGGAAACAATCGACAACTGAATTACAGTGTTGTAATTCGAATGGTTTTATACACTCGCATGGTAGAGATTAAACTTTAATTGACCAAGCTTGAGTCGACACATACACTCACGCTCGGACCCGCTACCAGAGGTCATTTCAATTGGGGGTTAAATTGCTACGACCACTGCTCTTTATTGGAATTGGGGATAGTGGGGGTAAAGCTCTAAGAGCGACGAAACATAGTTTGGTTGGATTGCTTCGCGAAAATGGGTGGGAATTTGACCTACCCTCGGCTTGGCAGTTCATTCATCTCGACTATCAAGATGATCAAAATTCAATTCACTTGCCTGCTTTGGAAAAATCTGAAGTCTTAGATCTCAATTTGAGAGTTGAAGGAGCTGAAGGGCTCATTAGAAACACATTTGAAGTCAAGACAGATGCCAACCATTTATTGGCGGGTTGGGGTGTTAATTCTAAGAAACTGAATCTTCAATCAACTCGAAGTGGTGTCCGTCAAAGCACCATGCTTAGGGCGGAATTAATTTTAAAGAGGTTTAAAAACGCAACCATCAGCATCCAATCCATTGAAGCAATTAAGCAGTTGAGGGAAATCAATGACATTTTGAACATGTCATCCGTACAAACAACGCCCGAAGCGATTTTTTTCTCAAATGTGTGTGAAACTTCAGCTAGCAGCCTTTTCGATGTCGCTGAGATTCTGAAGTTGGCAACACAAGAAAAGTGGGCTTCGGAGGCAACTACAGTTCTGATATCAACGATGCTTCGAAGAGAAACAAGTTCTGCCGACGAGTCATCGGCCAACACTTTGGCATTCATTAGCGAATTTATGTCGAGTAGAAATAAAAATCTTAGTGAGAGAAGCAGGTTCTTCTATGAAAAAATGGGGATTAACTATCTTCAACGTAGTAATGGTTTCTTTGGCCCCAAAAACAACATCTTAGTTGAACCTATATCAGATAGATCGTCAACGATAATTCTTGAGGATTTCGATTCGAATACTGGCATTCTCGAGATAGGAGAAATGGTTGCTTCTTCGATTTTTACAAGAGATGACAAACCCAGCTTTTGGAATGCAAGCATAAAATCCACATTTGATGTAAACCGTAGTGTCGGACAAATTCCATTGCTCCAAAATCCAGAACTAAATGTTGTAAATGGAATCACATCGATTGGTCACCTTAAAGTCACTCTGGGCGCACCGCAGGTAAAACGCTATTCCACTGATTTACTAACCTACAAAATAATTGAAATGCTTCTATCAGAATCTGATACGACTTTTACAGACGAACTTTTGATTTCTCGCATTATCGGTCTCAAATCCGCAATACTGAATCGCGTTATATCTGCAGTTGAAGCGATTGGAACCTTTGATAAATCAATTATCAACGATATTGTTAAGAAACCAGATGATGGAATTAATCAATTTTTGTACATCAATGGAGTTAATGATCTCCTAAATGAATTCTATTTCAATCTCTGCGAATTTTGCGAAATCGGAATATTTACACAAGGAATTCAGGCAACAATTTCAGGGTTGAACAAATTAGAAGACTTGCTTTCAAATGATGTATTTTTGAATTCAGATGATTTGCCAAAGAAAGGCGTTACAAAATTCTTTCAAGGTAAGGATTCCAACCCCTCACCGTTTGCAAAAAAAGATCGAGTGGCAGAGATATCGATGGGAGCAGAGAGTGTAGAAATTAATCGAAATGATTTAGTTGCTGCTATCAATAAACGCATATTTTATGGTGCAATTTCAAATTATTGTACAAAACTGAGAGATGCGCTTACGGATGCTCATAAGGAACTAAAGACAGAATGTTCAAGCTATATCAGCGACGATGAAATTGCATATACATTTTACGATTTTGCTCAATGGGGCATTAATCAAGTTGGAGGACAATACCGGACTAAATGCAATGAAATTAGTCTAATTAACTTAGATGATTTGCAAGAAACTTTCAAAGAGCTAACATCCATTTCGAATGAAAAGGAACTCCAAACATTTGTCGTTGAACTACTTACGAGCTATGGTACTGAAAATTCTGAAGACAATGCTCTCAAAATTACTACTACTGAATTTACTGATTCATTGAACCTTGTCACACAAGTCAAAAAAGTCAAGCTCAATCTTTCGATTGACTTGCTACGTAATGTCATCGAGAAGAAATTATGTGGGGAGAACACTCCGATTGGTAGATTCATCTCAGGTTCGATACTACAATATATAAATGATTCCCCAAATGCAGATGTTAGAACTTTACGCGAGGAAAAATTTGTTTCCATACTTGGATTTGCGATAGAAAAAGCGAAGCCAACTGCTCAACTAAATGAAATGTCCAAAAAGCTTATCGGTGCTTCGGGTGGAACAAGCGTTGATGATTATTTATTGAAAGTTGATAGCATACCGTTTTCGATTGATTCAAATATTGGTAGAAAAGTGAAAGATATTCTGCACAAACCTGAAATCTCTCCAGCAAATCTGCATCAAATTTCTGATTGGTTCAAGCCTACGGTTCAAAGGGACGCTATCCATGTCAACACAGTAATTCGGTCTACTGTTCCAATTTGGACAATACAGTCAATATTTGAGCCAATTAGAGATTCGATTGAAATTGCTAGCAACAGTGAAGAGTCATGGATTAAGTACTGGGAAGGCAGGCGAGCAAGACCACTCGCCGAGTTTGTACCCTTGTCACCACAAATACTGCAATCTGTCGTTACAGGTTGGATGATTGCCCGACTATTTGGATTGATTGATGTTGAATCTTTTGGAAACCACGTGTCATCAAGGATTTGGAATCCAACACTCGATCCTTCGGATTGGAGTCAGTTTTCAACACCTCTGCTTGGTAGATATTCTACTTCTGGAGATTTATCTAGAGATGCATTACCAAATCTACTTCTATCAATATCTGTATCATTGATGAATTGCAGTCACACAGGAAACCTTGACGAAATGGACGGTTACCAATTGCTGCAATTTCTTGGTCGAGAAGTCACAACTTTCGTTTCGCGAGATTCCTGGGATTTTCCCAACGGAGACAATCTCAAAAACGGCATAACAACCAAGTCAAATGTGATAAATCAATGGGTCCAGAACGGCGCTAAACCTTCTGACTTGTCGATCGATAGGCACCTAATGCGTTTCGCTAGTGACAAAGGTACTAATCAATCTGGGTTACTCGCTATGTTAGAACTTTGGTCAGCAGAATACGACAAACTGTGGTTGGAGTGCGAAGAACTCAACTGGCCAGAGATTCCATTGGTGTGGGAGCTTAAAACAGAAATAAATCTAGCCTTAGCTGATTTACAATTATATGTTTCCAGCCTAAAAGATACGGTACAGACAGTAGCGCCTGTTCGCGTTTCTCCGATATCAATTGAAGAAAACCATCGAGTGTTTATAAGTCATTCAAGTCAAGAAATAGATTTAGCCAAAGATCTGAGCAAGTGCATCCAGGAACTCGGAGTTTCCACTTGGCTAGCACCAAATGATATACCTGTGGGACAGGACTTCGCCGCAGAGATTTTCCCAGCAATCGATCAATCAACTGGATTTGCATTGATTGTTTCGCGTGGCTCACTTTCGTCTCGACATGTACGTCGAGAATTTGATTATGCCGAGTCAAAAGGATTACCGATTGTCCCCATTTCGCTACTAGGCGTGAGCCACACACTCAGTGATTTCCCTCCAGAGTGGCAATACAGATTAAATGTTGTACAGATGATCCAACATATTGATGTAGTTTCCAGTGCAAGAATTATTGTCGATGCGCTAAAAAAATGCTAAGTGACTTTCAGTGAGATTAAGTGACTCAAAGAATCTTTCCTGAAATCAAAGCATTCTCAATATATCAGCTAGCATCAAAAGCAAGACAAAAAAGCAATTTTTATTGAATAGGGCGAACTTTACGTTCACGTTTAAGTGAATACCAGAATGATAATTCAGTGAAAGTTGTATCTGCCATCCTCTGTATCTCTGTTGAATTGAGGGCCTCTGATTGATTTATTCGTTTTTCGAAACTTTTGAATGTCGTCAAAGAATCTTTGTATCTAGCAGTGATGTCGCGAACGGCAGTTACCTCAAGATAGGCGACAATAGAGGCAAAACTGGCTAAACCAACGGTCCAAAACATAGAAATGAGATAGGGAAATACATCAGGCGGCGTGATTGGAAAAAAATTTGTAACCAAAACAAGCAGTAATGCGAGCATTGAGAACCCCAAGGAAATTCGTGAGAA
>CAZXGO010000068.1:5192-10605 GCA_964640035.1 uncultured Chitinophagales bacterium
CATTTTTGCTATTTCGTTCAATTGAGCCAGGTTTTTGTTGGCCGCCTTCAAGATAGCGAATCTGACCCTGAATCCATTCAACTACTGGCGCCTCTGTGAAATTGCTATCTGGCATTTTTTGGTAAAAATGGATCCAGCGCAATATACCTATCACCAAATCATCATCAGCTTTACCATTCCGAGATGCCACCTCACTCACGCTGTAATTGATTCCCGAATCACTAAGCATTTTATCTAATCTCAGGCTTTCACCTAAAAAACGCAACGATTCGTACTTTGCTTTCAGACGACTTCGAGTGAACAATCGCCAATAAAAGAAAGTTGCGCCCACTACGCTCGTCATAATCACTGCCAATATGTGACCTTGAAATAATAGAAATGCTTCCACTAATAATACCGAGAAGTAAAGCGAAATAGCCAAGAGACGTAATCGTACTTTGAACCTGATTTGTAATCTAGTGGCAAGTGCATCAACGATTCGGAAATAATCTGTTTTTATAGAATCTGGTTCATTATCTAAGTATTTTGTTACTTCTTTATTCCATTGATCCTTTTCAGACTTAAAGTAGTCGGACACTTCGTTTGAAATCTCCACCCAATTACTTTGAAAATAAATCTTAGGACTTATTACTTCAGAAGATTGTTTACTTCTCGGCATATCAAGGTGAATAATTGCTGATACGTCCGAACCACTCGATTGCTTATTTACTAGATATTCAACCGTAGAGGACGTTCCTCCTACTAATGAATTTACTTTACCATCCCAAAAAGCAACACAGAAGTCACTCAATTTAACAACTTCCATAGCGCAACTTTCATATAAATCATCGCGTGAAAGAGTAGATTCAGCCGAATTAACTTTCACCGTTGTGGCTAGTTCTAGAAGATGACGAAACTCTTTCAAAGATTCTAAATCAAAATCTCTTTCATATTCATTTTGGGGCATTGGTAAAAGAGCGATGATTTCTAGGTTCAATGCTGCTGCAACCTTAACACCTAATCTATCTGCACCGTCGGCGAATGAGCTAATAACCACTACCGTAGAATTTGGATTTTGTAAAGTTATTGTTTCTAAAATTTGGGTCAGTTGTTCTTCGTGTATCGCATAATTCGAATCGTTAAAATCTCGATGCCCAATGATGCCAATTGTGATAGGAAAAATCGCTGAGTCATTTACTGCCATCGATAAATCACCTAGTCTCATACATCAATATCTGAAATTCCAGCATCGAAATGTTCTCAATGAAACCCAAAACTCTGTTGGCTGCTGCGAGTTTCTTTTGGCAAATCTTCGAATTTTAAGGACAAGATTTCATGCTTTTCAATGTGGCCATCTTGTGCAGCACGCTCTGCCATATTGTTGTAGGTTTCTTCAAAAAGATTCCTTACATAACGAGCATTCCCGAGAGCACCGTTTTTTGCTGGCGCGTGCATAATATTGGGGAGAGCCTCACTAAGTTCGGCATCAAGGAGGAGGTGATGTTCACTGGCTAATTTTAAAAAGATTTCACATAACTCGTGAGAAGAGTAGTTAGGAAAATCAATGACAGTTTTGAATCGAGATTCAAGACCGGGATTACTCTTTATAAAAAACTTCATTTCTTCGGCATATCCTGCGGCAATAACTGCCAGCTTTCCTCGGCGATCTTCCATCTCTTTCACTAGTGTGGCGATAGCTTCATCGCCGAAACTTCCCTTCCAGTGTTCATTGGAAAGAGCATATGCTTCATCAATAAAAAGAACCCCCCCGTCTGCCTTGTCGATAACTTCCTTTACTTTTAGAGCTGTTTGGCCCACATACCCAGCGACCAAGTCATGTCTTGAAGCTTCGACGAGGTGCCCGCTGGGTAATAAACCAATTGATTTATAAATATCTGCCAATATTCTTGCAACGGTGGTTTTCCCGGTCCCCGGTGCTCCGGTAAATACAAGATGTAAGCCTTGTTCTACTGGAAGTAGTCCCTCAGAGACGCGAGCACTATTGACTTGGTGGACGGCAAGTAATTTTCGTACTCGAGACTTCACTTCTCCTAGTCCGATTAGTGAATCAAGTCTTGCTAATGCTTCGTCAAGAGACAACTCACTATTCACAATTGGGACATTAACTGGATCTTGTTCTTTCGTTTTCACATCTGAATTTACTTCAAGTTGCAGGGCAGCCATAAGTTCGCTTGGGCCTAAGATTGTCTTAAGCAGATGCTCTGCATCTTCAGAAATTTCAATAGTAGACGGAGAAAATTTAGACACTCCCGCTAACTCTTTACATTTTGCTTGAAGTAAGGATTCTTCAGCCTTTACTTCAGGACGGTTATCGCCATAAATTGAGATGGCAGCCAGCAGTACATGCTCGGGTAACATAACTCCGTGGTCATAACGTTTGAGAATTGACCTAGCCTTCTCTTCCAACCGTCGATTCATCGTTAGTTGTCTTCAAATCGCTTTCCACCGAATCGTTTCATCAATTCGTCGTCACTAGCATCAGCAGTCTCTGCCACCGCCCACAAAGCGCTTCTCAATTCAGTTTCATCTAATTCATCCGCAGCAATACGTATTCCAAAAATCAAAACATACTCATCGTCTTCATCGGCTTTCCAAGCGCGGAAGTTACCGAATATATATTCTTGACCTTCGGTTGCCACCCATTTGAAAAATTCGTTGGACGGTTTTACCCCAATTAAGACAGGAGCCCAAGCATTCAAATGAATTTTCGACAGTCCGTATTCGTCCGCGAATTTTCTGGAATCGGAATCTGAAAATTCATTCAAGCTAACAAATATTGCAGTGGAACCTACACGTACTTTCAAGTCACCGTCTTCATCGACAGTAACATTATTAAATAACTTAGCAGTGTATCGATTTACTTTATCTCTGACAATTGAAAGATTTGACATCTACCCTCCGTTAAAATTCAGGTACCAAATACCCCTGATTCGGAATTCTCGCATCTGAGATTTGTCAACTTCACACAAAACTCGATTGAGCACCTCTCTTAGGACTCTGAGTAACCTAAAATGAAGTATGACATACATATTTCTTAGTTTCAAGACCTATGTGTTTCCACGCTTATTTCCCTCCAATCTGGAAAGCGATTAATAGTAAGAAAATTGGGAAACCATCCAATTACTGTGTTGCAATAGTTGACGTCGATTAGCTAGGCATCGGAAGGTATTCGGTTCGACCGTTGACTTTCCTATTAAGGATCAATAATATTTTTTTAGTAGGTATTGGGGGGAATTAGAATGAAAATCTATACACTTCCATCCAATGTCAATGAAGCAAACTTGCGCTCACGACTGGAGACAATTTGTATTTAAACAGAAGTACCACTGATTGCGTCCCAAACTACAATCAACAATGGGTGGGGAAAAGCATAGTATTGAAATTTTCAAAATGGATTTGTTCAGATTTGGTAAGCAATTCACTCAACTTTGCATATTTTCACGCATTAGTGCTTTCCACAGAAACTTCCATCGAATGCTACTGACAATAATTCCAGCCAGGAACCAACCTGATGCAATGATTCCTAGTAGTCCTGCAAGCAGGTGTACTTGTGTAGACCACCAAGGTTCACCAGGCGCATATTCACTGAGTAGGACCGGTGAAGAGACAAAGTACGTAAATAAGAGTGCAGCTATGAATGCTACCCACGTTCTCCAGTTGGAAGGCCTGGAGCCTGAATAACTGCGGGTTGTGTGATTCATAACTAGATTTAAGCCATCACGAGTGAAAATACACGATACCCATCCACCTGCACGCAAAATCTCATAGTATGCGAGATTCGCTATAGGCATATTCGTATATGAATATCCTCCAATATTCATATAGGTGATGTAATTTCTCACATATCGCTTTGTACGTGCTTGTCCACTTGTGTTTGCAAAGAGTGTTCCTCGAACCACAAATCCTGTGGTTTGTGCCTGCCCAGTCGTTTCATATGTAATGGATTGCTCAATGCCACTAAGTTGATTGAGGCTGCCACTTACCCACCAAAGGCGTTGATACGGTGCAAGCCAGCGGGGGAATACCAGCCAATTTCGCTGCTCTTTTTCTCGTCTTCTAGTCATAGCTTCCTTTCGTACCTCAATCTGACTTGCCAAGCTTGGCTTAGATTTTTGAAGTTGTTCTCCACAGGATGGACAAGTCAGCCCATCACTTTCAAGTCCTTGTGTTGCAATAATTTCAAATCCACAATTACATCGAATCATTGTTCCTCCAAACGAACTGAAATCTGAATAAAAAGGACCCAAAAACTGGTACAACTGAGATTTTCAACTGGCAGCGATCTCTGACTCGAGACTTCCCATCATCCCCGCAAAACCTCTTCATCTATTTATCACGTTGCTCGCTCCGGTTGAAGTATGAAATCAAGGCTGCAATTGAAAAGAGCCCAGTAATTACGTACACCAAAGAACCCCCGAAGAATCCAAGAAGTAGAGCTCCAATTTCGCCAATAACCAAACTTGAAGTACTTGAAATCACACTCACACCTAGCAAGTTCTTGCTCCCACGTATGTAACTTGCGATAAAGCAGGTACGTGCAACGAGAGACAACAAGCCAGCTTCCAAAGCGAAAATTGAAGGGGTATAGTCACGAAAAATTAGTTGTAGTAACCAAAAAATCCCAGTTAGTAATGCAAGAAAATAGGTGCGTCTAAATCTATTTCTTACTTCATCTATACACTGTTTGCATCTGCCACTCAAAGGTTCCGAGTGCTCGGACCCGCACTCTTTGCATGTCTTCAATCTAAATGCCTTTCGATTTTAGTAGCCCCAATGTAAATACTCAAAAGGAAAGTGTGAGATTTTACTCTTGAAGTAAAAGAAATGAGTGCAGTTGATTTTCCTGAAAGTTTCACTTTTATTGCTACACCCCCTAGACCCTACGATATCGCGCGCAGAGGGTATCACTCAAGCACATTCAAAAATTCGTCAAACAAAAGCCTTGTTTGTCCAATTCTGTATGTCCGATATATGAGCCACTTCGCCTGGAACAGGCTGAGACGAACTGAGCGGACGTAGTGGCTGTTCAATCCATAGGAGCTGCCGTGAAAGATACTAAAATACGATTGAATTCTCTAAGTATGCAAAAAGTTCGAGCGGGGGTTGAAATTGAAAGTCGCACTCTTAACGGTTTGTGGGCTCATCTTAGGTGCCGGTGGGTACCTACTACAGAATAGTTTGTTTGAATCCGATGAAATCGCAAGTAAGAATGAAATAACAAGTGCACTTGAAATGAATATAGGGGATTGTCTAGTTCAAGATGGAAATTCACAATCAAAAGCATTTTTTAAAGTCGGGTGCAAAAGCGAATTCAATTACTATGTCTTTACCAGAATGAGATATATGCATCAAGAATTCATGCTAGATGCACTTAAATCAGATGGTAAAAAGTATTGTCCTGAACTATTGCAAT
>CAZXGO010000068.1:10615-13157 GCA_964640035.1 uncultured Chitinophagales bacterium
TTTGTTAATAAAAAGGGTTATTCAGCGGAACTTAAAACAACAGCAGTTATACCCGAATTCTTTGAGTGGACCGGAGAATTTAACTCAATCAAGTGCATTGCTTACAAAGAAGATTATTCCCTATTATCTTTAAAAGATATTGGAAAATGAATATGAAAAATAGTGTATTTATAAGTTATTCAAATATCGATAAACAGAGAGCATATGAAATAGCAGATTACCTCCGAGAATCAAATTTCCATCCTTGGATTGCGGATCAGGCAATCTCTCCAGGTGCAAATTTCGCCGAAGAAATTGCGTTGGCAATCCAGCAGGCAATGGCAGTAATCGTATTGTTGTCAGAACCTTCACTCAAATCTGATCATGTAAAACGTGAAGTGAGCCTTGCCTTAGAGAGAAACGTAAAATTGATTCCAGTAGTTATTGATGCAAATCTGAAGGTAAATGAACCGCTCGGAAACGGTTGGGACTATTGGTTGAATTCTTTGGAGCTCATCGACGGTGTAGATAGTCAAACTAGCAGAAGTACCATAGTCTCAAAGCTCAAACAGATGCCCCCAGAGAAAAAGGCTTCAAGGGAAAATTCAAAGAAAAACAATATAGTTGTAGTATTAGGTTTCATTCTCTCTCTCGTTGCTGGGTATGGATTGATGGCCTTAGCCACCAACATCAACACACCGGAAATTCAGCAAGTTAGTTACATCCATGAGGTGTATGAATCGTCAACCGAATTGAAAGATTTTCCTCAATCTATCAAGGGCTACACTCTTGTGAATTCGTTGCCGAGATACAGTGGCGAGATAAAACTTTCAAACAATAATTGGTATGTTCCAGTATTATGGAGTGACAAAGACTTCAGATATCCAAAGTGTAAGCGTCAATTTTGGGTAATTCGTTGGGAAAATCAAAATCTCAACGCGCACATTAAGTCTGCGTTTGCGTCTATTTGGAGTTACACCACTTCAAACCAATCAAATGGATTTGCAGGTTACGAAGATGGCTTCGCGCAGTACAGTGAATCGAAGGTTGGTAATTTTGGATTTATGATGGGTAAAGGCTGTGAGTCTCCCGCATTTAGAATGGTCAAAAGTCAGCCCAACAAGTTGAGATACCAAATCCAAGTATGGCAAAAAGTAAATAGGTGAAATTTGGAGAGGATATTTATCAGTCATGCTTCAGTGGATATTGCTATTGCCGCAGGATTGAAGACCAGACTAGAAGAATTTGGCCTGAAAACATGGTTAGCGCAAGATGATATTCGACCTGGCACCAATTTTGCCGAAGAAATAACCGATGCACTTATAAATTCCTCCGTATTGTTGGTTATTCTGTCTAAGACTTCTTTGTCATCTGCGCATGTCAAACGGGAAGTCAATATGTCTGTCGATAATGGCTTGAAAGTCATTCCCGTCATTCTTGGCACACCCGAAGAATTCATAAGCCAGCTTCCTGAGGATTGGAAATATTGGTTGGCTGTGATTCAGGTTCTCCAATTTGAAGACATCTCCGTGACGGCTAATAAAATCTTTGATGTCCTTACTAATTCTAATTCTAATTCTCTATCGCAACTAAAGTTGTTTGACACGAAACACAAAATATCTCGCAAACTGAAAATTCCACTATTCGCAACGTTTGCTGTTATCGTGGTGATCTTAGGATTTTATGCCTGGCGTAGCTTTACAACAATTATTCCGAGTGGGGCTCTAGAAATCTTACCTAAAGTAACGAACATCGCAGCGCCAATGAACGACTTACTTCCAGCACTGCCCGATCAAGTCCGAGGATATGTGCATTCAGAAACTGTGAGTAGTCGAATTTCCATAAACACAAGCTCTTGGAAAATTCCGCAATATTGGCGAGAAAACGAACTTTACGATGATTGCGGAGCATCATTTTGGGTGCTTAAGTGGGAAATAGTATTAGTTTCAGATGGCTCTATTAGTCAAGCTGTGGCAAGCCCTATCGCATTTTTATCGGATTCTGGGAAAGGTGGTCTTCCCCAGAAAGGTGCCGCCGGCTATATGGCTGCCCCTGGATGTATGTTCGGTGCATTCAAGCTGCCCAAAGATTTCAACGATGGAGTCGCTGTAACAATTGAATATACGATCGAAACTTGGCTAAGAAATAATTGACATTGCATACGTGATCCGATTTTGGTATTCATTGAACTTCATAGCTCATTATGAGCCAATCAAATTCAGCCCAACCTTTCTTAATGCGATTACCCCAGTAGTCTGCAGCTCCGAAGTTACCTCGTTCAGCCTTCCTCATTGGCAAATTCAACTGCAGTGATGAACTTGACTATTGACTTTTCTATGAGTCATAAGTACTGTTATTATTACCAAAATAAGGGGGAATACAAATGAAAATAAACACACTCCCATCCAATGTCAATGAAGCAAACTTGCGCTCACGAGTGGAGAGAATTTGCATTGAAACAGAAGTACCACAGTTTGCGTCTCAAACTACAATTAACAATGGATGGGGAAAAGCAATCTTGGTTGTGACAAACCATAGAATCCTAATTCTAAATAAGGACAAT
>CAZXGO010000069.1:0-13090 GCA_964640035.1 uncultured Chitinophagales bacterium
CATCCGGTACGCCTGCTTGGTGAAGGGAGAGGGCTCGCTCGTCACGAGGTTGAGCCAGAATAACACCCGTTGCCGCGAGTATGGCATACAGAGGCGTTCCAAGAACGGATGAATTAAACGATCCATTCAGGATGAGAAATTCTCCAACGAAGCCGTTCAGACCAGGCAAGCCGATGGAAGCCAGTGTAGCGATCATGAACATGACAGCGAATACGGGCATTACGGCGGTGATGCCACCAAAGTCCGATATCTGACGGGTATGTCTGCGATCGTAGATCATGCCAACAACAAGGAAGAGCGCTCCCGTTGATAGACCGTGATTAACCATTTGAATGAGGGCTCCTTGAACAGCGATGGTATTCCATGCAAATAGCCCTAGTACAACAAATCCCAGGTGACTCACTGAAGAGTATGCAACCAATTTTTTGACATCTTTTTGTACCATGGCGACCAGTGCACCATAGATGATACCAATCACTGCAAGTGTAGCCATCCAGGGGGCGAAAGCCAGGCTTGCATTAGGAAAGATGGGCATAACTACTCGAAGAAGACCATAGGTACCCATTTTGAGCATAATTGCCGCCAAGACAACTGAACCAGCGGTTGGGGCCTCTGTGTGGGCATAGGGTAACCAGGTATGCAAAGGGAAAAGAGGTACTTTGATACAAAATGCCAGGGCAAAAGCCAGGAATAGCCAGGTTTGGGGTTCCAGTGCGATGGTGTATCCCATTGACGTGAGCAGCCTCCAGTCGGTGGTAAAAACACCTCCATTAACGGCGTTTCCGGCGTCAATGCCCAGCCATATCAAAGCGACTAACATAATCAGAGAGCCAACCAAGGTGTAGATAAAGAACTTTATAGTAGCCTGTATACGGCCTTCCCCACCCCAAATACCTATGAGGAAATACATTGGTATTAAGCTCAGTTCAAAAAAGATATAAAACAAAAACAGGTCAAGAGCGGCAAAAACACCCATTGATGCGGTCTGAAGAAGGAGTAACATAGAAAAGAATCCTGGCAGGTGTTTTTCAACAGAATTCCATGCAGAGAGTACTACGATAGGCCCCATAAAGGTAGTGAGCATGAAAAGCATGAGGCTCAAACCATCTAAACCAACCAAATACTTGATCCCCAAATTTGGTAACCAGGGCTCGGATTCGGTCAAAAACTGAACCGATCCGCTATCGGCGACATCAAACTGCAACAACAGTGGGATCGAAAGAACGAACGTGATACTTGTAGCAAGTAAAGCGATCCACTTGACAGCGGTATCATTTCTGGTTGCAAGGATAGCAGGGATACCCAGAAGGGGTAAAAAGATGGTCCAATTAAGAAGAATATCCATGTAGAATCAATGTTTTAAACGATGACCAAGAGGGCAAGAACCAAGACAACTCCGATTACCAGGAGTAAGGCGTAATTTTGAATGAGGCCAGTTTGTGTATAGCGAAGCAAGAATCCAAAGAATCGAACGGTTCCCGCGATGCCATTGACAAATCCGTCTACAACTTTCATATCAAAAACGGCTAGCACTCGATCGCTGAATCGGACGATAGGCTCTGATACATACCCCTCATAAATCTCGTCCAGGTTATACTTTTCCGTCCATATTTGATACAGACCACCAAATCTGGATTTAACCTTAAGGTCTGAACTTTCCAGATTGTCTTGTCCATACATTTTCCAGGCCAGAAATACAGCAAGGGATGCAACTACAACGCTGGTAAATAACAATATCCACTCAATGGTATGTGAAAGGATAATTGGGGTTTGTGCAGTTACCGTTTCAAGCCAGCCATGGAGCCAGTTGATATGCGATTCCTGATGAGTGAAACTCTCGACGATAAAGTTAGGTATTCCCATAAATCCTCCGATTACTGACAGGATTCCAAGAACCCAGAGTGGGAGGGTCATATTCCAGGGACTTTCATGAAGATACGCTTCGGATCCTTTTGCTTCTTCAAACACCTTGGGAAGCTTGAATTCACCGTGGAAGGTTGAGAAGGTTAATCGGAACATGTAGAACGCTGTCATGAATGCAGTCAGAATAGCCATTCCCCATAGAGAATAATAGATAGGTGCCCATGCTGCGCCTGCATTAAATGCATAAGCTAGAATTTCATCTTTTGAGAAAAACCCTGCTAGAGGTGGAATACCAGCGATAGCTATTGTTGCCAGTAAAAAGGTTTTGTACGTCGAAGGCATATACTGTTTCAATCCTCCCATGTATCGCATATCCTGGGGATCGAAATGAACATGTTTGCCATGATGATCCAGTTCATGCTCAACATGATGCATGGCATGAATAACTGATCCAGAACCAAGGAATAAACAGGCCTTGAAGAAAGCGTGTGTTAGCACGTGAAACATTGCTGCGGTAAATGCCCCTGAGCCCAATGCCAGGAACATAAATCCAAGCTGCGATACAGTAGAGTAGGCCAGCACGCGTTTGATGTCATATTGGGTAATTGCAATACTAGCTGCTACAATAGCAGTGAGTCCTCCTACAACAGCCACAACCATCATCACTTCTGGTGAAGTTACGTAGAGGAATGACATTCTCGAGACCAAATAGATCCCGGAGGTAACCATGGTAGCAGCATGGATAAGAGCTGATACAGGAGTTGGTCCAGCCATCGCATCAGGCAACCATACAAAAAGTGGGAGCTGGGCACTTTTACCTGTTGCACCAATTAGAAACAACAGTCCAATCCAGAAGCCTTGGTCGGCAGGAATAAGGTCTAAATTTGCCAGAATATCTGTGAATTCAAGGCTGCCTATTTGGCGAAAAATCATAAACGTAGCTATCAGAAACGCGAAGTCACCGATACGATTGTAAATGAAGGCTTTTTTTCCTGCGATCGCCTTTTCCTGGTCTTTGTACCAAAAACCGATGAGTAAATACGAACAGACACCTACTCCTTCCCAGCCCAGGAATAAAAGAAGAAGATTCGAACCCATCACCAGGTTAAGCATTGCGAAAATGAACAAATTCAAATAGGCAAAGAACAGATAATATCGAGGATCATCCTTCATGTAGCCCATTGAATAGAGATGGATCAATGATCCGACCCCAGTAACCACCATTACCATAATGATTCCCAGGGAATCTACCCGATAGGCAATGTCTGCAGAGAACGTTCCAGCTTGAAGCCATGTAAATAGTTTTACATAATAACTGTCAGTGGAGCCCATGTTTAAAAACAGGAATACAGAAATAATGAAGGGGATGAAAACGCTCAGTGTGGCGAGATATCCTATGAGGGGCTTTTGCTTTCTGTAGACTTCTGAGCTGAGACCTCCGATTCCATTGATTAGGAATCCCAGAAGAGGTAGCGCAACGAGGTATGGTAAATATCCGGACAATGAATCCATCAGTGAATTAAATTTTGGGGTTCCGGCACATCGCTTAAGATAACGAAGTTCCGATAGAGCTGAACCATGCACAGTGTTAAAAACACTGTGGCAAAATATCGGTCAAAGATACGAAATTTCGACCCAATCAAAAGCTGTCATTTACAAGAAAACATATTTGTAAACCATTGTGATACAGTGCTGATAAAGTACGAAACCATGGGGCAAATTATGGATTATTTATTATTTTAAGCCGGCTCAGTTCTTCATTTGTAACAAAAAAACTCAAATGAGCTTGTATACTAATGGCTGAGCTACCCATTTGCCTAAAATTTTTAATCCTCAATTTAACTGGAGTTTATCGTGAATACATTCTTCGGTAGGCTGACGGGAGTTTTCTCCGCATTGTTTGTGATGCTGGTTGCATCGACACCTGCATTTGCTGCCGGCGACTTAGCAATAGATGGATCAACATTGAATCTTTTCTGGGTACTCCCCTTTGTGGGCATTCTTTTATCAATAGCCATCTTCCCATTGGTTGCGCCAGATTTTTGGCATCATCATTTTGGGAAAATTTCGGCATTCTGGGCGGTTATGATCTTAGTACCCATGTTAATCTTTCAGGGATTTTCGGTGACTTTGTACGAAGTTTTACACGTATATCTGTTAGAATACTTCCCTTTTATCATCTTGTTACTGGCTTTGTTCACCATATCCGGCGGAGTCCGACTCGTAGGAACATTGTCTGGAAGTCCTATCGTTAACACGGGCATCCTGGTTGTTGGAACCATTTTAGCCTCCTGGATGGGGACAACAGGTGCAGCAATGTTGCTCATTCGTCCTCTAATCAAAGCCAATGAATGGAGAAAAAATAAAGTACATACGATCGTATTTTTCATCTTCCTGGTAGCAAACATCGGAGGCTCACTATCGCCACTTGGTGATCCACCTTTATTTTTAGGCTTCCTACAAGGTGTTCCCTTCTTCTGGACAACCATTCATATGTTGCCAGAAATGCTCTTCCTAGTCGTGTTCTTGTTGCCGATTTACTACATCTGGGATAGCATTTTGTATAAGAAAGAGGATCAAAGTAAGCAGCCTGTTTCATCAGAGAAACTCGCCATTGAAGGAGGGATCAACTTGGTACTCTTGTTAGGTGTGATTGGAGCCGTGCTCTTTTCCGGTTTTGCAAAGCTGGGTGAATATCATATTTATGGCATACATATTGCCTATGCCAACCTGATTCGTGACCTCGTTTTGCTGGCATTAACCTACGTGAGCTGGAAAATCACTCCTATGGATAGCCGATTAGCCAACGGTTTCGATTGGTTCCCGATTCAGGAAGTTGGGAAGTTATTTGCTGGTATCTTTATAACCATCGTTCCAGCGATTGCCATTTTAAAGGCGGGAACATCGGGTACATTAGGATTTGTGGTAGATCTGGTAACATTGCCCTCTGGCGAACCAAACAATCTGGCTTATTTCTGGATTACTGGTCTGCTATCTGCCTTCCTAGATAATGCACCAACCTATCTGGTTTTCTTCAATACAGCTGGTGGAAAAGAGGATCTTCCGTATCTACTCGAGCACGTGTACACCTTGACGGCCATTTCCTGTGGTGCGGTGTTCATGGGTGCAATGTCCTACATCGGTAATGCACCTAATTTTATGGTAAAATCCATCGCAGAGACTTCTGGAATCAAGATGCCAAGCTTCTTTGGCTTCATCGGCTGGTCTTTCGCCATCCTCATTCCGCTGTTCATCTTAATGTCGTTCTTCTTCTTTAGTTAAAAGATTAGATAACAGAAACGTCAAAAAAAAGCCCGGTCTCGAATGAAACCGGGCTTTTTTTATTAGAAAACCATTTACCAGCCTAGAAGATTACCAGCGTAAAAGATTGATTCTCGATAGATCGATAGAAAGATTATTTCTGAAAATGCCAATAATAATGGCTAGCCCGATCACAGCTTCGGCGGCGGCCACGCAGAGTGAAAAGAAAACAATGACCAGACCATTGATATCATTATGCCAGCCGCTAAAGGTTACAAGAGTCAAGTTTACTGCGTTGAGCATCATTTCGACGCACATAAACATAACGATGGCGTTTTTACGAACGAGAACACCAATCACACCAATGGTGAATAAGACAGCGCTAAGCGCCAGGTACCATTCTGCTGATATCATTTTTGACCCTGTATTTTACGTTGAGCGATAACTAAAGCACCCACCACAGCAGCGGTAAGCAGGATGGCGGTAACTTGAAATGGAAGTAAATAGTCTGTATAGAGCACATCCCCAACAGCTTCTACGGTTCCTAATTCACCTAGAGCGATAGGCATGGTAGCATCCATTCCGATCCATTGGTAGATGGCATACATCAGTTGTGCCAAAATTGCTGCACTGAGAACAACTACCAAGATTTCTTTTATCGCTATGCTGTTGAACAGTGTAGTTTCACTATCCAGGTTCAGAAGCATGATTACAAACAAAAACAAGACCATGATAGCACCGGCGTAGACCAGGATTTGGATGACGGCCAGGAACTGAGCCTCCATGAGGAGGTAAATACCCGCAAGAGATAGCAGATTCAGAACCAGGAAGAGGGCACTGTTAACGGTATGTTTGTTGAAGACCATAGCCAGCGCTGTTGCAACAGCCAAGGTGGCAAAAAAGAAGAAGAGGTAAGTTATCAGCATGCTGTAGGAATAAAATTTTAAGCACCTAAAGGTAGTGATCTTTAGAGGTTAGGGCAACCGTTAAGCCCAAAAATACCATAAACCCATTAGACCAACAGACCAGCAGTAAATGGCGAACCAATGGATACCAAATCGTCGAATCACTTTGATTAGGAAAACCAGGGCAATATATCCACTCACGGCTGAGCTTAAAAATCCTATGAATAAAAGAGAATAATCAATGATAACATCGACCTGGAGAAGATCAATTATTTCCAGGAGCATTGCACCTGCAATAACCGGTATCACCATCAAAAATGAGAATCTGGCGCTATCATCCCTGGATAGACCTAGGTGTAGTGCCATGGCAATAGTTGAGCCTGATCTGCTGATACCTGGAAGAATTGCGATGGCTTGAGCCACACCGATCAGGGCTGCATTTTTGGGATTTAACTCACTAGTGCGACGCCCCGCAAATTTGGTCGAAAATAGAACAAAACCCGTTATGATAAGCATTGAACTCACCCAAAATGGGGATTCAAAAGCATCTTCGATATACGATTTTAGGAAGATACCGACCAGAAACGCAGGAATCATGCTGATTAGTATGTATAGGATAACGCGCTGCTCGGCCGACCATAATGAGTACTTCCTTAAGGTTGAAGGTGTACTCAACAAGATAAATGATTGGTGAAGAATAGATAAGATGTCTCTACGAAAATAAAGGGAAATGCTGAGTAAGGATCCAAAGTGTACGACAATCTCAAAGGTGATCCCTTTTTCAGAATCCAGACCCAGGAGATGTTGCGCTAATACAAGATGTCCTGAACTAGATATGGGTAGAAACTCAGTAATTCCCTGAAGCAGACCCAATAAAAATGATTCCAACAAATCCATTTAGTATATTTCTGATCTTGCTGATATTATGATCGCAAGATACTAGCAAAGAGATTGAAATCCATTTCCTGTACACTCATTTTTTGAACCGCACGTATGCACACCTCTAATGTTGATATGCAAGCATTAACAGAACGCATTGAAAAAGCCAGTAGCTTTATCGATGATGTTACCGTTGAATTGAATAAAGTGATCGTTGGTCAACAATATATGATAGATCGCTTGCTTACAGGATTGCTCGCAGATGGTCACGTTCTTTTGGAGGGTGTACCCGGATTGGCTAAAACACTGACGGTTTCATCGCTTGCCCAGGTTATATCAACCGGTTTTCAACGTATTCAGTTTACTCCGGATCTTTTACCTGCTGATTTGGTTGGCACATTGATCTACAACCAAAAAATTGGCGAATTCACCGTCAAAAAAGGACCCATTTTCTCAAATATTATTCTTGCTGATGAAATCAACCGCTCGCCTGCTAAAGTGCAGAGTGCTCTGTTGGAAGCCATGCAAGAACGCCAGGTAACCATTGGTGAGAATACCTTCAAACTTGAAGAACCATTCCTTGTATTAGCAACTCAAAACCCAGTAGAACAAGAGGGTACATATCCCCTTCCTGAGGCTCAGGTAGACCGGTTTATGTTAAAGATCAAAATCGGTTACCCAACAGAAGCAGATGAAATGCAGATTATGAGAAGGATGGCTAAAACTGGGAAACAAGAATCTCTCAAACCCGTTACCGATGCAAAAACAATCATCGAAGCCCGTAAGGTTATTAATGACATTTATATTGACGAAAAAGTTGAACAATATATTATTGATCTGGTATTTGCCACACGATATCCTGACAGATATGATTTAAAAGATCTAAAACCACTTATTGGATTCGGAGCTTCCCCGAGGGCAACCATTAATTTAAACTTAGCCGCCAGGGCATCTGCATTCATGGATCATAGAGCCTACGTTACCCCTGAGGATGTGCGCAAATTGGCCATGGATGTAATGCGTCACCGTGTTATTCCGACCTACGAGGCAGAGGCAGAGGATATTACAAGTGAAGATATTGTTGAAAAAATTCTTGCTACGGTACAAGTTCCGTAATAATACAAATGCAACATCCTTAGACTATTGTCAAACATACTTTACGATATATTCTGTTTTAGTTGATGTAGTAATTAGTTCTATATTAAAATTGAAAATAGATATAACTATGTTCAGTTTTAATATATACTTGTTTTAATTTTTACTATATTACGAGCGATAAACTATAATCCTCATCGTTATAAGGAGTTCATCTAATGAATCTAAAGTTTGTTAGTCGCGATAAAATTCGCGTATCAAAGAGACGCTCATCAAAATTCCGCCAACTCGTTGAAAGCTTGGGTAATTTAACATCAGGCGGACAAGCACTAGAAGTTAGCTTTGCTGATACGAAGGAATTAAATTCGATCCGTAACATCGTTTATACATATAACCGCGAGACAGGAATCAAGATTAAAAGTGGAAAAGATTCCGAGAATAATCGTGTATTTTTCTATCGTGATTAAGCATTCCATTTGAAACAAAAAAAGCTGCGTAATGCAGCTTTTTTTGTTTATAGTCGTACAATCTATAGTTAACTAACAATCAGATAAGCACGCAATCCCAGGCAGTTCAATACCTTCCAGGAACTCAAGACTTGCCCCACCTCCCGTTGACACGTGGCTCACTTTATCAGCAAGACCCGCCTTATTGATTGCAGCTGCAGAATCACCGCCACCAATGATTGTAATAGCTCCATTTGCGGTGGCAACAGCTAAAGCCTGAGCAATTGCAAAAGTACCAGTTGCGAAATTCGACATCTCGAAAACACCCATTGGGCCATTCCATATAATGGTTTTTGCTTCGGTGATATACGTTGTAAAGACATCAATGCTCTCCGGACCAATATCCAAAGCCATCCATCCATCCTGAATTCCGTGTTGATCAACGGTCAGTCGATCCGCATCATTGTCGAAGGCTTTAGCGACAACAGAGTCGATGGGTAATACAATATTTACCCCTTTGTTCTTTGCCTTAGCAAGCAGTTCTGCGGCAAGTTCTACTTTATCGGCTTCGAGTAATGAACTACCAATTGGGTATCCCAATGCCTTGTAGAAGGTGTAGGTCATCCCCCCACCGATAATAATAGTATCGACTTTGGAAATTAGATTTTCGATTACACCAATTTTGTCAGATACTTTGGCGCCTCCCATTATCGCGACAAAGGGGCGTTGTGGATGCTCGATGGCTTCGCTAAGGTATTTAATTTCTTTTTGCAGGAGGAATCCCGCGTATGCTGGTTTCAGATAATCCGTAACACCGGCTACTGAGCTATGAGCTCGGTGACTGCTTCCAAAAGCATCGTTGACGAAAACATCTCCCAACTTAGCCAGTTCCTGGGAAAATTGAGGATCATTTTTTGTTTCACCTGGATAGAACCTGACGTTTTCAAGTAGAACGATATCTCCAAATTTAGCGTTTTTGACAAGGTTTTGAACCTCACTACCGATACTTTCGCTGCTGAAGTGTACAAATGCTGTTTGGATGCTGGCCAGGTGATCCGCAACAGGCTTAAGACTAAAGGCAGCATCAGGTGCGTCTTTGGGTCTGCCAAGATGGGACATTAAAACAAGTTTACCACCGTTTTGAGTGACGAAGTTAATACTTGGTAATGCTTCTCGAATGCGGGTATCGTCCGTGATTTTACCATCCTTTAAGGGCACGTTAAAATCGACTCTCATCAACACGGTCTTTCCCTGTGGATTAAGCTGATCGAGTGTACATTTAGCCATACAATTATTTAAATAGTTGCGCGATATGCGACAAAGGTACGGTTTTATCTTCACACAGAAGAGTAGATCTATGATAAAAGCGCTTCCCAAACACTTGGAATAAAACTGGTATATTTAGGTGGATTTAACCCTACCCAAATTTGATATGATTTACCTGGATAATGCCGCAACGACCCAAATGGATCCACGGGTGTTGGATGCGATGATCCCCTACTTTAATACCTTCTATGGAAATGCAAATTCTATCCATGCTATTGGTCGACAGGTAACTGTTGCCGTAGAAGAAGCCAGAGAACGAATCGCTGCACTTATCCATGCAGATCCGGCAGAAATTATTTTTACCAGCGGTGGAACAGAAAGCGACAATGCCGCAATCAAAGGGGTGCTGAGTGCTGTTGGCAAAAAACATATTGTCACTTCAGGTTTGGAACATCATGCTGTGTTACATCCCATTCAGCATGCCAGAAAAATGGGGGTTCAAGCGAGCTACGTGCATGTCATCCCTACAGGTTGTGTAACATCGAATGCAGTAAAAGAAGCGATTACAGATCAGACAGCATTAGTAAGCCTGATGCATGTAAACAACGAGATTGGATCTATAAACCCCATTTCAGAGATTGCTGAGGTCTGTCATCAAAAGGGTGTTATGTTCCATACGGATGCCGTCCAAAGTGTTGGGAAATACCCAATCGATGTAAAAACGATGGATATGGATTTGCTGAGTGCAAGCGCCCACAAGTTTTATGGTCCAAAGGGAATCGGTTTTCTATACATGAAAGCTGGTACTCCGTGCACACCCTGGATGGAAGGTGGGTCACAGGAGCGCAAACGTCGTGGTGGTACCCTTAATGTGCCGGGTATCATCGGGATGGCTAAAGCGCTGGAACTTGCTGTTTCAGAGATGGAAACAAACCGTCAACGTGTAGAATCCCTCAAAGAGATGTTGGTCTCTGGGATCAAAGAGCGTTTCGGAACGAGGGTAGCCTTCAATGGATGCATGGATAGTGGCTGTTATTACATTGTTAATATCAGTTTTCCGATGGATGAAGAACGCTCTTTAGATGGAGAAATGCTGCTACTCAACCTGGATGTAGAAGGAATCTGCGTATCAAATGGTTCTGCGTGTACCTCTGGGGCTATTGAGCCTTCACATGTATTGCTTGCTTTAGGTATGGTAACACCCACGGCAAAATCAAGCCTACGATTGAGTCTGGGTAAAAACAATACTGCTGAGGAAATCACCTATACTCTGGAAAAACTACAGATGGTGGTTGATCGTATGACAAAATCCTTGTCATAATGCGTGCAAGTAATCCATGCCTGTGTATCTATTGTGGTTCTTCGATTGGTAATAGACCGATATGGGTTGAAAGTAGTCGCCAACTCAGCGATCGCCTGGCATCTGAGGGTTATGATCTTATTTATGGTGGCGCATCCATTGGAATCATGGGAGAGGTGGCTGATGCGTTCATACGTGCAGGATCGAAGGTGACCGGTGTAATTCCAGAAACTCTAGCCAATCGTGAAATAGCCCACCAAGGGCTAAGTGAATTGATTATTACAATGAGTATGCATGAGCGTAAGGCCCTGATGGCGGATCGTGCCGATGCTTTTATCGCTTTACCCGGTGGATTTGGCACATTCGAGGAACTCCTTGAGGTGATTACATGGAATCAGATACGAATTATGGATAAACCCGTCATACTTTTTAACGTAAACGGGTATTTTGATGCTTTGATCGACTTATTTAGAAAAGCCGAGGAGGAAGGTTTTGTACGTCCCCACGAGAAGCCCTATTTTTTTATAGCCACGAAGGCTGAGGATGTTATCGACCTTCTAAATACACACCTTCACTGATCTACCCAAGAACTGCTTTTTATGAACTCTGAATCCCTTCCCTTTAAACCATGTCCGGGTACGCCAAATTGTTATATCACCAAAATTGAGGTCAAAGGGACGATGACAGAGGCTAAGATTGCAACCAAGAAGGTGTTGCAATCTATGGGTACCAAGCAGCTAAAAGACGTTCAAAACGGATATGACGCCGTATTTCAGGTCTTTATTTTTTTGGATGATGTCACTATTCGATTTACGGGTTCGGAGCAAACGCCAATCTTGTGGATTCGCAGTGCAAGCAGGGTCGGTCATTCTGATCTGGGAGTGAACAAGCGCCGCGTGCACGATATTCTGTCGCGAATCAAAAAAGAGCTGGTCTGAGCTTGTATCTGCACATGCACTTTTGAGAAGCATTATCTAACTTAGGCACATGACAAACGCTGAAGATCTGAAATCATTCCCGCTTCCCCTACCCGCTTCGTTGAGCTCTTATAATGAGCTCTTTGTTAAATCGCCCGATGAAGCCATCAAACGATTAGAGGCTCAATTCAAAAAGAGGCTCGGTGATCCTATTTGTGCGGTTTTACTCGCCTGGTTTTATTATCAAAGCGCACAAAGGGAAAAAGCTATAGAATATGCAGTCAAAGCGAAGGTTTTCGCTCCTGGTAGCCCTGGCATGAGTTTTGCCCCTTACTTTTTAGAACATCCATCCGGTTTTGAGGCCTGGACACCTGAAACAGCATACTCCATTGAGTTACCAGGCTTTTTTGTAGATCGAGCTTTAAGTCTGGATGAATTGATCGAACGATTGAGTTCAGCCGATTCCTCAAAGATTGTTCTCACCGAGCATTCGAGTGTAGAAACTGATATGAGTTCCGATGATCATCCATCTGCTGATGGATCCATTCTGGCTACAGAGACACTGGCAAATATCTATGAAAAACAGGGAGAAACTCAGCTTGCCGTTTCTGTGTACCGTCAATTATTGGATCAGGGTGGTGAAAAGAGCGATTACTATCGTTCAAAAATAGAGGCGCTTCAATCCAAAGCGTCTACCGACTGAGTCGTACATAGGGGTTGGAGTACATTTCATCGCCAATACGGGTGGGTCCACCGTGGCCAGGATACACGATTGTCTGCTCAGGCAGACTATAAAGCTGTTGCTTGATGGCTTGATCAAGTGTGTTGAAATCACCTTTATAGAGGTCCGTGCGCCCGATACTACCCTGAAAGAGGGTATCTCCAGCGATGAGGGCATTATCGTCGGCAAAGTAAAATACCAGATGACCAGGTGCGTGACCTGGAACATGACGTATCTCCATATCAAAACCATGTAGATCTACATGAGAACCTGGTTGAAGATCGATGCAGGTATCGGGTATGGCATTGACTTTCACACCAAAACGCGCTGCCGATGCGACCAGGCTATCCCAATTATGTTTTTCCTCATGATGCCGATAGACCGGAAGCTGTGGCCATTGTGCCAGCACACGTGGAATACCGATAATATGATCGATA
>CAZXGO010000070.1:0-7752 GCA_964640035.1 uncultured Chitinophagales bacterium
TGATGAAGAATATCAGCCAGATGAGAATGATGATGAACAAGAAGAACAAGAAGAACAAGAAAATCATGAAGAAGATTTTGATGAACATGCAGATATGCCACCTTTAGAAATAAATTTTCAAATTGATGTAATCGATAATAATAATAGTCTACATGAACAACACTTGATAGAATTAGGAGATACTTTTGAATTAAAAGAGATTACTGATAAAGATATACCAGTTTATAAAAATTTAAAACTTGCTTTTCCAGACGCTGAAATTCATGGAGTCGATCTGGGTGCCTCGTTGCTTCGTTACGCACACCTCCGCGCTAAATCACTGGGCCTCAAGATTCATTTCAGACAGGCGTGTGCCAGCGATACCCGTTTCCCCAATGCATCTTTCGATCTGGTTGTGAGCAACATTTTGTTGCATGAGATCCCGCAAACGATGCTTGAAGGGGTGATGCAGGAAAGCTTCAGATTACTGAAGCCGGGCGGATTGGTAGTGCATCAGGATGTACCGACGCAGCGCCCTGGCACACCCGAATTCCAGCAATGGTTGTCGAACTGGCAGGTGGCGCACAACGACGAGCCTTTCTGGAAATCTTTCTCTGAAACATCAGTGCCCAAAGCGTTGGTAAATGCCGGGTTCTCCCAAGCCGATATTTTCGAGCGCTATCAGCCTCAGATTGATGGTCCACTCCTGTGGTACATGGTGGGAGCTCGCAAGCAATGACAGAGGGTGCGCAACCGGCGGAAAAGCCAACGTACTTCGAGGATCCGGCGGTTCAGGCGCTTTATCAGATGGTACTTATACTGGGCGAAGAGTTGGCAGCTACGAGAGAACAGCTTCATGCGCTAATCAAGTTGCATGAGTCTGGGGAAATTACCTCGGTTGACACCATTGATGCGTTTGTTCCGGATGAGTCATTCGATCTGGAGCGCGCCGACTGGGTGGCCAGGCTGATGGAGCCGCTGACACAGATCGCAGAAGCGCAAAAGCGCCGGTGACTTCCTCCCGCAGCTCGTTTCGTCTTTATTTTGGCTGGAGTCTGGGCACGCTCGCCATGTCCAGTTTGCTCAATACCCAAACGGCAATGCTCATGATCTATCTGATCAGTGCCGTGGGCATTGCCCCCGCAGTGGCCGGTAGTTTGGTGTTTATCTCAAAAATTTACGATGGCATCACTGACCCTATTATGGGTGTTGTCAGTGATCGCACGACTTCACGTTGGGGGCGTCGTCGCCCCTATTTACTCCTAGGGGGCATGCTGGCCGCTCTCAGCGTTGTCGGCTTGTTTTCGATACACACCGTCAGTTTTGTATCCACGCAGATCTGGGTGTTGGTCATGCTTCTTGTGGCGGCAACTGCCTACACCGTCTTTAACGTGCCTTACATGTCTATGCCCGCAGAGATGGTGCAGGACCCCTATGAGCGATCCAAGCTGATGTCGTTCAGGGTAGCGTGGATAGCCGTTGGGACTTTTGTGGGCATCGCGCTGGCGCCCCGGTTGGTGGCCTATGCGCGCGACACCATGGGAGTGCCCGAGACGGAAGCCTTCTCGCTGATGTCACTGATCACCGCAGCCATCATACTCTTGGCGTCTCTCGGGTGTTTCTTCTCGACGCGCGGTGCGCTGGCCACTGAGAGAACACGGGTGAGCATCCCGTTTACAGAGCAGGCGCGCACGGCACTTGCCAATCGTCCTTTTCTTATTCTGTTGGGAATCAAGTATCTCGGCCTCTACGCACTCTCGGCCACGGTGGCGACCAATATCTTTTTTGTACGTCAGGTAATGCAGCAGTCTGAGGCCATCATGCTCTGGTACGGCTTGGCTTACATGGTGGGTACGCTTACAGCGATTGCACCTTGGGTCTTGGTGTCTCGACGACTCAGCAAAGCCAAAACGCTGGCGCTGTCCGCAGGACTGGCTGCGGTGGTCAATCTGACATGGCTTCTGTCGGGGCCCGAGGAGCCCCTCGCGCTGTATATGCTGCGAGGATTTGTACTTGCGATGACCAATGGTGGCATGTTGCTGATGGGGGAAAGTCTGCGTCATGATTTCATGGAGTCCGACTATCGCAAAACCGGTCTTCGCAGAGAGGGTCTTTACGCCGGCCTCTATAGTTTTGTAGAAAAGCTGGCGTTTGCGTCGGCGCCGCTGACATTGGGTTTGTTGCTGTCGTCGATGGGATTTGTTCCCGGATTGCCCCGAACAGCCGCACAGCCAGAATCCGCGCTCTTGGCGATTACACTGGCGATGGCCGTAATACCGGCAGTGACCAATACGCTCAAGGTAGTGCTGGCGCTGCGCTTCCGGCTGCCCGAAGCAGATTTACGCGAAGGTTAGAGACACCCGAATCTGCGCTTATATGCAAGTCACGCTTGACAATATCTCGGTCAGGGGCTATCAAAACACTTAAAAATATAACTAAAAGCCTTTCAGGGCATCGTTGCTGGGTGCCCTGCTGACAACAGGGGAGTCCTATCCATGGGAAGTCTTATTAAGAATCCGCTTACTTTGGCTGTTTCAGTCGCATTTGTGATGAATGTTCAGGCGCCGATCGCGTTTTCACAGAGTGACGAGATGGATCTTGAAGAAGTCATCGTCACAGCACGTAAACGCGAAGAAAATTTGCAGGAAGTGCCGCTTTCGGTCACTGCTTTTAACGAAGCTACCCTGCAGAATTACCGTATGTTTTCGCCCGAGGATATCGCCGGATTTACCCCCGGATTCTCATTTGTTAACTCTTTTGGTCGAGATCAAGACCGACCGGTAGTGCGCGGGATGTCCAATATTTTGGGCGCTCCTAACGCGTCTTTCTTTATCGACGGCGTTTACGTGCCGGGAACCATTGCGTCGACAGAGTTGCAGATGCTCGAGCGCGTAGAGGTGATCAAAGGTCCACAGGCGGCACTCTATGGCCGTGCCACTTTCTCGGGTGCCATCAACTATGTGACCCGGCGGCCTACGAATGAACTTGAGGGGCAGGTAACCGTTACGGTTGCTGAGCATGACACCGTCAACACCAATGCCTACATCAGTGGGCCACTTATTGCTGATTCGCTCTATTTTTATTTGGGCGCGGGGCTTAATGAATACGGTGGTGAATATAGAAATACCATTGGTGGTGATGAGGTGGGGGGCGAGGAGACGACAACCTTCACCGGAAAACTTCTGTGGACCCCCAATGATGCGTTTGAAGCCTCTTTGCGAGTGACGACCCAAGAGGATGATGACGACCACATCGCCATGTGGTTGCAAGGGGCAGAATATAACAACTGCCTGCAGCCAGACATTTCGCGACCGTCTGCTCGGGGCTACTACTGTGGCACCGTGCTGACCGGCGATGAGGTGACGCTACGCACCGACTTTTTGCCTAACCCGGGTATCGAGAGAGACGTTATGCGGACCTCTTTAAATATCGATTGGGAATTGGGTAACGGTTGGACGCTCTCTAGTATCACCGGCTACCAAGAAACAGAAACTGATCGCAATATCGATGTTTCTTACGGTGGGTACGATGCGCTTGCGTATCTGGCCGCCGTTTACGCGCCCCCGTTTTTCGATCTGGCGGGTTCTTTCTGGAGAGTGCAGGCCGAAGAAACCGACACCTTTTCGCAGGAACTGCGTTTGAGCTCAGCAGCTGATCAGCCGCTGCGGTGGTCAATCGGCGCCTACTGGTATGACTCGGAATTTAAGCAAACGGTCAACGATCGTGTGGCACCTTTTACTTCCTATGACTATCTCTTGGATCCGGCGCAGTCCGAGCTACGTCCCAACAGTTGGCCACAAGTCCGCACCACAGAAAACACAGCGATCTTTGGAAGTCTCGAATTTGATTTCACCGATTCGCTGACCGGTACCATCGAGATGCGTTATGCCAAGGACAAAATAGACGCGGAATATTTGAATTATGCATTTACCGCCGGCGACCAGTTTGACGAGGAATTTGACAGTTTTACACCACGCGTGACGCTGACCTGGACCGCGAGTGAGAACACGACCATTTACGGCAATATCGCCAAGGGAACAAAGCCGGGAGGTTTTAACGATCCTGGTACCGACAAGACGGCCTACGATGAGGAGGAGGCGTGGAACTTCGAGGTGGGCTTGAAGAAACGCATCCTTGATGGACGCGGCACCTGGAATTCCGCCTTGTTCATGATTGACTGGACCGATCAGCAGCTCACGTTTAACGCGCAGCGCCCCGATGGATCGCTGACTTCGTTCATTGATAACGTCGGTGAGACATCGGTGCTGGGCTTTGAGACAGAGGTGTCTTTGTTGATTACCTCAAACTGGGATCTGACAGCCAATTATTCCTACATCGACTCAGAAATCGACGAGTACGTCACGTCTGATCAGGCGATATTGTTTGGCTGCAATATCAACGCAGCGGATTACTACGATTGTATTCAGGCTAACGGCTCGGTTGCAGGAAATCAGACGCCGCGATCACCCAAAAGTCAGGCATCCGTGCGCACGATGTACCGTTTCCCTGTCGGCTCAGGGGAGTGGTTTATTGGTGGCGATATCCGTTACGAGGGCTCCAAATATGCACAGGTGCACAATTTTGCGGAGACCGGCGATAGAACCACTATTGGTGCGCAGGCAGGTTTTCGCACTGACCGTTGGGAGTTCACCGTCTGGGGCAAGAACCTGAATGACGATGATACTGCTATGGATATTCTTCGCTACATTGATACCCGCATGTATACCAGTGTCGGTGGGCCGCCTTGTGCCGTCATTAGCCCAGCATTCAACCAATCGGCTAACTGTGGCCCCTTCTTTGCCCGAAACGCCAGCAATATTGGTGGCGGTGCGATCACGCCGCGAGGCTTCGGCATCACGTTACCTCGCGGTCGCCAGATCGGCGCGACGGTCAGATTCAACTTCTAGCGCCTAGTTAATAAAAAAACCCGGGTAGTTACCCGGGTTTTTTTTACCGAATCATTGCTGGGAAAGGCCTTGCGGTATCCGATGAGGCAGGCGTTTTAACTCCGGGTACAACAACAATTGTATTGCTTCACTGCGGCGTGATGTCGCCGAGTTTTCTGATAGCTGGAGTGCCAAAAGCGGTGATGGTCGCTTTTTCTTCTGTAAAAAAATCGGCGGCCTGACGCGGCCCGTCACGACCAATACCGGACTCTTTAAAACCACCAAATGGCGCGCGGAGATCTCGTGCCAGGGGTGTATTGATCCAAAGCGTCCCTGCGTCAACTTCGCGCTGGAATGCCTGTGCTCGGGCGAGGCTACCCGTCCAGCAATAACCGACTAACCCAAAGTCGCTGTCATTGGCGATTGCCAGTGCTTCTGCATCGTCCTCGAATATCTGGATACTCACGACTGGTCCAAACACTTCCTCCTGACACAGCGTGTAGCGATTGTTGTCCACCAGAAACACTGTGGGTTCAATAAAAAATCCGCTATCCGGTGGTTCGGTTGCGTTACCGCCAGTCAGTAGTTTGGCACCCTCTGCTTTGGCAGTTTGGATATGTTTCAGCACGCGCTCCTGATGCTGTTTGAAAGCCATGGGGCCGACTTCGGTCTCTGGATTCATCGGGTTACCGACTGTGAGCGCCTGCGTACGTTTAACGAATGCCTCGATAAAGCGCTTTGAGAGATTCTTCTGAACAAGTATTCGGGACCCCGCAATACAAATTTGCCCACTGTTACTAAAAATATTGACCAGCGAACCATCGAGCGCACGATCGAAGTCCGCGTCATCAAAAATGATGTTGGCGGATTTTCCCCCAAGCTCGAAGTGAACCGGGGTCAAATTTTTTGCAGCGGCGGCCATGACTTGTCGCGCGGTGGCGCCGCCCCCGGTAAAGGCGATTCGACTGACCTCTCGGTCTTCAGCCAATGCCGCACCGGTCACGGCACCACTGCCATTAACAACATTGGCTGTACCCGGCGGGAGGCCTGCTTCCTCCAGCAATGATATTAGTCTCAGTATAGATAGCGGCGTGTATTCAGAGGGCTTGAGAACACAGGTGTTGCCAAACGCCAAGCTCGAGGCCAATTGCATACTCGACAGAGCCAGCGGGGCATTCCATGGGGCAAAGAGTGCTGCGACCCCCGCAGGTTGCCGTGTCACGATTGATTGGAAGTCGGGCATTTGTTCAAAGGTTTCGCCCGCGATCACGCCAATGTAGTCAGCGAAGAAATCGAAGTTATCTGCTGCTCTTGGGACTTGACGGGCTGCGAGGTGGGAGAGGGGGAGGCCGGCACAGAGACATTCAAGTAGCGCAAGCTCGTCGGCGTTCGCCCTGATGAGGCGCGCGGCGTCGCGAAAGACTCGCTGGCGGGTGGCCGTCGACTGTTTCGACCAGGATCCCGAAGTAAAGCTTGAGCGGGCGGCAGCAACTGCCTCTGAGACTGATTTCGCGTCGTCTTCCTGAAGCAGTGTGATTTGTTCTCCCGTTCCGGGAAAATAAATCGGCAAACGCGTCGCGGAAGTCCTCAGAGCCAGTGATTTGCCGCCAACATGTCCCGTGATGACTTCCGGTATCTCGATCCCAAATTTATTAATTAGTGATGCGATGGGGTCCATGATCAGAGCCTTACTCGATGGTTGCTTCGCGTTCTCTGGAGCGAATCATAGCCGCATCCAGCAGATAGTCCCGATGTTTACTTGGATCGTTAACGGTCTCTTGCAGTTCCTGCCAAATGACTTGCCGTCTGGATTCATTTGTCTCTCGATGTCGAACGTAATTCTTCGCGGACAGGCGCTGTACTTCCTCAAGGGCAATTGTTCGTCTTCGTCTGTCGTACCGGTCCAGCAGTAACGGGTCTTCACCGTTTAGGACTGGAATTAAATGGTCTGCCAGCGTTCGCGCGTCGTGAATACCGCTATTCATGCCCATTCCCCCGGCAGGGCTGTTGAGATGCGCCGCGTCCCCGGCAAAAAGAATACGCCCATGACGGAAACTGTCCATACAACGTTGGTGCAGCGTGTAGTAATTCCGGCTGCGAATAATGGTGTTCTCAGCGCGCGCTGAAACTTCTGCGATGTTTGCGCGCGCGACTGCGTCACCAAGAGCGGTGTCAATGTCCTGACCTTGATCCGGGGAATAAGTGAAGCGCCAGGTGTCGCGCAGGCGCATTAGACTGAAATGTCGTTTTGGTAGCCAGACGTAGTTAACACCTAACAGGTTGGGAATGTCTTCCTCGAAAGGATGTTCCAGCACCAATGTGATGGAGGTTTTTGGGAATACGTGCCCTGTGAAGTCAAGCCCGAGAGATTTCCTGACCTGACTGCTCGCGCCATCTGCCGCAATTAACCAGTCCGTGAGAATATCGACCTGCCGTTCGTCGGAGGTGTACTGGGCTCGAATTAGGTTCCCCTCGTCAGTCACTGAGCCTAACTCTGCGCCAAACCGGAGATCACATAGCGGGTGGTCGTTCAGCATGGTTGTCAGCAACCCGGTTAATTGAAATTGCTCGCATTGCAGGCGAAAGGGATAGGCTGTTACATCACTAAGACAGCTCATATCAAATATGGCTTGGTCACCGCTTGAGTGAATGAGGTACTGCCACCGAGGTACTGGTGTGCCGCGCTCGATTAAACTGTCTGCGATGCCTGCGTCGGCCAGCAAATCGAGAGTGGCCGGATGAAATGTGGACGCTCGCATATCCTGGGGTACATCGCGCTCGCGCTCAAGCACGGTGACAGCGTGCCCCGCATTGACCAGCCACCAGGCGAGGCAAAGGCCGGAAGGCCCGGCCCCAATAATGGTGACGCTAGGGGACCTCACCGTGC
>CAZXGO010000070.1:7762-10307 GCA_964640035.1 uncultured Chitinophagales bacterium
GTACCACCTTCACGGTAGTGGTTGCATCTGAAATAACAATCACCATGCTATATTCGCGGGCGTTTGAGTGACAGCGGAAAGGCTTCTACAGTGACTGATAGCCACTACGGCAGGAACGGCACTTTGGGTCTTGCGACGCCGCAAGCTAATCCCACCGCCGAGACAGAATTCGCGGCTCTTTTGCCTTCGGGTGTGCAAACCTCTGTTGCTAGGATGACGAGCAGAGCAGCAGAACCTGAGACCCGATTGCGGGACTATTTCAACGAGATCGCTGTAACGCTTGATCAGTTTGATACCTTGCCATTTCAAGCCGTCGGCTTGGCGTGCACTGGCTCGAGTTATCTGCTGGGACATGAGATTGTCGAGTCGAATTTGGCAGCGCTTGAAAGGCAAAGGGGTCACCCGATTGTGTCCGCTGCCGCTGCCATCGAGCGTGCGTTGCGTGCAATCGACGCCAAAACAATTGCGCTGCTGTGCCCCTACCCTGAATGGCTTCTTCACGCCGCCGAGAAGCATTGGCAAGCACGAGGCTTCCAGCTGGTTGATCGGTATTCGCTCGACCCGACACAGAGTGACACTCGCGCTATCTATGCGCTGTCTCCTACAGCAGCTGCTAGACAGATTCAGGAGAGGTGGCGCAATCTCGAGGCCGATGCCTATCTCATTACTGGTACCGGTCTTCCCAGCCTTCGAGTCATCGCAGATTTGTCGGGGCAGTTGTCTGGCCCTATCCTTTCCTCCAACCTTTGTCTCGCTTGGGCGACATTGCGCAGCGCCGGTATTGAGCTGGCTGAATTTGAGCCTAGCGCGGATATGCCACTGATGGCTGGCTGGGTGGACCGTCTGGAGATACTCTAGCTTCAAGGCTGTGCCATCAGCCATTCGCTCAGCTCCTGTATTTCGGTGGCGGTCAGTTCGTTGTTGTACTTCATCGTCGTGTTTGGCGCGAACCGGTCGGGATCGGTGAGCCATGCGGCTAAAGAGGCGACAGTCCAATTTCCTCCAGCAGCCATCAGCGCCTCCGAGTAGGGGTAGCCCTCTACGGAGCCAACCTCGCGTCTTGCTATGCCTCCCAGCGGGGGTCCGACCCGATGGTCGGCGCCGAGGCTGTGACATGCACGGCAGGCTACATCAAAAAGCAACTCACCAGACAGGGGTGCGCCTTCTGCAAACACTGGCAGCGCGCACATCAAAGCGAATTCGCGCGCGCGGCGTTTGAAGCTATTCATGACAAAAACCTCAGGGCCTCCAGGGCGACCCGTTCTCCCGACTCCATTGCGCCCTCAATGCCTCGATAAGCCTCCGCCGTATGCTCGCCAGCAAAAAACAAGCGGCCTGCGGGCGCTCTGGCCAACTCATGGGCTTTATTAGCCTGACCAGGCGCCCAAATGGCCCAGCTTCCGCCAGCATAGATATCGGGTTGCCATCGAACCAACGCCGCTACCGTCGTGACTTCCCGGGCGGCCGGCACCAATTTCCAGAGCGCAGTCGTAATCGCGGCTTCGCAGTCAGGCTCATTCATTGTATTGAGTCTGTCGCAGTCGTTACCGTTGATCCAAACGGTGAGGTTGTGACGATGGTCACCTGGAATCGGTCGCATAAATAATCTGCCCAGAGGACCATCGGTCCACCATGAACCACTTTCCCCGTACTCTCTCCAATACGGCGCCTCAACAATACAGTGGAGCTGCACCACCTTGTGGTAAGCAATATGTTGCAACACATCAGCATGTGCCTCGGGGAGCGACAGCTCAACCCGTTTTAGGGCAGGAATAGGCAAAGCCAAAATGGCGATATCCGCCTCAACTGAACGTCCCGACGCCAGCAGTGCTGAAACGCCCGATGCGGACTGTGTCACTCTCAACACGGGGTCACCCAGAGAAACCGGGCGTTTCAGTTGGTTCGCCATGGCCTCTGGCAGTCGCATGTTGCCGGTGGTCACCTCTTTGAGTGCCAAAGCGGGTCCCGAGAGGCGGCCGAATTCGCCCAGCACGCGATAAAGCGCCATGAGGCTGGTGTCCTCCAGACGATTGCCGTAGCTATTGTTGGCGCTTATCAGCTCAATGGCTGCTTCAGGGAAACCGAGTGCCTTTAATCCCTTGTCAGCGGGTTTGTCATCGGCCATCAGAGAGGGGTCGTGCCAGCGTCGCGTCTCGAGTAAGGGATTATTTTGATTCAGTTTACCCAGCAATCTTTCCGGCGTGACGCCCCGCCATGACTCGGGTAAAGGATTGGCAACAGCGCTGGGCCAGTTTGGCCGCAGGATTCTCTGACCGCCAATCAGATAGTCGCTGGGTAGCGTTGCGGGCGGTGTTCTCAGGGGAACGCCGAGTGACTGCGCAGTGAATAGGGTTCGGCCATAGTCCGCCCCGATGACATTGCCTCCACCCTCGGGGTTGCCTGGCACGTGATCAAGCGTCCAAAGCCTGCCTCCAACCCGGTTGCGCGCTTCGATGACTTCGACGTCAAAGCCCCACCGCGTCATTATCGACGCTGCGTTCAGGCCAGCCAGACCGGCTCCCACCACCAAGATTTTTTTCCCTGA
>CAZXGO010000070.1:10407-13085 GCA_964640035.1 uncultured Chitinophagales bacterium
CATCACAGACCCGGAATTGGGTGATGGTTACCGCATGGTGTCGCGAGAAATTATGCTGTACCTCGATCCAGAGTCAGGCGAAATCATGCGCTTCTTTGATAACCCATGGACGGGGGCAAAGAACGAGGTGATCCACGTCGCCAACGACCCGGTTAATGGTCGTCCAACATTTGGTATGGCAGCAGAGGGTGAAGAAAAATCTTTTCGTTATCGGGATATCAATGGTCAATATCTGATCAATTATGAAATTCCGCTTTTCTACCAGAACGCCATGGGTGGGGATTATCAGCGCTATATCGGCGGCACTTACCACGCCACGGAAATTTTCGATTTCAATGGAGATGTCGGTGAGTTACTGGATGCCACCAAGCCCGTAGCTTATCCCGTAGTATCCTGGGTGCGTCTGGCGCAATGGCTACCCTGGATGGAAATGAATGGCCGCGCCGGTATGCTCTATTTTAATGCCATTGGCAGGAAGCTCGAGAGTTACGATCAGCTTCCAGAACTCATGAAGGCAGAGATTGCCGCGAGTTATCCAACCTATACCTCCCCCCCTCCGTTGGACGATGACCGGCGAAACGAGACGTCGTGGACATACATGAAAAAAATCATCGATGCTCGCCCCAAAGGCCAGCCTCATCACGCCCAGCATTGAGGATCTGCCCATGCCGATTTTTCTAAACTCGACCGCGCGACAGGGACTGCCCGAATCCAACCTCCGCCTTTTATTGGCTATGACGTTCACCTTAATCTCGTCAGTGCTGTTTACTCTGAGTGCCGCTACTGCCGATAACGGTGCGGCTGAGGTATTAGCGGCAAGCCCCGAGGATCGGCGCGCACAGGCGCCAGCCCTTGCAGTGACCAGTGACGGAACGGTACATGTGATCTGGATCGACAAGGGTGCGGTGGGCGAAGCGGACCGGAAGGGGGCGAAGGTAAAGGGAACGCACCACAGTCACCAGGCGTTCGCCGATCTTTATTATGCTCGTTTGCTGCCCGATGCTGGGACGTTTAGCGACGTCCAAATGCTTAACCCGGAGCCCGGACAGGTCTGGGGTTTTTCAATCAGTCGTCCCGTGATGGCGACAGATGCCATGGACCGCGTTCATATTGTCTATCCTGTGAATGGCACCTCTCCCGAGACGGGAAAATCGGTCGCGTCCTCCTTTTACACCCGTTCAACCGACCTGGGCGGTCATTTTGACCCCCCAACACAACTCAACCGGGATCCCACCGAGGATCTTTCTGCATTGATTATGGGTGGTCTCGCACAGGCTCAGGTGTTCGGCGGATTAGCGGTGTCTCCGGAGGGAAGCGTTCACACTTTTTGGCTGGATACTCGAGGGATGGATGCGTCCATGCGCGCCGCGTTGTATTACCGGCGAAGCGACAACGGGGGCGCCGAGTTTGGTGAGGAAGTGCGTATTCAGGAGAATAACCAGTGCCCGTGTTGCCAGATAAGTGCGGTAGCCCAGGATGAGTCGTCCCTGTTTGTGTCGGCAAGGCAGATTCACGGCGACAATATTCGCACCCCTATGATGATGCATTCTGGTGACGGCGGCGCGTCGTTTTCGTCCCCCGTAGTCATGGGTGGAACGCCATGGCGGCTGGAAGGCTGTCCGTTGAAGCTCACTGCAATGGCAGTTACGGGCTCTCGTGTGCACTCTTTGGTGCACAACGGGGCGGAGGAGCCCCCTGGGCTACTGTATTCGCACGCCTTGGATGATGCAGGCAGCTTTATCACGCCGAAAAAAATTCACCCGGATGCGGCGATCAGCGACAGCCCCGCGATGGCGAGCTCGGGCCAGATGCTATTGGCGGTCTGGCACGCGAAGGAGAATGGGCCACGGCAAATTTTTTATCGCTTCTCTCTCGACGGCGGAGAGACTTTTTTACCGGTGCAGCGCTTTGATACTGGTGAAGCATCGGTGGGGTACCCCGCGGTGGCAACTGCACCTGACGGCCGCTTTGTCGTTGCCTGGCAAGCGGATGAGGTGATTCATGTTACTTACCTCAACGCTCCGCAACAGACGGTAGCGGGGCTGTAGTGGTAAAGATTTTCACTTCGATAATCGTCGGCATGCTACTGGCACACGGTGCGGCGGCGCAGGAGAGCCACGCGCCCGACATACTGGTGCCAATGGATAGGAATGCTTTGCTTAACACGTTATCGCTTAACGAGGGGCGCGTCGTTCTGCTGAATTTGTGGGCGACATGGTGTACCCCCTGTTTGCGCGAAATTCCCGACCTGCTCGCCCTTGAAAAAGAGCTATCGCCCTCGGAATTTCGCTTGGTGGCAATCAGTATGGACGACCTACAGAATGGAAGTTGGGTCGCCGAGTTCAAAGGTAAGCATTTCCCCGATTTGGTCTCATTTATCAACGCCGAGTTGGACATGGATTCTCTGGTCAGTGCCATAGACCCGGTCTGGAACGAAACTCTTCCAACCAGCTATATATTTGATCGTAACGGGAAGCTGGTGAAAAAAATTCAGGGCAAGAAACCCAAAGCCTACTTTGGTGAGCAATTAGTTGCCGCCGGCCTGTAGTCGGGCTTCCCCGCGCAGAATCAATCTATCGCCAGATGGGTGGCATGAAACCTTAGATGATCGCCGATAAAAGATGCGATGAAGTAGTAGCTGTGGTCGTAACCAGGCTGCATGCGCACCTCAATGGGAT
>CAZXGO010000071.1:0-8517 GCA_964640035.1 uncultured Chitinophagales bacterium
CGCATGGACTGGCCCAATAGCTGCCAGCATCTTTCAAGACATTCGCAGCGACAACTGGAACGGATCAAACCCACCAAGCGCGGCGACGGTATCTTCTTGGGGTACGCAGGGCTACTACATCGCGCAGGGCGACGGGAATATTTACGCCAACGGGTTCTATGCTCGGGGCAAGATGCAGATCGAGGGCAACAACTCGGATTTGTTGTCTACCGCACTCAAATCAAATCTGAATGCCAATGCAGCGATTGCTATTTATGGCTACGGTAATCAGTCCAGCGGTCGCGGCGCAGTTGGAGTTTCCAGCGGGTCATCTGGCGTGGGAATTGTTGGAACCGCAACTTCTGGATCGGCAAGGGCAGGTGTTTTAGCATTGGCATCATCAGGGGCAAATGTGGCCTTAGAGATTTCCGGCGGCGACATGGTTATTGACAATGACAACCTTGTTTCCAATTTGAATGCCGACAAGCTTGATGGTCAACACGCATCTGAATTTGTAAATATTGCTAGTGGCACAGACAACGGAAAATATCTTTATTACGTCAACAATAATACCGCGCCAACTGATCCAATAAATCGCGCAGCATGGATCAAAGTATCCACTAACGATGGCGGTGTTGTTTGGTTCCCCGGTTATGTTTGAGGAGTAAGCATGAGAACGATCACGGTCAACGGTCAACCCGTCAACGAAGAAATCAAATCCTACGACTATAATCTTGGGGCGTTTGTCCGAGTGGTTGTTGGGACTGGAAGTATTGTTAACGGGTCATTTGTATTTACTGCTCCGCAGCAATATGACACGGTAATGATTCAGAATGAGGAGGGGTTGACCAACTCCATGACTGGAGAAGTCATTAAGCCAGCAATCACCGATTTGACGCAATTTGAAACAGAGTTTCCAGATGGTGCGTTTACGATAAACGACCTGTGGAGATACGTTGACGCGGTACGCGCAAGAAGATAAAGTACGACAAAACAAGATACCATCAACCGTGGGAATCACGGTGTTTCAACTGAGTACAGGAAACAAAGATGGCTATTTTCAACAAGAATACGCTGGCACAGGTCAGCGGGTTCGACAATCCAATTCTTGCCGGTGAGCTTGTCTGGGATCAGCAAACTTACTGGAATCTTACATTCACCAGTTCTGTCACGGGCAATCCCATTGACCTGACCAGCGCAACGATTGATGCTCAGATCGTTCGGCGCGAACTGCTCAATGTCATTGATACCCGCAACGGGTTGACCTTTGACATTCGTGACTATGATCCGACGCCTCCAGCGATTCCGCTGAGTGTTACAAACATCAATCCGACTGCGGGATTTTGTACGCTAGTAATCGACGCTGCGGCATGGTCTTTGATGAGCAATGATCCGCAGCTTGAGATAGATGCAACATCACCGGTTGGTTATTCGGGACGAGTGAAGGTCTCCTTCCCAGCTGCCGGCGGTACGCCAGCGGATGACTCAATCATCTTCCTGCTGTTTATCGTCAGGTCGGACGGTGTGGTGGTGCTATGAGCAACATTGCAGTCACCGTTCAAGACGGCAATAACGTCAATCTTTCTGTAACACCGCAACCTCGGATTGATCTCACGGTAGATCGCGGGGCGTTCGGACCCACAGGCCCAACAGGAAGCCAAGGGATTGTAGGCCCGACTGGCGCAACGGGGCCGACCGGTCCGACTGGCGCTGACTCGACTGTTGCTGGACCAACTGGACCCACAGGCGAGACAGGCCCAACTGGACCGACAGGAAGTACCGGGGCAGTAGGCCCAACTGGACCAACCGGAGCGATTGGAGAAACAGGACCAACCGGACCGACCGGGGCAGACTCAACTGTTGCTGGTCCAACTGGCCCTACTGGACCCACAGGATCAACTGGAGCGCAAGGAGAAGGTGGGCCAACAGGTCCGCAAGGCGTTCAGGGAATCCAAGGAGTTCAGGGGGATGTTGGGCCTACGGGGCCAACCGGCGCACAAGGAGAGGTCGGCCCAACTGGACCAACTGGAGCGCAGGGCATCCAAGGCATCCAAGGCGAGGTAGGTCCAACAGGCCCGACTGGTTCGCAGGGCATCCAAGGTGACACCGGCCCAACGGGTCCGCAAGGCATTCAAGGTGTGCAAGGAGAAGTCGGTCCGACTGGTCCGACTGGTCCGCAAGGGTTGACTGGTGCAACCGGAGCGACTGGAGCAACTGGACCAACTGGACCAACTGGACCGACTGGCGCGGATTCGACCGTTGCTGGCCCAACAGGTCCAACTGGAGCAACCGGCGCACAAGGAATCCAAGGCGATGTAGGACCAACCGGCCCACAAGGGATTCAAGGGGTTCAGGGGATTCAGGGTGAGGTTGGCCCTACTGGTCCGACTGGCGCAACTGGAGATACAGGGGCAACGGGCGCAACAGGTCCGACTGGAGCGCAGGGAGACATAGGCCCGACCGGACCTACTGGACCCCAAGGCGCAGACGGGGCGTCATCGTCATTCTTTGAATATAAGGTTGATGCAACTCAAACGTCTGGCACTCCTTCGGCTGGGTATTACTACTACAACAACTTAACTCAAACGTCTGCAACAGCTATCTGCTTCAGCCATTTGACCAGCAATAACATTGACGTTGATATTTTCTTAGGCGTCTTAAAAACAAACGATTTAATCGTTTTGCAAGACGCAAGCAATTCCAATAATTATCAGAAATGGACCATAACCGGAACTCCAACGGTTGTTGACAATGTTTCGGTGACTGCTCCTGTGTCCCTTAGTTCGGCATCTGGGACGGGCTCGACTGGTTTTGCAAACAATCACCAAATGATTGCGGTGCTGCAAACCATTGGAATTCAAGGTCCAACTGGCCCACAGGGAGCAACAGGCCCAACTGGTGCTGACAGCACAGTTGCTGGTCCGACTGGACCCACCGGAGCAACTGGCCCGACTGGAGCAACGGGCGCAACCGGAGAAGTCGGCCCAACAGGTCCGCAGGGCATTCAGGGAGTGCAAGGTCCGCAGGGAGATGTTGGCCCGACTGGTCCAACTGGAGCAACAGGGGCGACTGGTGCGACTGGCGCAATTGGTCCGACTGGCCCCACAGGAGCAACCGGGGCGACCGGAGCTATTGGTCCGACTGGCCCCCAAGGAGTCGCTGGCCCGACAGGCCCGACTGGAGCGCAGGGAAATGTTGGTCCTACTGGCCCAACTGGACCACAGGGAATTCAAGGAGTCCAAGGTGTAGCTGGACCCACTGGCCCGACTGGAGCAACCGGAGCAACCGGAGCGCAAGGACCGACAGGCCCAACTGGTGCTACAGGAGCAACTGGCGCAGTTGGCCCCACCGGACCTACCGGTGCGACAGGAGCAACCGGGGCGATTGGCCCAACTGGACCGCAAGGGATTCAGGGCATCCAAGGTCCGCAAGGGAATGTCGGTCCGACAGGCCCGACGGGAGCAACGGGGGCAACTGGAGCCACCGGAGCGACAGGCGCTGGAGGCCCAACTGGTCCTGCGGGTCCGACAACTTATCCAGCAAGCGGGGTCGCAGTCTCTACAGGGACGGCATGGACAACATCGCTGGCGGTGCCTAGTGGCGCATTGGTTGGAACAACAGCGACACAGACGCTCACAAACAAGACCATTGCCTTTGGCAGCAATACACTCAGCGGTGTTCAGGCAACCCTAGTCAGCGGCACTAACATCAAAACTGTCGGCGGCACTTCGTTGCTTGGGTCTGGGGATGTCCCGGTGGTTTCAACAGGTAAGGCTATTGCAATGGCAATCGTCTTTGGAGGCTAACAATGGCTGCACCTAATATCGTCAATGTTTCGGCAATCTACGGCAAGACAGGGGTTTTGTCGGTCACGACAACGGCGACTGCAATTGTGACCAATGCTGCTGCAAGCGGGAAGGTCTTGAAAGTCGATTCTTTGCTTGTTGCAAATATCGACGGGACCGCAAACGCAACCGTCAATGCAGAAGTTTATCGGTCGGCAACTTCGTATTATTTTGCTTACACGATGACCGTTCCAGCCGGGGCCACCTTAGACATTTTGTCCAAGTACATCTACCTCGAAGAAGGTGACTCCATTCGGCTTGCTGCAAACGCCAACAGCGACTTACAAGCGGTTTGCAGCTACGAAGAGATTAGCTGATGGCTGACTTCCCCTCTACGTCTAGCGCGTATGGCCGCTGGAACCTGATGGATGTCCGCGACGCGGAGATGGGTGGTAACTGGCCTTCTCCTATTCCTGCTCCATCAACGGTTGAATATTTAGTGGTCGCTGGGGGAGGTGGAGGTGGATATGGCGGCGGCGGTGCTGGTGGCTACAGAACTGCAACAGGATATGCAGTATCAACAGGCACTCCAATCACGGTGACGGTTGGCGGCGGCGGTTCTTCAGGCAGAAATAGCGGGTCTAATTCTGTATTTGGGTCAATTACATCAACAGGTGGCGGGGGTGGAGGTAACAGCACAAGCAGTCCGACTACTTGGCTCGGTTTGAGTGGAGGGTCCGGCGGTGGCGGATGGTGCGGAAACGGTTCTGAAGATCAGGCCGGTGGTAGCGGAACATCCGGTCAAGGAACTAATGGTGGTTCAGGGCGAAGCGACGACGAAACCTTCCGGACGGCCGGCGGCGGTGGCGGCGCATCTCAAGCTGGGGGAACCGCAGGGGGTTCTGGTGGTAACGGTGGCAACGGCACAGCATCATCAATTTCTGGATCATCAGTAACTTACGCTGGCGGTGGCGGCGGCGGCGGGTCAACCTATGACGGTGGCGGACCCGGTGCCGGTGGGTCTGGAGGCGGCGGCAGCGCAGGAAGTTCTGGGATCGCAAACACGGGCGGCGGTGGAGGAGGGACTAGCAGCAGCAGCGGCGGGAATGGGGGTTCTGGTGTGGGAATTATTCGTTATCCAGATACTTACAAAGATGCTGATTCCACAACTGGATCACCTACATTTACCAATACTGGTGGGTACAAAATATATAAGTGGACTTCCTCTGGAAGCATCACCTTCTAAATCATGGCCCAATTTCCATCACAAACGAATGCCAACGGTCTGTGGACCGTCAAGAAGGTCAAGCGCAACCTTCAAGGTGGGAATTTCCCGACGTTCCCCGGTGCGCCAACCATTGGCACAGCGACGGCTGGTAATGCGCAGGCATCCGTAACATTTACTGCCCCTGCCAGCACAGGCGGTCCCGCAATCACAAGCTACACGGTGACATCCTCTCCCGGCGGGATTACGGCATCTGGTGCGTCTTCCCCCATCGTTGTCACAGGGCTAACTAACGGCACAGCGTACACGTTCACAGTAAAAGCCACCACGTTTACAACTGGCCCATCTAGCGCGGCCAGCAATAGCGTCACTCCCGCTTCATACTCAGGACCGACGACTGTTGAATATCTTGTTGTTGCTGGTGGCGGTGGTGGCGCGGCTGATGATGGCGGCGGTGGTGGCGCTGGAGGTTTGTTGACGGCAACTGGATTTGCCGTATCCCCAGACTCCCTAATTACGGTAACGGTTGGCGGTGGCGGTACTGGGGCACAAGCGCCGGGAAGTACAGATGGCGCAACAAAAGGAAGCGATTCCGTTTTTGGTTCTGTGACCGCGACTGGCGGCGGCGCTGGTGTACTCGAAAGCCCTGATACAAAGAAGAACGGCGGTTCGGGGGGTGGCGCTGGATATAGCGGAGGCATCCCCGGTACAGGAATCGCTGGACCCCCAAGACAAGGCTATAACGGAGGCAGTCCTAGTTACACCGAAGCTGGCGGTGGAGGGGGCGCGGGAGCGGCAGGACAAAACGGAAACGATCCTAGCTATACCGGCGCTGGTGGCGTTGGCGTTCAATCGTCCATAGATGGAACCGCAACTTACTACGCAGGCGGTGGTGGTGGTGGTGGTCGATCAAGCGGCGGCGGCGCTGGTGGTTTGGGCGGTGGTGGAAAGGGTCAAAGATCGGGGCAAACAGGTACTGCGGGTACTGCTAATACAGGCGGCGGTGGCGGCGGTGCTGGTGATGTTGGGTCACCCAAAAACGGATTCAACGGAGGCTCGGGCATTGTGATTATTCGTTACCCTGATACATATGCTTTAGCAACATCCACAACCGGTTCCCCAACAATTACCACAACCGGGGGGTATCGCATTTACAAGTGGACTTCTTCCGGTTCCATCACCTTCTAAATCATGGCTACCTTTCCATCTACTACTAGCGCATCAGATGTTTGGGACTTGACGGACGTTTACCGCGCTGAAGCAGGGGATAATTGGCCCTCCCCGGTACTTGTCCCCGGTGCGCCAACGGGTGTTAGCGCCACCGGAGGAAATGCTCAAGCAATAGTTTCATTCACAGCACCGGTTGATGATGGTGGTTCATCAATTACTGGTTACCGTGTCACATCAAGCCCCGGCGGTATAACAGCGACGGGTTCATCATCTCCAATAACAATCACAGGACTAACCAACGGCACCGCTTATACCTTTACGGTTGCAGCACAAAATATTGCTGGATATGGCCCAGAAAGTTCTGCAAGCAATAGCGTAACACCCGCTGCGGGTCGCGTAATTACTGTATCCCCGGCGGTTGGTGGAATAACAAATTGGAATCTTGATACTAATGGGCCACTTTCTTTATCGACTGCTGGCACTTGGACTTTGACTCCAGCCTCTTCTTTTAATGCGTCCATCAAAGTTTGGGGCGCTGGAGCGGCAAATGGACAATATAATTCGGGCGCGGGAGGCGCGGCAGTTGGCGTTTTGGCAATGGTAAACGGTTCATCCTATGTTGCGCGGGTAGGTGCATCAAATGGCGGTGGCAGCACCGCTGGGTCGGCTAAGTATGGCGCAGGGTATTCTGGCATTTTCATATCTTCAGAGACATTTGCTAACGCAAAAATCATGGCGGGTGGTGGTGGTGGGTCTGACTCTGATGACGGTGGGCGAAATGCTAACGGGGGCGCTGGCGGCGGCGATTCCGGCCAAAATGGGCAAGGCTATTCAAATTCATACGGAAAAGGCGGGACGCAATCTGCTGGTGGGGCGGGGGGGACTGCATCTAGCAACGGTTCACCGGGTAGTGCATTGACTGGCGGTGCTGGAAATACAACTAGCGGTTCTGGATATTACGGCGGCGGCGGCGGTTCTGGATACTACGGTGGTGGCGGCGGCGGTATGCAAGCATCTTGGGCTGGAGGTGGCGGCGGGGGCGGTTCTGGATACATTGGCGGCGTGACCAGCGCGACGAATTACCAAGGCAACTACACAACACCGGGGAATAGCGGTGACGCCAACAGAGGGACTTCTGGCAATACGGGGCAACCGGGGAAAGTCTATATTTATTGAGGTGGTACATGGCACATTTCGCGCAACTTAATGAAAACAACATGGTCATTCAGGTGATCGTTGTTCATAACAACGATTGCAAAGACGCGAATGGTCAGGAGTCTGAGGCGGTAGGGGTGGCGTTTTGTCAGTCTTTGTTCCCCGGAACAAACTGGAAACAGACTAGCTATAACGGCAACCAAAGAAAGAATTACGCTGGGGTTGGATACAACTACGATGCTAACCGCGATGCGTTTATCCCGCCCAAACCTTATGCAAGCTGGATTCTTAGAGAAGATACTTGCCAATGGGACGCCCCGGTTGCCTATCCAAATGACGGGCAGACTTACCGTTGGGATGAAGATACGGTGAGTTGGGTAATTGCTTCTTAGAAAGGCATGAATCGTGGAGCGCAATGTGGAAACTCGACTGTCTGTGCATGAAGCAGTCTGTGCCGAAAGGTATGCCGGGATCAACGCCAGACTAAAAAGGCTAGAAACCATTTTGATTGGTAGTGCCGGGGCAATCATTCTCCTGCTGATTGGTCTGGTAGCGAAGGTCTAAAAATGTTAGCGGAACTCGCGGCTTGCAATGCGGCGTTTGCCATTATTAAAGCAACGCTAAAAAACAGCGGCGAGTTAGTGAACGCCGGTAAAGCTGTCTTTGATTATTTTGACGCCAAAGCCTCAATCCAAAAGAAAGCCAATAAGAAGTCTGGCAAGAAAAACCGCTCCGAACTTGAAGAATTTATGGCGTTGGAGCAGTTGCGCCAGCAGGAAGAGCGGTTGCGCGAAGAAATGATTTACGCCGGTCGCCCCGGTATGTGGGACGATTGGATTGCATTCCAAGCAAAAGCGGCAAAAGAACGCGAGGCGAGGCGCAGAGCAGAAATCAAGGCAAGGCTTGAGCGAATTGAACTAATCAAAACGCTTGCTGCTTACAGCGCAATCTCAGTTCTGATTACTGCAATCGTCGCCATTGTGTCGTGGATCATAATTAAGATCGGGAGATGAAATGCTTGAGACTTTATTAGGTGGAGTATTCGGAGGCATTCTCAGACTCGCCCCTGAGGTTTTCAAGATGTTCGACTCAGCCAACGCGCGAAAGCATGAGCTTGCGATGGTGGAAGCTGAGATGCGCTTTGCCCAATTGAAAGGCGAAATCGCCATGCGGCAGGCAGATGTCCAGCTTCAAACTGCTGAA
>CAZXGO010000071.1:8617-10910 GCA_964640035.1 uncultured Chitinophagales bacterium
TATGAGCGCAGTAAGTGAAGCGGTTGAGGTGGCGGCAGCACTATGCCGACCCTTCGAGGGACTATCGCTGACCGTTTACACCTGTCCGGCTGGCTACCCCACGATTGGATTCGGAACAGTCTATAAGCCTGACGGCAGCAGGGTCACGATGGATCACCCGCCAATCAGCAGGGAAACGGCAGAGGCGTGGCTAATGCACGAGTTAAGGTACAACTACCTTGCCGGTGTTTTGAAGGCGTCACCGGGGCTTATAAAGCGTCCCAAGGCACTTGGTGCGATCACCGACTTTGCCTACAACTTGGGAGTGCCTCGCTATCGTGCAAGCACTCTTAGGAAAAGGATTGATGATGAAGATTTTGAAGAAGCTACGAGAGAAATTCTCAAGTGGAATCGTGCAGGTGGTCGCGTTCTGGCAGGACTTTCGAGACGCCGTGAAGCGGAATCACGATTTTTGGAATAAGTAACATCACCTATAAGACAAGACATGAAAATAGCCGTTTATGCCATCAGCAAAAATGAAGAGCAGTTTGTCCGCAGGTTCTGCGAGTCAGCCAAAGATGCTGATTTGATCCTGATTGCAGACACCGGATCAACGGACAATACTTGCGCGGTCGCCAGAAACTGTGGCGCAACAGTCCACAACATCTTTATTTCTCCTTGGCGATTCGACAAAGCCAGAGACACCGCGCTTGCTTTGGTCCCGGCAGATGTTGATGTTTGCATTTCGCTTGATCTTGATGAGGTGCTTGAACCGGGATGGCGAGAAGAGATTGAACGTGTATGGAAGCCAGAGACAACTCGGCTCCGCTACAAATTTGATTGGGGTGCTGGCATCCAGTTTTTCTACGAAAAAATTCACCATCGTCGGGGATACCATTGGCATCATCCATGTCATGAATATCCGCGTCCTGACGGCAGAATCACAGAAATCTATGCTCAAACTGACAAGTTACTGGTGACGCATCTTCCTGATTCAACCAAGAGTCGCGGTCAGTATCTCGATCTTCTTAAACTGTCGGTTGAAGAAGATGCCTTGTGCCCAAGAAATGCTTTTTACTATGCGCGTGAACTGACGTTCTACGGACGTTGGCACGAAGCAATCGACGCTTTCAAACGGTATCTTGCTCTGCCGGGAGCAACATGGATCAATGAACGCTGCTATGCCATGCGATTGCTTGGGCGAGCGCATGAGATGGTCGGGCTAGAAGCATTTGTGTGGTATCGCAGGGCCACACAGGAAGCCCCGATGACGCGAGAACCTTGGGTTGATCTGGCAGAGGCTTGCTATCGAAAGTCTTTGTGGCAGGAATGCTATGACTCGGCAAAGCAAGCATTGACAATCACTAACCGCGAACTGGTCTATACCTGTGATCCGCAGGTATGGGGAGACAAGCCGCATGATCTGCTGGCTTTATCTGCTTTCCATCTTGGGAAGTACGACGAAGCAATTGAGCATGGTTCTATTGCTTGCAAGATAGCCCCGCATGATTTGAGGCTTAAAAAGAATCTTGATTTCTACCAAAAAAAACCCCCACCGGGGAGCTGAGATGGTGGGGGTAACGGAGGAGATCAAACCAAGATCATATAAATAATTGCCACCAGCATCAATGCAGCAGCAATTAGCAAATGAGTATTGCTGTTTTGTTTTTTGCGATCCATTGACGCATAAGGTCCAAAGGCTTGCTGCACAGTTCGAGGTGCGCGGCCTGTCCAATTCGAGTTGTTCATCTGATAGCCCTCCATCCTTTTCCATGTCCAAGGTGTTCAACGAGGTTGAGTTCTTCAAGGTCAATAAGAGCGTTGTAGACCGCGCTTTGAGACAGAAAAAAGTAACCGGCAAGCATGGGTACTGACTGCGGAGTTTTAAGCTCAGAGAGCCTGTGAAATACTCTGCGCTGGATGTTGTTCATAGCGTCCAAGTTGCGTCAAGATTTGAAACGGGTGGATGTCCGATCGACTTCGATTGACGTTTGTATTGTGCCATTTTCGGATCGCATTCATTGCTGCTTTGAGCGTCGGAAACTCTCGGGTCACTTCCTTTTTTTCCAGCAGGCCGGTTGTTGAAACAACGAAGGAAGTGAAATCGTCAATTGCTGTGATCCTTGCACTTCCTCGAAGCGGGTAGTTCTTCACCACCCATTGAGGCACTCCGTAGTCCTCTGAGAACACAATTTCCACATCTTCAAATCGCATAACGCCTCCGTCAATTTTTAACTTTTTTGATGCGAGCTTTCCGCTGCGCTTCGCAAGCCTTGCAACGCCACATCCGTGCGCTTGCAACCCCTCCTTCGAC
>CAZXGO010000071.1:11010-12858 GCA_964640035.1 uncultured Chitinophagales bacterium
CCGAGATGCCGACAAAGAATGCACCCAAGCTCCGCAATGCGGTTGTAATGTTTTTTCATTCAAGCAAGGAAAAGTTAGCAACATCAATTTCAACGCAAGGTTCTAGGTCTTGTGAGTCCCCGCGATCTGTTCTTCCGGCATGAACTACCCGCTTCATGTTCTCTGGTTTCATCTGCGTCCAAATTACATGGCGATTGCCACTTCTATCGGGCCAGCAAACAAGTAGCAACGCAACAACATCAAGCGTCTTTGCAAGGCTGATTGCCGTGTGCCACTTGTGCGCTGAAATGATGTAGGTGGAGTAACTCTTGTATCGCCACTTGACCTCTGCAAACGCTTTGATACTTCCATTACGTTGAAGCGACCAGTCAACCGGATACATTCTGGGCATCCGCATAGCCTCACAGTTCCAAACCGAACAGGCATAGGTAATGACAGATTTTTCACGGTCCCTATCGTTTTCGGTTTCGTAGACTGGACGCATCATTGAGTGGACCGACCCTCTGCCCTTGCAGACGATTCAAGACTTCTCCAGACCTCGATCTTTGACTCCGCAGCTACCAATAGCCAGCGCAGTCTTTCTGCTTCTGCAACCGCTTGCTGGAGGGCTACGAGATGTGCCTTGTAATCAGGGTGAGCGTAGGCAAAAGTCTCCTTTGCTGACTCGGTTTTCTCTGAGCAAGATGCCATCAAAGTTGCCTTGATAGTCTTGCGATATTCGCTCATATAGATGACATTTGCCTTGGCTTGCGCGTAAGGGGCAGCGTTGTCTCGAATGAAATCCAACGCTTTAAATGGGCTAATTTCCTCTTGCATCGTTCAACTCCTCAATGATGATTCGATAGCGTTTTCCAAACCGATCTTCGACTTTGATAGTTTTCTTTGTCGATAGGTATTGGCCTGAGATTCCGGTGTGCAGTTCGATTGAGCCGACAGATGAAAGCAACTTTTCGTGAACCGTGTCGGCAGCTTTAAGGTTCGTTGCAATCAGCCAAGCGATGTAGTCGCAGTACGCTGTGACGGGTTTTTCTGGTAGCACGGGTTGTCCTTTTCGATTGTGATAATCAATAGTTCTCGAATACGCTGAAGCTCATTGATCCTAAAACGCCACTCGCTCTCTCCTGTCTCCCTGTAGCGAATCCTCAAGTCCCCGATCCTGCTGTCTATTGTCTCGATGATGTCCATTTCGCTGCTCCATCGTTTTACGAAGATCGTCCAAAATTGCTGAGACCCGAGCCTTGTTCTTAGCCAGTTGCTCTGGCGTCCAATGATGCTCAAGTGCAGGGGTCTGTGGTGGCGTCCATGCCTGTCGCATTAGGTCAACAAACTGCGGCAGGGAAGGGGGGTCATGCGGCAAGGAGTCCAGCACCTTCTTGATTACGTCAGGACGGTCAACATAGCCACCGAGCTTTTCTCCCCAAAGGCTCATGGCATTCACGATGCCAGCATCATTCCCGTCAGGAAGAATCTGCCCCGTTTTCCACATATTTAAGAATCGGGTTCCGTAAGACCCCTGCATCGTCACGAAGATGCGTTGGACCCAATGCTCAGGTAAGCGTTTTGAAGTCATCTTGCAGCCTCCTTTCGTCACCAAAAATGGCCCTAGCGATAGCCAAGTTCTTGTCCGGTTTTTGAGAGAGATGAGAGTCAATCCACTCCGCTTTGAAGCCTGCCCATCCGCGTTCGCAGCAGATTCGGAGTGCATCTTCAAGCGAGATTTGTGCCTTGCGAGCTTCTCGGTCCAAACCCTTCAAAGCCGTCTGTGTGATCTTGGCTTTCTTTGATTGTCTCAGCGCAACAAAGTCAGACCAAACATCATCAGAAACCCCATCAGGGGTGCCGACAGGC
>CAZXGO010000072.1:0-12844 GCA_964640035.1 uncultured Chitinophagales bacterium
CGATCGGCAAGTCTGCGATCAAGCACGATTTCCATGTTACCTGTTCCTTTGAACTCCTCGAAAATAACATCGTCCATTCGTGAGCCGGTTTCAATCAATGCAGTGGCAATAATCGTAAGACTACCCCCATTTTCGATATTTCTAGCTGAGCTGAACAATTGACGAGGGACTTTTAAAGCCTGGGCATCGATCCCACCGCTCATGGTACGTCCTGTGTTGCTGGCACAGATATTATATGCACGTGCTAAACGCGTGATAGAATCCATCAGAATAAGAACATCCTGACCACTTTCAACTAGACGACGCGCTTTCTCAAAAACGATTTCAGCTACCCGAATATGATTTTCAGGACGCATATCAAAGGTAGAGGCAACCACTTCAGCATCAATAACTGAGCGTTCCATTTCCGTCACTTCTTCCGGACGCTCATCGATGAGTAGGATGATAATACGTGTTTCAGGGTTATTCTCAGAAACGGCGTTTGCTATATTTCTAAGTATGGTGGTCTTACCCGTTTTAGGCTGAGCAACAATCAAACCACGTTGCCCTTTACCAAGTGGTGCAAAAAGGTCAATAATTCGGGTGAGGTAATTATTTGCTCGGGTCTCCAGAACGAAACGTTTATCTGGGTAAACAGGCAGAAGGTCTTCGAAATCTTTTCGTTCTTCCAAATCGGATGGGAAACGCCCGTTAATGGCTTCGATACGTACCATCCCAAAATAGCGGTCGTCGGGCTGAGGTGGACGAACAATACCGACGATACAATCCCCTGGTTTGAGGTTCATTTGACGAACCAGCGATGCCGACACGTACACATCGTCAGGACCAGGCATGAAACCATAATGTACAGAGCGTAAAAATCCGACTCCGTCGTTCTTGATTTCCAGGGTGCCTTCACAAATTATAAGCCCCCCTAATTGAGGCTCCAGTTCCTCGAGTCGCTCTTTCAGCGTTGGCGCTGTTGAAACCGGAAGGGGTTTTGTACCATAAAAGGTATATTGAGGACGCTGCGGCGTTTGTTCAGAGCGCTGATGTCTGTGTCGGTTATGCGGTTGATTGGGCTCAGAAGTCCCTCCTGACTGCCCCTGAGCGATTGTAGCATCTTTCGATGGATCGCTGGATTCGGTAACAACATCAGCTTTTTCAGAGGTATGATGGGTGCGTTGAGACCCTGTTTTATCTTTTTTGTTGAAATACTTTTCTCTACCCTTTTGATGCTTACCTGAAAAGCGACGCTCATCCGAAGGAACAGATGTTAGAATATCACCAGCCGCTTCCTCAGAAGCAAAAAGAGTCGTTTGGCCAGGATGATCACCCTTTTTTATTGGAATGGGTATCAAATCTGCCGCACCAAGTTCAACAGGAGCGTTGAGATCAACATCACCAGGATGTAAGGCAGGTCGTCCACGTTTCTTTTTTGGAGACGGAGAGTCAGCGGGCATAGCAGGTTGTTGGGGATTCTGCATGATGCTTATTTCTTCTATGAGCTGATCTTTTCGTTTGATAGTCACAGATTTTATACCCATAGATTGGGCCAGTTCTACCAACTCAGCTCTGCTTTTATTTTCTAAATTCTCCATAAAAGGGTCCGCGCTAGCGTAGCAACGGCAAAAAAACTGTTAATATGGGGGATGGTAATGGTTTGAAGCGTACCAACGCTTGATGAGCGTTCGAAATGTATCTTTGTGGACTTCTGACCGTAACGTTGCGGTCTGCTGATCAGGTGCAGCTCGGAGGGCTGCTTATGGTGTAATCCACCGTCTTACTTCGTTATAAAAGTAAAAACTTCCAGTAAAAATAACGAATTCCGAACTCAATCCGGTTAATATACCACAAATTTCATCCTCATTCATGATAAAAACTTCGGGTAGTATGGATGATATGTGTTCTGCTTTCGCTGATCGAGGAGATCCGGAGGACCAATAAATAACTCTCTTGCAGTCATTAAATGATTCGAGGGAGGCCTCCTGCACCTTATCCGCCATCATTGTAAAGATGAGTGTCCACTCCGACATCGGTGCTATGTGATTGAGATTCTGTCGTAAAACCTGAAGAGATTCCACGTTATGAGCTCCATCGAAATACCAGAAACGATCGGCTAACAGGCGCTCCATACGCGCACGCAGGCCGGTATTTCGCGTAACTTGTTCCAAGCCCTGCTGGATATGCTTATGCTGTAGTGGTAATAGCTCCTTGAGGATTCGAGTCACCTGTACAGCCATCGCAGCATTGATTGCACTCGTCACAGATCGAATATCAGGGAACAAGTGCAGGCATTGGTCATCAACACGAATGATAAGCTCGCCCGAGTTGAGCATTTCAGGTTGCAATTGCCTTGCCTCTAGTACGTTAGCCTCTTTTACTTCAGCTACTTCGAGCACCACCTTCTGGGCTTCCGGTGGAAGATCCCCTACCACTACAGGAACACCTTCCTTGATAATACCTGCTTTCTCAGTGGCTATGGCTGAAAATGTGTTCCCTAAATACTCCATATGGTCCAAACCGATGGATGTTATCACACTCACCACGGGTTTGAGGATGTTCGTGGCATCAAGTCGGCCACCCATACCCGTTTCAATAACAGCGATATCAACACCCTCCTGCTCGAAGATCAAAAAGGCACTGATGGTAGCGAGTTCAAAGTAGGTAAGTTGCTCAAACCCCGATTGATGCTGCATTCGCTGAAAGACTTGAAGTACTTTCTCTTCCGACACCGGCTCACCATTAATCTTAATACGCTCCCGCCAATGCTCAATATGGGGTGATGTAAATAATCCGACTTTATAGCCGGCCGACTGGTAGATCGATGCAATCATTGAACATGTCGTTCCCTTCCCATTGGTTCCGGCAACGTGAATAAAGGATCCTTTTAGCTCAGGATGAGCAAAGGCTTCCATAAATGAAACAAGTTTGTGCGGGCGAAAATCGGTAGCTTTTGCTCCGTCTTTGCTAAACTGCGGACGAGCATCCAGCCACTGTTCGACATCCCGATAATGAAGAAATTGCGAAGGATTCATATCGTTCTAAAATACGATGTGCGATCCGTAAAAGAATCATTGGATCAAAGTTTGTACCTTTTAAATCATGATCTACCAAAAGCTAATCAGACCCCTTTTGTTCCGGCTCGATCCTGAGCGAGCTCATCACCTGGCAATGGATCTAGCCAGATATACAAATTCTTCGGATCTCTTAAAGTCTGTAGCAAATCGTATCTACGCTGTTGATGATCCGGGTTTAACTCGCGACTGTGATGGCATACATTTCAGGAATCCATTGGGGATTGCGGCTGGTTTTGACAAAAATGGTGAGATCATGGAGGCCTTACAAGCCATAGGCTTCGGTTATCTTGAAATAGGGAGTGTAACTGCGCGTCCATCACCAGGAAATCCCCTGCCAAGAATGTTTCGCTTACCCGACGACCGAGCATTGATCAACCGTATGGGATTAAATAACCTGGGAGTGGATGTCGTAGTTGACCGTATCGACAAGTCGAAACTTCAGGTTCCCTTGGGGATCAATATCGCCAAGACGCATGATGCTTCCATCATGGGGGATGCGGCCATTCTCGACTATGTATACAGCTTTCAAAAAGCAGAGACCAAAGCCGATTATGTGATGGTGAACATCTCCTGCCCAAATACGGCCGAAGGGATTACTTTTGAGGAAGTGGGCCCGTTGAACGAACTATTAGCTGCGATAGGTGCTAGCCGGAAAAACCCTAAGGTGCCCATATGGATCAAGTTTTCACCGGATGTGAGGTTCGAAACATTGGTGGAACTCGTCGATATCAGTCTCCAATACGGTGTGAGCGGATTTGCAGTCACGAATACCTCCACCGATCGCAGCAAACTTAAAACATCCTCGCTCGCTTTAGAGAAGATCGGTCGCGGTGGACTCAGCGGCTCTCCCCTTCGGGCAAAAGCAACTCAAATGATGACAGAGCTTAGAAAATTGGTGCCTGCTCATATCACCCTCATTGGAGTCGGTGGAATCGATTCAAAGGAGGCTGCTACCGAACGGCTAAACGCCGGCGCCGACCTGCTCCAGGTATATACCGGACTGGTATATGAAGGCCCGGGACTGACAAGGAGAATTCTAAAATCATTAACAATCAGAAAGAATAATTAACAATTAGTTGGAATGCTTATCAAATATTTTTCTTCCAACCAAAGTATATAAGCTCCACTAAGCTACATTGCTACTCATTGCTACTCATTGTTAATGAATGTTAATGATTAGCAATGATTGTCTCACCGTTTTATCTCAAACTCGCCTTCGGCGACGACTTCAACACCCAATGGACCAATGATGGCCTTGAAGTTTAAGGCTTCTTTAATGAACATAGCGATGTAGTTGGCTTCTGTTTCCAGACTACCGGGTTCGATAGGTTCAACCTCCAATGGTCGGCCGTATTCATCGATGGTTATTTTAAAACGAAAGTCTGCGTCACTAGCCAAATTTGGAAAGGCCTCATCGAGCTGCAAACTTTTGACGAAGACATCCATTTCCATCAAAGGTTCAAACTCTTTGTCGAGGTCCTTGAGTAGATAAACGGGACGTCCATCAGGCAGCGTTCTTGGTCCGGTGTCTGTCTGTGCTTCTTGAGTTTCTTGCGCCTGAACAACTTCTTGGGTAGACTCTTCAGCCTGTTGAGCTGTCTCCAGGATCTTATTTTCGACATCCTGAAGGGTACTGTCGGCGACAGCTGCTATACTGGTATCGATAGGAACAACCGGTTTGGGTTCATTGGCGATACGAATACTGTCTAGCCAGCTGGTAACGTATGGCGGATACTGAATAGCTGAGGATAAACGACTTACAATATCTTTTTTGGGATGGGATGCAAACTGGGTTTCCCATTGCTTGAGAACAACCCGGGAGCTATCCCACATCGCACCACGATATGGGAAGAGTTCGGGACGATCTTTACGAAGGTAGCTTGTGTCAGCCCATGGTTTCCAGTATAGGGTATCCACTTGCGCTACTGTATCGGCTAAGAGCACCTTAGCGGAATCTTTCATCGTCTTAAAAAAGGCTTCTTCCAGATCAAGTTTTGCTTTTAAATCGATATAAGGTTGATAATTGGATTTGTAGATAGGCTCTTTTTTACCCAATTCGATATACTTTTGAGCAGATAGAAGCAGGGCGTCGGCTGCCATGGGATCTTCGAACTCGAGGACGCTGTAAGCTCGGAGAGATTCAATGTGATCCACACTTAATGAATCAACCACCATCTGAATGCGATCCGAAAAACCTTGTTTGAGGCTATCTTCACGCGTCATACTCATTTCAATAGGGGTAAAGCGATCAGGGAAACGCTCTGCCAATCGATTACGATACATCGTTTCCGGATACTCTGTTGCCAGCCGATCCGCCCAAATCAGTGCTCCTGTGGTGTCTCCTTCAGAATAATAGAGTTCGGAGAGGGAAAACATCGCCTGCATCGCCACTGGCAGATCTGAGTATCGGTTGATGACTTTTCGGTAGTTGAACTCCGCACTGTCTGGCAGTTCCATTTGCAGGAAAAAAAGATTTCCAATCTCATAGATACGATTGGCAATCAAGGCACGGGATTTCTCTTTTTCCTCGGGGCTAAAGGGTATTTTACTCAAATCGATGCTTACCTCAAGCTCCTGGCTATTTTGCGTATTACCCAGAGTTTGATCTTCAACCTTGAGATCAGGATCTTCACGGGCGAGCCTCACAGCATCTTGTCTTCTCCAGTTGTCAACCAGAGGTCGATCGCCCCAAATAGCTTTAAAAGATTCCTTGGATTGGTTCACCATGGTTTGATTCTTGTGATTCAAGAATCCATTTGAAGCCTGTGAACCCATCGTTTGTTGAGGCCGGGCACCACCTACATTGAGCATGGTATTCGCAGCAGCCTGCTGACGACGCTGTTCTTCACGTAGTTGAGCAAGCTTTTGAGCGCGCACAATAGCCAGTACAGAGTCGAAAGCCTCCTGATTTAGATTACTCAGCCAAAGTAAACTATCGGCCTCGTAGGCTTCCTGAGATAGGGTACGGTAGGAGCCAAAGGTGGTCGACAGCTCAGCAGCATCGAACCATGAGGGTAATTTTGTAATATCATTTCCAGTACTGGCGGCAGAATCAAAATAGCTTGCAGCCAAAAAGAAATCATTGTAATGATCCCGATAAATTTCAGCAAGCCCGTAATAAGATTTCGCTTTTGTTTCAGCCGATGGCGTTTTGATGGTATACTGAAGCACATCATAGTACATGGCCTCGGCGCGATCTATCTCTCCCATCAGCTGATACGTACGGGCAATGTCGTAGTTAAGCTCAGACACCAGATCAAAATTCTTGTCGTCCCGACTCATATCCGAAAATATGCCAAGCGCCTCATCTAAAAGACCCGTTTCCCGTGATATTTCGGCTTGTTTACGTCTTGCGTGATAAACCAGGGAATATTCCGGATTATACCGTGCAACACGCGCATAAGCTTGCAAAGCAGCATCCTCTTGGCCGGAACGCTCGCGAACCTGCCCTAATAAAAACCAGCCATTCGCTAGTAAGGTCCTGCCTTTGGCTTCAGGAAGCGCAAGCTTGAGCTGATCTTCAGTCAGCTCCCAAAGCTCCTGAGCTGAAAACAATTGTGCCAAAACGAGCTGAATTTCTGCTTTAGAGGCATCCTTCCAACGAATATCTTCGTTGGCAAGTTGAGTATTCAGGTAATCAACCCCCTGCTCATACTGCTCGGTATCAAGAAAAAACAGACCTCTCCACTTTACGGCTTCCTGAATTAAATCCTGGTTCGTAGTGCTTGAGAGAACTTCCTGAAACTTTTGGTCCGCGGAAAAAAAGTTACCCTGATAATAGTAGGATTTACCGATGAGCAACAAAGCATCATCAACCCATTTTGAATCGGAATGATCTCTGAGAATATCCGCGCCCTTTAGGATAGCATTTTCCAGATCCTGATCAACCGCAGTAGGAGGCTTTGGATGAATACGAATGGGTTGCTCGGGGTTAACAGGTTCGGTCCGTGTTGTTATTTTTTGAACTCCCTTTGCGTAGTAGAGTTCCGCATTATAAAATGTATTGTAGTAGGCATTAAAGTTCGACCATCGCGTTTTAAAGATAGCTTTGCAGCCCGGCATAGCTGCGATTAGTACAAATAAAACTATACTATGGACGATTCGAACCCGCATTTAGCTGATGGTCGATATTTTTATCATATTGGTGCGACCTTTTTGAGCTGTCGGAATTCCCGTAGCCAAAATCGCCCGATCTCCCTGATCGGTCCACTCATGATTCGCCAAATAACGTTCCATGCGTTCGATACTTTGCTCCGTATCAAAAAGTTCATTGATCTTCACAGAATGTACACCCCATACCAGATTCAACTGACGCGCCACAATCTCACTTTCAGTGAAGGCGATGATAGGCACATGAGGACGATATTTGGCAATACGGCGAGCGGTTGTTCCTGAATGGGTGATGGTTGCAATCACGCGGGCATCCACATCTTCTGCCAACTTAACACAGGAGTAACTGAGAGCCTCTATCACTTGTTTATCTTTCCAGTCCGGTCTCTTGAACGTTAGACTCCGATAAATCGTATCCGATTGCTCTTCAACGGATCGACATATACGATCCATGACGGGTACGGCTTCGATAGGATATTTCCCTGAAGCGGATTCCCCCGATAACATAACGGCATCTGTCCCATCAAGCACGGCATTGGCAACATCGCTGCTTTCAGCCCGGGTAGGACGAGGATTGTTGATCATGGATTCCAGCATCTGCGTAGCCGTGATCACCGGCTTGCCTAACTGACGGCATCGTTGAATGATGTGCTTTTGTACCAGCGGAACCTGATCTGAAGGAATTTCAATACCCAGATCTCCCCGGGCTACCATGATACCATCTGATTCTTCGATGATCTCATCGATCACAGGAATCGCCTCAGGCTTCTCTATTTTTGCGATGATTCCAGCATTACTACCTTTAGCACGCACATAGGAGATCAGCTCTTGTACATCACGGGCTGAGCGCACAAAACTAAGAGCAACCAGGTCTACACCCTGACTCAATCCAAAATCAAGGTCTTCAAAATCCTTCTCCGTGATGGCAGAAATTGAAATACGCACATTGGGTAGATTGACCCCCTTACGCGACTTGAGCAATCCTCCGACAATGACAGTAGCTTTAATTAGGGCACCATCTTTTTCAGTGATGCGGCATTCCAATAGGCCATCATCCATCAAAATGGTATCGCCCACACGAGCATCCTTAACAAGATTCGGATAATCGATAGGAATAAGATCCGAAGATCCAGTTACCGGTTCCGGAGTCAAAATCACTTCATTTCCTGCCGTGATAGGCTGACCCCCATCCTGCATCGTGCCTACACGAATTTTAGGGCCCTGTAGGTCAAGCAAAATCCCAATGGTTCGACCTAATTTTTGTTCTACCTGACGGATTGCCGCAATTACTTTTTCATGATCCTGATGGCTTCCATGAGAAAAATTGAGTCGGGCAACGTTCATACCAGCCAAAGCCAGTTGTTCTATTTTCTCAGCGGTATTTGAACTTGGACCGATGGTACAAACGATTTTAGTCTTACGATCTTGATTGGGCATGGGGCTTATGAACGATTCGGATGGTGTGAGTAGATGAACGATTCGGGATAAAGGTAAAATACGCACAGCAAGTCGGTATTAAAATAAAGATGAACGAGCTTTGGCATCTTCATGTTTGTGATTTCATGCCTAGATTGTACATTACACCGATAAAATGATTGACTTTTAAAGCAATACCTGTGTCTATCATCTAAATATTGCGATGCACCCCCCATGATACTACGATCAAGATCACTGTTTCTACTCCTTTTTTTTCTGATTGGTTGCGCCACCGAACAAGCATCAACCATCCAAAGTGGTGGAGGTTATCAATATAGACGCGGCCATCCGGAAGTTACCTTATCGGCTATCGGCATTTTTGATGAAAATGGATCTCCTGGAATAAATATGGCTGTTGACATCGTATACGGCAGCCTAATCTATAAAAATGACAATGAGATCTTTAGAGCAGACATCACTATTGATGTACAAATCATTCAAACGAATCTTGAAAATCCCAGGGCCATAAATCGAAGTTTCGACTTTACCGTTACCGACGAAAACAGCACCGTAAGCTCTAAACAAGAAGTTTTTTCATTCCAGGAGCGTTTTCCCATGCCACCGGGGCGTTACACCATAAATGTGATGGTCACTGACAAACAAAGTAGAAAATCTACAACCAGGACTACAAATACGAAGATTCCTGACCCTGAGAGTAAGCAAATTCTGCTGACGGATATCAACATGTTGGCCAGAGTGGATACCACTGGAGGTGGCATCTATATCCCTTTGACCACCTACGATGTTCCTGCGCGTTTTGATACGCTCAAATTTCAGTATCAAATTACCAAGGCTGACCCGGACGAGCGACTCGATGTTACGATGCGTCTGTACAAGTTCCGAATCGATTCGATACCCGCCCGGGCCATGTATCTTCGTGACTATAGCTCCTCTGAAATAGGATACAAAGGGATAGATACCAGAAACCCGACCATCATTGAAACGCAGACACGCTCACTTCTATCGGAAACAGGTAGTATCCTTATAGAATACCCTATCGCTAACTTGGGACGTGGTGCATATCGCTTTGAGATAAGTGTAAGCGGAGCATCCTTACAAACCCCTCTGGTGAGTTCCAGAGATTTCAGTGTAAAAACGGATTTTTATCCTTCAGTTCGAACAGTCAGAGAGTTGGCCGAACCATTGATTTATTTAATGGATGATCGTAAGCATCGTAGAATGATGCAGATTCAGGATCCGGATTCACTGAAATATGAGATCGACTACTTTTGGTTGAACAATCTCGAAAATGCCAATAAAGCTAAAAGCGTACTAGAGCTGTACTATCTGCGAGTTGAAGAGGCGAACAAGCAATTCCCTCACTTCAAACCTGGTTGGATGACAGACCCCGGGATGATTTATGTGCTTTTTGGTCCACCATGGGACGTAGAAGTTCGCCTGGATCAAATGCGCTGGATCTATGGAAATAATCCCGATGATCCCAGCAGAGTCTTTTATTTCAAGCGTACCCGTGTCGCTGCCCGCGAATACCCCTTTGAAATCTACGTTCTACAACGTAGTTCCTTTTACTTCGAGGTCTTCAACATGAAGGTTCAGGACTGGCTAAGTGGACTTGTCCTGACAAGACAGCTGTGAATGAGTGGTGAGTAGTGAGTAGAAAGAGTTGAATAGGGTATGTGTTTGGAGTGATTGTTAATCATTGAACATCATTGCACCTCATTCCAAATGATTGTAAATGATTAAACTGGCTCTTCATTTCACCACCAGGTTCACAATCTTTCCTGGAACATAGATTTCCTTTACCAGTTCGCCTTCGGAGAGATACTTTGCTACTCCAGGCTCTGATTTTGCCTGTTCCAGTATATATACCTTGTTTTGAATGCTTTCGGTAGGCACTTCAATATTTCCACGAAGCTTGCCATTAACCTGGATGGCGATGATCATGGCATCAGAGACCAACCATTTCTCGTCCCATTCAGGCCAGGATTCAAACGCAAGCGTTTGGGTTCCACCCAATCGCTCCCATAATTCCTCGGCCATATGAGGCGCGAAGGGCGATAGGAGAACAGCGAAGGTGCGCAAGCTCTCCACCGGTTTCACTTCCCATTTCATCACTTCGTTATTCATGATCATCAGGGTGGAAATAGCCGTATTGTAACGCATCCCCTCAATATCTTCCGTCACCTTCTTAATTGTTTCGTGGACCACCTTCGATTGATCGCGGGTAGGCTCAACCTCATTAATATCCGTGTTTAGCTCACCAGTAGTTTCGTCGATAAACACGCGCCAAACCCGATTCAAAAAGCGATAGACGCCTTCCACCCCATGCATACTCCAGGGTTTTACCTGCTCCAGGGGACCCATGAACATTTCATAGAGTCGCAGGGAATCCGCGCCATACTTTTGGATCACATCATCTGGATTGATCACATTGCCACGCGATTTTGACATCTTATACGAGCGGGCATCAACAACCGCATCGGTTCCCTTCACGAAGAATCGTTCTCCCTTTTTCTCAACATCGTTGAAATCCATCTTAACACGTGAGTGTCCATCGGGAAGCTCTTCGGTATACGATACCCACGCACCAGCTGCATTTTTTTGAGCGGTATACTCGACCTCACCCAATATCATGCCCTGGTTTACTAAACGATGGAAAGGCTCTTTGGTCGACACCACTCCGCAATCGTAGAGCACTTTATGCCAGAATCGCGCATACAATAGGTGTAATACGGCATGTTCAGCACCGCCAACATAGAGGTCGACAGGCATCCAATAGTTTTCTTTTTCGGGATCGACAGGACCCAACTCATACGTTGGATCGATATATCTGAGGTAATACCAGCAGGAACCTGCCCATTGGGGCATGGTGTTGGTTTCACGCTTAGCGGGTTTACCGGTCTCTGGATCCGTGATATTCACCCAGTCGGTGATCGATGCCAAGGGCGACTCCCCTGTTCCGGTAGGCTCATAACGTTCTACTTCGGGAAGAGTAATGGGTAGCGCATCTTCGGGCAAGGCTTTGGCCACACCATCCACATGGATAATCGGAAAAGGCTCACCCCAGTAGCGTTGACGTGAAAAAAGCCAATCTCTGAGTTTATAATTGATGCTCTTTTTGCCCAATCCCTTCAACTCCAGCCATGTAATCATCCTGGCCTTGGCATCGGGGACTTTAAGTCCATTCAGCGAAATGTCACCATTCTCTGAGTTTACACAAACACCATGCTCATTATCTGTGAATGCAGCTTCATAGACATTCCCACCCGAAACGACCTCGGTTATTTCAAGGTCATATTTCTTGGCAAACTCCCAGTCGCGCTCATCGTGACCTGGAACGGCCATGATGGCGCCAGTTCCATACCCCATCAACACATAGTCGGCGATCCAAATAGGAATTTGCTTGCCGTTAACCGGATTCACCGCATAAGATCCGGTGAAGACTCCAGACTTATCTTTATTGAGCTCACCTCGATCGAGGTCTGACTTCGAGGCAGCAGCCTCCTTATAGGCTTGTACGGATGCGCGTTGGGACTCCACCGTGATTGCCTCCACCAGTGGGTGCTCGGGTGCCAAAACCATGTAGGTCGCACCAAAAAGGGTATCTGGACGCGTAGTAAAGACCGTAATACTCTCCTGATGTGCCGCCAAAGCAAAATTCACTTCCGCACCGGTCGACTTACCAATCCAATTTCGTTGCATCTCTTTGATGGACTCCGGCCAGTCTACCAATTCCAGATCTTCCAGGAGTCGCTCGGCATAAGCTGTAATCTTGAGCATCCACTGACGCATGGGCACGCGTATCACAGGGTGCCCACCTACCTCACTTTTTCCATCAATAACTTCTTCATTGGCCAAAACAGTACCTAAGGCAGGACACCAATTCACTGGGGCGTGTGACTCATAAGCCAATCCCTTGTTGTAGAGTTGGAGGAATATCCATTGGGTCCAACGAAAATACTTCGGATCGGTGGTGTCCACTTCACGATCCCAATCATAGCTAAAACCGATGGCTTGAAGCTGCTCCCGGAAGCGTTTGATATTACGCTCCGTGGTTATCCGGGGATGGGTACCGGTTTTGATGGCATAGTTCTCGGCAGGCAGGCCAAACGCATCCCATCCAATGGGGTGAAGAACATTGAACCCTTTCATTCGCTTGTAGCGAGCGGTGATATCGGTGGCGGTATATCCTTCCGGGTGACCCACATGGAGGCCGGCTCCACTTGGATAAGGGAACA
>CAZXGO010000073.1:0-1333 GCA_964640035.1 uncultured Chitinophagales bacterium
ACCAGCCCTGGCAGCACCCTGCCGCCTGCCTTGACATACAGCTCGAGCGCATTGCTCATCTGCTGATAGATCTCAGGCCTCGCTGCTCCTTCGCGCAATACACGGCTAATCGTCTCGAAGCCCGGAGCGCCGTAGAACGAAGCGCCGAGGTTCCAAGCAAAACTCAGCAGCGCCGCTTGCCGGTTCGGCCCGAGCTCATTCCAGCGCGGGATTACTTCCAGCTTCGGCAGAAACTCTTTCTCCAGCATCACCTGCAGGTAGGACCTGCAGACATCGCCCTTACAGACATCGCCCACCCTGACCGGTGTTCCGTTTGGATACCGAGTCAATCCAGCGCAGATTGTCGGGATCCCCACTGGATCGAGGTAGGCCTCGAGCTCAATTCCCTCAAACCGCTCGATCTCTCGAACGGCTATTGCCATCGTTTCAGGATGGATCGCCATAGATGTCCGCGAATCTCTTGGTCACGTGCGGAGCCGGCTCGCGCCCCTGCGCAATATCTGTTGCCACCTGCTCGGCCGCATTGTCGCTGTAGCCCTTCGACTTCAATAGCGCATACGTCTGGAAGAATGCATCCAGCGCATCATCTGCAGGTGCTGTGCCATTGACAGCAAAACGCCCTGCCAGCGCCGAGAAAATCTCATCGCTACCGGCAAGGCGCATCAAGGTGTTTGCAGATGACTACATCGTAGTCAGCAAATCAGCGATAGATCAGATCCATCAGATCCTCAGGGCTCATGCCTGATTGCTGCATGGTTTGCGCCAAGGCCATCTTGTTCTGGCCGAGGCCGGCCATCTTCGATACCTCAGCTGCGGTGTACATCGCCAAGGCGTTTGCCTTCGCTTCAGCTGTGCTTTGATCCATCTCGGCCGCACGAGCGCTGTCCTGGATCCCGGCCATTAACTGACGGGGTTCCTCTTCAGCGCGCAGTGCATCCTTGGAGCGCTGCACCTGCAGTGCCACGGGGACTTGCAGGGTTGCAGACGAGTTAGGTGCCGCATTCAACGCCATCGCGTCGATGTTGGCACGAGGAGGCAACATCATGATGAAAAGGCCCGCCGTAGCGGGGCGCGAATGAATCAGGCTTCCGAAATCAGCAACTTGCTGCGCAGGGCCTCGGGGGAGGCTTGGCTCAGCATCTGCCATGCGGCGGCGGGGTTGCGCTCGCTAATCGCAGAGAACATGCCCCAGAAATCATCACCCTCGCTGGCCTGAACGCCGGGGGAGGGAATGTCCATTTGAGGACGCTCGTAGACGGGAGCGCCGCTGTAGCGCATCTCGTTGGCGTACACCTCGGCAGCCTCTTTTCTGTACCACTTGTCAATGAGCGCG
>CAZXGO010000073.1:1343-8731 GCA_964640035.1 uncultured Chitinophagales bacterium
TTAACCGCAACTTCAGCGGCGAGACGATCCTGAGGGAGCTCCGTGGGATAGGGGCCTTCGGGACCGAAGAACTCGTTGACGTACTCGGCCAGCAGATCGGGATCGGTCAGCATGGTGTGGTATGCCGCGTTGTCCTCTGCGGCGGAGTTGATCACCAGCTTTGCGGCTTCCAACGATTCAGCCAGCTGCTCAACCTGCTGCATCACCTGGGCAGTTTGAGTTGCCTGGGCCAGCAGTGCATCCTCTACGACGCAGGCGTAGCGGTTCAGAAGCGCAGGGGCCTCAAGACCGAAGTGCTCGAGAACCTCAAGACTTTCGTTGCTGACGCTTTCGAGATACCCGTCGCTCGCGCTCGCCGTTGCGGCGTTGTTCCAGGTCGGCGCCTGTTGATACGTCGCCTGGGAATAGGCCTGCGTTTGAGGGAGCGGCGAAATCGGCGTCCCCGAAACGGAAGGGGCTGCTTGGTAGCTGGCTGCTTGCTGCCAATAGGCTTCCGGGGAGGGAGCTGCCTGTTGGGTCGGCGCCGAGTAGGGCACCTGCGATTGGGAGCTCCGCGTCGCGCTCAGGCTTTCGCTCAGTCGATTGAACGCCTCCTGCCAGGGATTCGCCTGCGCCACCGGCGCCTGCGAGTAAGCCTGCTCCGCTTGTGGCGCCGTAGCTGTCGGGTACGAAGCTGGGGCGCTCTGGGCCGGCGCTGGCTGGTAAGCCACGGTCGACGCGGGTACGCTCGACGTCATTGAGGGCTGCGGGGTCACCGGAGCCTGTGTCATCACTGTACTGTCCTGCATAGGTCAGCTCACGTTTCAAGAAGTCCAGGGCTCGGTAGACGTAGGGCGTCAAATCGAGCTGAGGGTCCGCAAGCAGCGGTAGGTCAGGAGCCTGCGGGTGGGGTGTCTGTCGCATCGTTTGAATGAGCGACAGGAATGTGCCAATGCTTTGCTGCGTGGCTTGCGCCATCCTGAATGGATAGCCACTGAGCATTGCGCTGCGCTCTTCATCCGTTTTATCGGGGAAGAGAAACCTGAGAGCTTCGATGCTGTTGACACCGAGTTCCTGCAGGTTGCGCACAACAATGCTTGCATTCAGTATATCTTCTGCGGAATCCTCAAAGACCGGCCCCTGCCAACGCCATTCGATTCTGCGATCGCCATCAGGGATCAAGCCGACCACACCCGGCGGCAATTCTCTGGCCTGCACGGCCTCGGCAATGCTGGCTTCCAGTTGCTGCTTGAATTCCGCGAGAGTTGCCTCGTATGCCTCCATCGCCATCGCGAAATCTTCGCGAGTCTGAAATTCTTCGCGAATCGGCGCTTGCGGCTTTTCCATCCCATTCGCTGCGGCGAATGAGTCCCTGAAGATCTGCTCCTCGTGGTAGATGATCAGGGCAAGCAATTTACACAGGCCATACGTCAATAGCCCCCGGCAGCGGCGCTTAGCCGTTGTCGATGCGCGGCCGTAGAGGGATTTGATCTCATAGGCCGTAGCGCCGGTCGAGATACCCAGCTCGTCAACGCCACCCAGTGCAGTACGGATTTCTTCTCGGTACTGACGCGCGTACAGGTTCTGGTCGCCCGATACGGCGTCCGGCGTGACATACAGCAGTCGATCCGTCGGCTCGACATTGGCGATGATCCGGGGAACCTTGAGCCCACCACCACCGCCGCTTCCGTAGGGCTGGCTCACCCGCGTGGACGGGCGGTTCCCTGCGTAGAAGCCGCCTTGAGAACTAATGGTTGGGCGACTTGCATCCTCATCGCCTGACTCCACAAGGTCCTGCTTCGGGCGACTCGATACCAGCGTCGGGTTGCCGAAGAAATGGATGTTTGTCCGGATGTTCTTGACCAGATCGTCATGCGTAACGATCTGGTCTGCCAGCCAGTCGAACTCGCCGGTCGCATCCATGCCGGTCGAGCGCATCGTATTGAAGGCTTCGACGGCCGGGACAAAACCCAGACTGTTGATCAGCGTGCGCGTCTGACCAGCAGACAGCATTCCAGCTGTGAATGCAGAGTCGAAAGATGGCTTTTCTGTGCTGATCGTTTCTTTAATCTGATCACGCTTGACACGCAGCTTCACATAACGCGTGGAGCCCCCGTCGCTGCCGGGCACCGACAAGACACCAAGGCCATCGCGCACAGTGAAGGAGTAAATCAGCTCGATCTCCTCGAGCTGGCCTGTTGCGTCGTAGTAAGCCCTGTAGTTTTCCTTGCTAAACCACATCAGGCGATAGGTGTCCCTGATCGGCCTGAAATAGAACAGTCCTTTACCGTCAATCAGGAAATCGTCAACGATGCCCTCAAGGCGGCAGTCGATTTCGTTTTCCTCAATCAGCTGATCGAGGAACTTCTTACGAAAACCAAACGTGTCCTGAGACGGGTAGAACTCGACACCTTGACGCAGCATGAACATCTTCATCTGCGAGAGATGACTGTTCACGATCATCGTGTCGGTACCACTCGTACCGTCACGCTTGCGCGCGGCTTCCAGGATCCGACGGAAGCGCTCGTTCGTAACCTGTCTCATTGGTCTATCTTAGTTCCACTCAACTTGAGCGCCACCACGGCGCATCAAGCCCTGGACAACGATATTCAGAGAGTCGGCGCAGTCATCATGCGGTGCGTGCCCGAAGTTCACCACCTCATCGACCATGCCGCCGAAGTCGCGGTACTTGTTGAAAATGATCTTCTTGGCCTCGAACAGGCCGATAATTCCGCGCAGGCGAGCCAGCTTGTCGCCCCGGAAACCCTTCACTGGGCTGATGTTGATGTTGTACAGCTGCCACTCGTTGAATAGGATTCGCTTGAGGTCTCCCTCGAAGCTCTTCTGATAAGCGACGACCTCGGGCCAGATCGTCACTGGCGAGGCGCTCGGGAAGTAATGGCCCTCCTCGTTGACCGCCAGCAGGTTCCATTCGACCAACAGCTCGCAGAGTGCCTCCACTTTCTCGATGTTGCCCATCGAGCGCATGCGCCGGTAGTCGATCACATAGATCTTGTCGTCGACCCGTCCCGCCAACGTGAAGACGGTCCAGTCGTTTCGCTCGCTCATCCCCGCCGAGAGGTCGATGCCTACGCCAACCGTGTCGTAGGTGTCTGGGACCTCGCCCTTGATGAACAGCTCCGGTGAAATGCCGAGCTCCGTTGAGCGAACCGGTTGGTTCAGGTACTGGTACGAGAACGCCACCTTGTCGTCGCCCTGCAGTCGCAGCAGGTATTTGGTCGACCACATCTCCGGCCAATACGACTTGGGCCTGCCATCGTCGTCGTACTGGATGGCCGATTGAGTGATGACCTTCCAGCCCTTCTGCTCCGTGAAAATTGTGGAGAACAGATCGTCAAAGTGAAAGCGGGTCCCCAGTGCGATGGTCCGCCCGCCCTGGAAGATGGTTGGCACGATCACGTTCGTCCAGTTGCTTTCCATCTCCCGGCGAATATCCGGGTTGGCGATCGACGCTGCGCTCTTGATCGCGTCGTCGACCACCACGAGGTTGGCGCGTTTTGAGGTGATGGTGCCCTTCAGGCCAGCGCAGGCAATCGTGAACGCGTCCTCGCCGCGGACATCAATCCCAGCGAACTCCCAGTCCAGGCTCCACAGCTCGTCAGACGTCCGCGTCTTCGATAGCTTGACCGAAGGGAAGATCTCCTGATACTCCCGCGACAGAATCAGATTCTTGATCGCTGCACTTTTGTTCCGCGCCACATCCACGTTGTACGACACGTAGAGGATGCGCAGCAGCTTCGACGCTTCCGCGTGGCGGCCAATCAGCCACCCCAGCAGCATGCCAACCACCGTCGACTTCGCGCTACCACGCGGACTCAAGAGCACCGTGTTCGGGCCGGCGATATCCAAGAGGTGATCGCTGCTTTGCCCCGTCAGGAACGCACGATGCCATTCCTTCATGTGCCGCGCCGGCTTCTTGCCCATCAGCTCGCAGAAGTAGCTGAAGCTGTCCCGCGCTTTCAGCACATGAGGCGGGATCTCAACGACCTCCGGCTGTTTCTTGATTGCCTGCGCAGCTAGCTGAGCACTGCGCCGGCGCGCTAGTGCAATCGAGGCATTGCTCATGCCTCGAGTCTAGATTGTTTCACCCTATTTCAGCGCTCGTCGGTGAGCATTGCCCACACCGACTCGTAAGCCAAATCCAACGCGTTGGTGACATCCTCGTTCCCCTTGAAGATGGCACGCAACTCACGCATCACCTTGTCAGCCCCTGCCATGACCAGTCCACGTCGATCCTGGCTCTTGGTCAGTCGTTCGATTTCCATCACATGGCCGCGTAGCTCCTTGGACAGGTGGGCGATCCGCGTAGCAGCGGCATCTGCCTTAATGAGATCCGCCTGCACCTGCTGCCTCAAGAAGTCGATGTCCGATTCGAGCTTCACGATTTCAGCGAGCATGATTTCTCGCCGATTCAGCTTGGGGTACGTTTTTGCCACCCAGGCCTCGAGATCAGTGAACGGCCCGTCGAATCCAAGGACCGAGGCGTACAACCAAATCTCGTAAATCGAATACGTCTTTTCTGCGTAAGCGAGGAAGCTCTCGCGGCGCCCGCTATCCAGCGCCACTAAGAACTGCTCAACTTCCCTCGGAGTTCGGCTTGCGTTCACCTAGCAGTGGACCTCAACCGAAGAAGCGGGAGCCAGCCGAGCGGATCGCACCTCTTGCGTCGCTCCGCAGACGGATCTGTTGCGTGCCCTCTTCTTGCAGCTTCTTGCGGTCTTCTACGCCTTGAGCTGACACAGTCAAGCGCTCTTCCCTGCCTCGGGTTCCGATGTTCAGGCGCTCTTCCTCGCCCTGGACGCGGTACCCAAGCCTGTCCTGTTCGCCTTGAGTGATTCGAGACAGGCGATCCTCCTTGCCTCGGGTTCCGATGTTCAGGCGCTCTTCCTCGCCCTGCACTCGGTAGCCGAGACGGTCTTGTTCGCCTTGGGTGATTCGAGACAGGCGATCCTCTTCTCCCTGTACCCGGTAGCCGAGACGGTCCTGCTCACCCTGGGTGACCCTAGATAGACGGTCCTGCGTGCCCTTGGTCTCCTCAAGCGCGCGAGCTTCCGTGCCCTGCACACCGATCAGATCCCGAGCGAGTCCAGCCTCCGCCCCCATCAACTTCATGGTGTTACCCGTGCGGAGGTTCTCGAGGTTGCCCTGATAATTCCCCAGGCTGGCAAGCATTGAGTCGTTGTACTGCTGGTACAGACCCATGTTCATCATGGTCCCGGCTGCGTCCAGGCCAAGGCCGGCCACTGCGCCGCCGATGACTTCGTTGTCGGCATATTTATTGCCGATACCCGTTGCGAAGTCCCAGCCCTCGTCGAACATCGTGCCTGCCAATGTCTTGGTGGTGCCAGGCGTAAACCGCTGCGTGCTCGAGCCGATCGGTTGCGTACCGATCGCGGTTGGCTGAGCAGATCCGGATGTATTGCGTTGATTGCTTGAAACGGGCTTTTTCCCTTGATTCTTGCCTGCAGGTGACTTCGGCTTGCTCGTCGCGCCGGGGCGCGCATTATTCTTCGCCTTGGCTTTGCTGACACTGTTACTGAGAACAGTCTTCACCTTCGCCTTAACGGCGGGAGTTGCTTTATTCGCGGCTGGCTTTGACGCCGGCCTAGGTGCCGGCTTGGCTGCCACCTTGGCGGCAGCTTTTGTCTTTGCAGTACGCCGTGCAGCGCTGGTCGCCTTGCTTGCCATGACTTCAGTGACCGCCTAGATCAAGCGAAGAGTGCGGCCCCGCCGAGGGCCAAGTTGGTGATCAGATTCAAGATATTGGCCGTACCCTGCTGCTGCAGCTGTTTCTCCGCAAGACTCGTCGTCTTGTCGTAATACTGCTGGTCTGAATCCAGGATCATCCGCAGACGATCCGTTGTGTTCAAGTCCAGGCGCTGCTCGTGATCGTAGTTGCGATCTAGCAGTCCACTTTGTGCGCCAACATTGGCCCTTAGCTTTTGATCGTATGCATTCGTGTCAATTGCCGTCTTCTGCTGAAGAAGAGGGATCTGAGCCTGGGCGTAGTCCAGAGTTACTGCGTTGTCAGCGGCGCGAGCCCGCGTCTGGGCCGCTGCTTGACGGTCGAAATTCTCCAGTGACTGGTTCGTCGTATTCTGCGTGCTTGAGCTACTTTGCCCACTTTTATCAAGATCCGCCTGGAACTTCTGCCAGAGCTTATCTTTCTCCGGGTCCGAATAGCCGATCGTACCGTCTGCCTTTACTCCAGCGCCTAACGCTTTGAGCTTGTCACTGAGCTGCTTCTTCAGGAGGTCGTCTACGGGGTTAGCCATTACTTGCCGCCTGCCTGCTTCAGGAACTGCTCGAATAGCTCCATGTTACTGGTTGTTTTCGCCACGTCTGTCAGCGATCCAGGCTGCGGCGGGGCGTAGGTTGGAGTCGACTGGAATAGTGAGGACGCATCGACTCCTGTTGCCTTGGAATCCATCGACGGCAACGGGCCGATTCCCTTAAGTGCAGCCGCCAAGCCGCCAGTAGAGCCAGCCATCCTGCTGCTGCGACTTGCGCTCAGGGCGTCTTCCGTTTGAGCTACGCCGAGCAAGGTGTCATATGAACTGCGCTGTTTTGGCAGCGCAATCGAGGCTACCTGCGCCCCGGCTCCGCCTCCGAGACTTAGGAGATTAGAGATTCGGCTCTGCCTGTCAGCGAGCGCATCTCGCTCGCGGTAGTAATCCAGTTGGTCATTCGCCCGCTTCGTAGCAGCTACCTCACCCAGCGCATCTCGCGCAAAGGCCATCTCCTGCTTGTATTTTTCAACCGGGAGATTCGCCAGCATTTCGCTGAAGCGACTTTCTTTGACATTCGAGAACCCCGGGACAGGCTCTACCTGGCGGAAACTCGCCGCGTAGTTACCTGCGGTGTTAGGGGAGAACAGCGAGAACATCAGCTAAATAGCGCTTGAGTCAACAGTGCCTGTTGGACCTGGGCGTTCTGCTGCGCATTCAATGCAGCAGTGTTCATGGTGTTCGCGAAGTTGTAGTCGCGGTTCACCGCTGCCTGCATCTTCAGGCGCTCGAAATCATCCGCCTGCTTCAGCTTGGCAATTTCGGCCATCAACGGGATCTGACCTTGCAGAGCCTCGTTCTCCAGCGCCATTTCCAAGCGACGCTGCTTGGCCAGACGATTGAGCTCGCGGTCCTGAGGATCCTCGTCTGTCACCAGGTTGTATAGCCCGCTCATTACACCCTTACCGGCAGCGCCGCCGCCAGTGGCACCCAGCGTGCCTCCGATAACCGCACCGACCGGGCCACCCAGGAACATCCCTGCGGCTGCGCCGGCCGCGCCACCTGCCAGGTTGCCACCGGTCAAGCCCAGCGCTTCTGCGATGTTCTTGCTCAGTGGGTCGTCTTGATCCGCCAGTTCGGCCGCACCGGCTAGGACTGCCA
>CAZXGO010000073.1:8831-12772 GCA_964640035.1 uncultured Chitinophagales bacterium
CGACGTCGCTGCTCACCTTGCATCCATCTCTGGGTAGGAGTCACTTCAGCGCGTATCCACGATCCTTTGATTCTAAAAGGGTTTAATCCTGCATATAACTCAGTTTCTCTGGCTCAACCCAGGGGACTTTATCGGCGATGTTCTCAATCGTCATGCCGAGCTTTGGGCACTCGACGAACTTCGGCGCGTCAGGCCTGCTATCAAGGCACCGCGTACAGGCATGCACATAGTCGGCATTGACGCGTCGATCTGGCTTTTCGCGCCACTTACCATCCACCTTCTCGTAGCGCTCAGCGTCATAGGGGACTTCATATTCCTCGATGTATTCCCAGATGTCGTCGTGACTCCAGTCCTTCAAAGGGAACAGCAGCGATGCCTCTTGGGGTAAGACGCGTGCCCCAATCCTTGTACCGGCGTCGCCTCCAAGGACTACGTCGGTGTCACACCCTTTATGCCCGATCCACACCGCATCGAAGTGCGGCATAACCAGTCCACGCTGCTTGGGGCGCCTCAAGATATCCAGGGCGCACACCCATGGCAGGTCCTCCGCCGGCTCCACGATCCCGGTCGGACATGTCAACTTCGTCCGGTTAAAGGCGTAGACGTTCTGCACCTCGAACTCATCACCCGTTTGCTGCATCGCCGAACACTCTGGGTGCCAGCTATGCACATGCAGCTCCCACTCGCGGATCATCCGATCCTGGAACGCGTACTTCCTTGGCTGCCATGGCTCCCTGAAGAACACCACGTCCGGCTTCAATCCAGCCCGATGCAGCAAGTGCAGCAAGACCATGCTGTCTTTGCCGCCAGACCAGCACGCAAGGGTCTTTGGGAATCTCGCAGCTGCAGACGCTATCCGCTCTTGCGTATCCCGATAGAGCTCTCTCAAATCAGAGCGCCGGCTACCGCTCCACCGATGCTACCAACTGCGCCGATAATTGACCCTGTCCTCGAGGCGCCTGCTTGCGCAGATGCGGCATCTTTTTCCGCTTCCGCCAGAAGATTCGCCGACTTCAAGTCGCCCCAAGCCTTCAAGGCACTATTGGCTACATCCATCTCGGCTTGCTGCTCTGCCAGCGCGCCACCGACCAATGCCTTGGTGCCGCCTGCATCAAAGATGCCTTCCCCTATCTCTACCGGGCTGACATCCATCTCGGCTTTTGCGCGGTAGCCCCGAGAACTGTCTAGAAAGTTCCCACCGTCAAGGAACGATGTCGCGAACGGACTGGCCTGCGATTCGTACTCGTCGTAGTACTTCGATCGGTACGAGCCTGGTTTGAATGCCATTTCTGTCGTCGTTTCGTGGTTTACCAGCCGGTTAGATCCCAGCCGCCCTGGGGAGCTGATTGCCAGCTACTAGAGAAATCAGTCGGCCCCGGCTTCCAGTCGTAATTCATATCCAGTCCGCCGATATCACCAGATCCCCACGTGTACCCCTTCGTGGGGTCACTCGCTCCGCTGCCGCTGCTTGAACCAATTTTGCCAAGGCCGCCGATCACGCCACTGGCAAGGCCACTAACGCCTCCCATGATCCCTTGGAACATGGTGGCATTTGCCATCTGTTGCCCGGCAAAGCGTGTTGCATCTGCGCCCGCTTTGGCAGCCTTGATTTGATTGCGAGCTGCGAGAGCGTTTTTCGCCATGGCCGCTTCATCTTGGAAGTTAGCCAACGCCATGCCGCCGATGGCATCACCGATGTTGGACTTAAACCGGCCAAAGCCGCCAATCGGGGCAACCACTGATTACACCTCTTCCAAGGATTCTTCTTGAGGCGCGGTGCCTTTCATGGCCCTGCGCAGTGATTCTAAGACGTGCCCCGCCAAGGCAGTACCCGTCAATGCTCCAGAACTATTCACCAGGACGCTCTTAGCAACCTGACGCTCGTTGGCATCAACTTGATCGCGGTACGACTTATGAGCGGCTTCGTATTCCGGGCGATGGACTTCTGTCTTCTTGCTGCTCTTTGTCACCCGAGTCAACCCCCTCTTGACGCGCTCCTCTTGCTCGAGGAACTCTCTCTTGAGATTTTCGTACTCAAGACCCTTGCGCTGCGCTTGCTCGTACCCGCCAGCTGAAGCGACCTTCTGCGCTCCGACCTTCATGCCACGCCGCGCACCGATCACCGCCGCTACCGCAGGGAGCACCCCAGTAGCCAAGGGGATGCTCTTGCCCATGAATGTCACTTCAGGGCCGTGAATGCCATCCATGGTGGCCTTGATTGGCAAACTATTCCCAAACAAATACGACTTGTACTCGTCGTATTCCTGCTTCGAGACATCGGGGCGTTCTTGGACGAACTCTTCGTATGGCAGCAGCGCGCCAGTACGGCCGAGGAAGTAACGGCTCGCGAGCTCCCCTACGGGATCCGTGGTTTGACGTGGATCAACTTCGCTTGGAAGTACAGCCTTGTATCCTGCTTCACGACTGAAATTGCCGATACCCATCGACATCGCAATCCAGGCCGGGGCCAAAGCCGCCATTCGCATGCCACGCCTTGTGATCAGTGGCGCATCCTGGCCGATGTACTTCCCTTGCCCGCTGTCTTGCTTAAATTTCTGCCCGGCTTCGTGCATGCCATGAAGCATGGCCACGGTCGTGATTGCTTGCGGGGCATTCAGGAACCACCAGATGTTGCGCAAGCCATCGGTGACTAGATCATTGGCTGCAACGCCCGCCGCCTGCGCCGCTTTGGCACGGTAATTACCAGTGCCCGCATTGACCTCTTCCGGTCCGTCAAGGCTTGGTAGCTTCCCCAGTTCAACCGTGTACCGGCGCAGCTCCGGGTCATCGGCTCTTGCCTGACTGAATTGCTCCCGCTCCGCCTGGTTATATCCGCCGAGGCGGATACCCTCGGCCGCTTCCCTTGCCTTGCCGGCTGGCAGCACGCTTGCCGCAGCGCGCCCCCACTCCGTATCGCCGAGCGTGTTCGGCAGTGCTTGCCGGGCTAGTCCGAGCAGCGGAGACGAAGCCAGCATCCCGCGGATGGGCGAGACCTCGTACCCCTCACTGCCAGCCAGTCGTGCGAGGTGCTGCTGGTACTCCTTCGAGCTCGAGTTGAAGGCCTGCTGAAAGACCCGCCCTAGGTCATCCCAGGTCGGCTCACTCGGGTAGCTAGGAGACATACTGACCTCCGATGATCTGCCTCGGCTGACCGGAGCCCAGAGCCATACCGCCAGTACCAAGAGCGCCTGAGGTCAATAGCGCTGCAAGAGCCAGATTCATATCCTCTTCGCTGTCTTGAGCTTCCGCCTCGGACCGCTTGCCACCCTGCTGTTGACTGACGTATTCGTCTAGCTGTGAGTTGTAGAACGCACGCGGCACAAAAAACTGGAGGGGCAAAGCAGCCACGTCTCCGATATTCATGCCCATGTCGGTCATTTCCCTGGCGTACTGCCTCGGGCTCACGCCTTCCGGGAGTGGCTTGGCATCGAGGTTGCTCAACCGTCGCGCTGCCATATTGCGGGCGACACCTCGACCCGCCAAGTTCCCGAGGAGCGACAGGCCGACACTGGTTGCCAACTCCTCGCCGGCTGCCAACGCCCTGGCTCCCCCTTCGGTTCCGTCAGGCAGGCTCGAAGCAACCAATCCCGCTCCCAATAGCTCCGGGCCAAAGCGCAGCGCAAGCGATGCGTAGTCCTTCCCAGATTGTGCAGGGAAAATGTCCTTCAGCGCTCGTGTCAGCGCGGGGATGCCTGCAGCTAAACGGAGTGTCATTGTTATACGTAACCGGCGTCGCCCACAACAGCCTCGGCATCCGGGTCTTTGATCATTGCCCCGAATTGACCGTTCACTCCAAGATTCCCTGCCAGTAGATCACCGGCAAATCGCCCGGACGGCCGCTTCACGGGGCTACCAGCCTCAAAACCTAGACCGCCAGCAATGTTCTCTTCTTGATCCTGCTTGCTGCGAATTGCTAGATCGAAAATTCGACCCTGCGTATC
>CAZXGO010000074.1:0-2480 GCA_964640035.1 uncultured Chitinophagales bacterium
GGACCTTCTACACCCCGTATTCAACAAAAACGGGTACTGCGGTAATTGCAATGACATTCGGGGTCTTTATAATGGGTTTCTCGTCTATTTTGACTGGCTTGAACTTCATTGTAACCCTCCATAAGCTCAGATCACCTGGATTAACATGGGGTAAGATGCCCTTGTTCAACTGGGCTCTGTATGCCACTTCCGTTATTCAGGTTCTGGCCACACCAGTTCTTGCCATTACGTTGGCCTTACTCATTATGGAGCGTACCCTGGGCATCGGTATTTTCGATCCGGCCTTGGGTGGGGATCCAGTGTTGTTTCAGCACTTCTTTTGGTTCTACTCCCACCCAGCTGTGTACATTATGATTGTTCCTGCATTCGGGATTATCTCAGAGCTCATCGCCGTTTTCTCTAAAAAACGTCTGTTCGGTTATTGGTTCATTGCCCTATCATCGATGGCTATTGCTCTTTTGGGATTCTTGGTCTGGGGACACCACATGTTTGTGTCCGGACAAAGTACCCTCTCAAGCGTGGTTTTCAGTTTTATCACCTTCTTCGTTGGTATTCCAACCGGTATCAAGATCTTCAACTGGCTAGCAACCATGTACAAAGGATCCATCGATATGAAAACCCCAATGTGGTATGCAATGATCTTCTTGTTCCAGTTTACCATTGGAGGCCTAACCGGTGTTATGGTCGGTGCTCTGTCGGTTGATGTCCACTTGCATGATACCTACTACGTGGTAGCTCACTTCCACTATGTAATGATGGGTGGTACTGTGTTTGCCTTCCTGGGTGGCCTTCACTACTGGTGGCCTAAGATCACTGGTAAAATGTATAAAGAAGGTCCTGCTAAGCTTGCCGCATTTATTTTGTTCCTTGGCTTTAATGTAACCTTCCTACCCCAGTTTATCCTCGGTTCTCAGGGAATGCCGCGTCGTTATTACAATTACGTTGAGCAGTTCACAACGCTCCATCAGTTCTCGACGGTAGGAACCTGGATACTTCTGCTTGGTTTTATCATCGTGGCAGTCTATCTGGCTCAATCTCTTCGTTCTGGTGCCAAAGCTTCATCTAATCCATGGAATGCTCGTAGTTTGGAGTGGATGAGTTCATGTCCGCCTGTAACTGAGAACTTCGCATACACTCCGGTTGTAACTCATGGTCCTTATGATTTCCACAAACCTATTGCTGAGTTCCAACTAGGCTTGGCCGACTCCCATGGCCATGAGCATCACGAAACCGAAAAGGTTAAATCAAGCTCATCCCAAGAAGCTTAGACTCATCGATTTTACATTTCATCTGTAATTCAACATACGTACATGTCGCACAGTAACGCTTCCCACGTACAGCACCATTTTGTAGACTCCGAACAACAGTTCGATTCTGCAAAACTTGGAATGTGGATCTTCCTAGTCACTGAGATTTTGTTCTTCGGTGGTCTTTTTGTGGCCTACATCGTCTATCGCGCGTGGAATCCTGATCTTTTCACAAAAGCATCTGTAGAGCTTAACACACTTCTGGGTGCCGCAAATACTGCCGTTCTGATCTTTAGTTCGCTCACCATGGCTCTGGCAATCCGTGAGATTCAACTTGATCGGGTTAAACGTAGTATCATGTATTTGAGCATCACCATCATCTGTGCCTTCTTCTTTATGGTGGTGAAATATTTCGAATATACCCATAAGTTTGAAGTGGGGATTTTCCCTGGAGCCGGGTACACATATACCGGCATTGATGATCCTCAGGCTAACATTTTCTTTAGTATTTACTATATGATGACTGGTCTTCACGGGATTCACGTGATTATCGGAATTGGACTCATCACCTGGTTGATCATTAAGGCTCAAAAAGGTGCTTTTAGCTCAGCATACTATACCCCTATCGAAATCACTGGGCTGTACTGGCACTTGGTCGATATCATCTGGATCTTCCTGTTTCCGCTCTTCTACCTGATTGAATAGGATTTAATAAAGGAATTTTACTCATGAGTACTTCAACACATCAGGCCGAAGGCCATCACAATCACCACCTTTTGTCATTGAAAACCCTGCTTATGGTAGCGGGGGCTTTGGCAGTGTTAACTGTTTTAACCGTTGCCGTGCGTTACGTGCATATCCCAGATCCCTGGAATATTATTGCTGCTATGGCGATAGCCGTTGTAAAGGCTACACTTGTTGTTCTGTTCTTTATGAATTTATACTACGACAACAAGTTTAATCTGATCGTATTCCTGAGTTCGATTGTTTTCTTCATCATCATGGTGGGAATAACACTTCTGGACACCCTATTTAGAGATCCTGTTATACCGGCTTTCTAAAGACATAGAAATTCCATTTAAAAAGGCTTCTTCTTATCGGAGAAGCCTTTTTTATTTTATGGAAATCAAGTGTGTTCCCACAACAGGCATGCCATCATGTGTGAGGCCTTCAACCCTTACTCTGTAATCTACACCCGTATTATCGGAGGTCCAAAATGAAACACGTGAAATG
>CAZXGO010000074.1:2503-5000 GCA_964640035.1 uncultured Chitinophagales bacterium
ATACCTTGAGGATCCGAATTGAATGATCCTCCAGAGCGTGTATTGACGGCAATAACGCCATTACTGCCCCTTGAGCCATAAATCGCCAGACTTCCGACATCCGTAAGTAAATCGATACTTTCGACTACGATCGCAGGTATGCTCAGAATAGTCTGAAGATCCACCTCCATACCATCGAGGAAAAATAGAGGCACGGGAGGTACTCCACCAAATGCAATCCCACGATTGAAGGTGACTTCCGTTGAAGAGCCAGCTCCAGTGATACGAAAGGCAGCCGTTCGACCAGCAAGCATATCAATAGGATTGCGTGCTCCATTTTGGATGTCATCAGCTTTTATAGTACGATCGGGTGTCGTAAGAAGACGACTTGTTCGGGGCGGAGGCAGCTGCTCACGTTCTGCGGTAACGGTTACCTCACCTAAAACCCTGAGATCATTTTGCAAGCCAAAAGCGCGATCAAAACGGTCACGATCTCTGGCCAATCGCAAATAGTCGGCATATGCTTTGCTTAATTCAGATGGATTGGCAGGAGGAATACGTAATGTTGTAGAACGCTTATCATAGGCATTCTGCGGTTCGAGAATAATATCATAATGTCTTTTTTCTCGCTTATCGACAGTCTGAAGGATGACCTCTGTTGAATCAGGGAACATCAGATTCTGGAACTGGAATCGACCTTCACGATCTGTTTCAGTGTCATAGAATTCTTTGATATCACCCAAAATCGCAAATAAGACATATTGGTTCGGAGTGGGCTTCTTACTGCTTTTATTGATGACTTTCCCACTGATTCGTAAACCTTGTTCTATAGGATAATTATAGTCTCGCTCTTCCCCTTTTAAAACCTTCTGCCAATCAAATCGTCTCCAACCCTTGGTGAGCATAAGATCGTCTGCCAAACTCAATCGAGACATACTGAATTGGGTGTACTGACCAGGGTCTTGTACTAAGCCGCCAAGATCGGAAACCAAATTCACATAGTTCTCAATATCCAAAGCCAAGGGATCAAATTCGACCTCGGCAGCGTTAGTTACAGAAACAGCTAGATTACCTTGTACAGGCTTTCCAGATGCATCTGTTAAAACAACATCAAGCTGTACGAGTTCTCTTCGACCGTAGGTATCTTTATCAGCATTAATGATGACCTTGGGCAAACTAATAGAAGGATTAAAAACGAGTCGTTCAGCAACAGGCATTCCATTATCGGTGAATAAGGTGAAATGAATGATACCCGCTGGAAAACGCTCACGGTCGATTATTGCTGAGAATTCATCCCGGTCTGCCCGACCCTTGGCTGCATAATAGACGATTCCCCTTACGTGAGCGAGGATCAAGATCTCCTGTTCACGAAGCTTTCTGTCACTAAGATTATTATATATCGTGAGATGAATGTCATTATCTCTACGTCCATCAATGTTAAGTACAAAACCAGCGCTTAGAGCTTCAGGTAGCTGGACGTTTCGATCCATAAGCTCGGCTGGTAAATCATCAATGGTAGCATAATAACTTCGACCAGCTTCTGGTTTAAGTGTGAGTCGACCCAAACCTGCATTCGAGGTTGTAAATCGGGTAATTTCAACACCAAGATTATCAAAAATAGTACCACTTACGGCTAAACCCTTACCGTAGGTATCCTTCGAAGTAATACCCAAAACAGATGGTATCCCATCCACCCATTCACCCCCTTCTGGTAAAAATTGAAGATCGATACGCTTATCCAAAACAGGAGCGGTAGTGGCAAGAGTTAACTCATCATTATTTAAGATTTCAATCTTCTTTTGAAAAAAGAAATCAGGATCAAAATTTCTCATCCAGCTGGTATACGCGCGAAGGATGTAGGTTCCAGATTCCAACTCCTGGGGAATAAAGAAGTCGCCAACCGCCGAGCCATCATCTATGCTTAGCGACTGATAGAGTTTTACCTTTTGATCGGGACTGAGGATTTCAACATACATCAATCGACTAGGAGAGTTTGCCTGATGATTCACACCGTTCACAAGCCATGCCTTGTACCAGATATTTTCACCGGCAGCATACACGGATTTGTCGGTAAGTACATAAACCTTCTCTGATGGGTATTGCGACATATACGCATCCAGAGAGGCCAATATACGTGTAGCGAAGTCATTGGCAGGTTTGAAAGCCATCACTCCAATGAGTAGGATGATAACGACTCCAAGTATCCTTTTTTGTTTCATGGAGAAATGATTTAATTCGCTATAACTCGATTATTGAACGGTGATGGTAGTTTCTTTTGATAATGGAACCCCATCGGCATCAATTCCTTCGATACGAATACGATATACCCCAGGCTCATCACTGGTATAAAAACGAAGGTTTGCTAAGCCTGTTGGATCCGGGATAATGGTATGCTCCCACCAAAGTGTAGTGCGGGTATCAGGTTTACTATGAATGGGTATGCTGGTCGAGTAATTTGGCGCATAAAACTGACGTACGGCGTAGTATCCGGGGATACGCTTTGTGACCGCATTACTCT
>CAZXGO010000074.1:5010-12761 GCA_964640035.1 uncultured Chitinophagales bacterium
CCATTCCAATTTTTATTAAAATTCCCAAAATATCATCTTTAACTTTATCCCATTCGTTACTTTTCATAAAAATCATTTTTGCGGGTGAAAACTGATATTACGCCGTTGGAACCTCTGGCGCCGAAGATAACGGTTGAAGATACCTCGGTAAGAATATCGACTACGCCCACATTTTGCACTCCCAGACGTGCTAAAACGGATGCGTCGACTTCAAGTCCATCTAAAAAGAATAGCGGTGTTGTCGTACTGGTAAGAGTTGCTGATCGGGCCGATGTGACCCTAACGTTACCACCGGAACCACTAAAACGGAATGCCCCAGTTCTACCCCGGAGGAAATCAAACACTGTTCCACCACGTGCTACATCCGAATCAGTGGGAATAAAATATCGATCCGGACTCCCATATATCCGATTGTACTGCGGTTGTTGTTGAGTGTTTGCCTCAGACTTTGCCTCAATTACAATTTCACCCAGATTTCTAATTTCATTCGATAAACCGTATGAGCGATCTATAGCAAGACGATTCCCTGCATTACGGGCATACGTTCCCTGGATAGCTGACAGAGGCAATCCCTTGAGAGATGAATATCGCTTCGCATCCGGCTGTGGGGTATATCCCTTGTCAATACGAACATCAATAGCCCGTCGACCACCCCTATCGTCTGCCTGAAACAATACCATCGTAGAATCCATGACATCTAGTCCATCCAGGGAGAAACGACCTTCTGTATCGCTCATTACCGTATAATAGGATGGATTATCATTTGGATTAATCGCAATACTTAGTTCCTCATCTCGAATAGAACGCTGATTTGAGCGTTGAACCAAGGTCCCACTCAGTCTTACCCCATCATCTACAAAATGCGTAATCTCCGGGAAACGTCCATTCATCATATCTAACCAGACAAAACGCCTCCAGCCCTGAGTCATCATCAATAGATCAGCATGTTCCTGGATTTTAGGATCTAGACTCATGTAATAAGATGGTGTTTCTATCAAGCCCCTGAGATCTGAAGTTAGTAAGAGGTAACTACGTATATCGGATCGGTCTTCGAAAGTGGCATCAAATTCAGAATCTTTGACCACTGTCACAGACGCATTCAGACCAATAGGCTTGCTGCTTAGATCGAGATACGCAATATCTAATTCGACGAGTGAGCGTTTGGAATAGTTCTGTTTGTCTGTTAATAATTGAATGGTACCACGAGGATTGGGTGGAGTAAAAATGAGTCGCTCGGCCATAGGTTGCCCATTGGCATCAAACACTGTGATATGGGAAATCCCAGGCTTTATGTCCTGACGGGGTATTTTTGCGACAAACCCATTAGCAGATGCCGCCGCCACTCCAGAGAAAAAAACAGCACCACGGGTATGTCCAATTAAGGTTACATCGGTGAATAATCCCACTGACTGGATATTGATGATTAGATCCTCTGGATTAGATTGATCGACGTTTAGAGAAATACCGTATTCAGATACCTCAGGAAGCTGAATGGGGTCGAAGGTGTAGTTTTGCGAGGTAAGAAGAGCAACATATTTTTTCCCGTATTGAGGGCTTAGCACAAAAGAGCCCATCCCACGATATTCAGTTTCAAAACTGGTGAGTGTCTGTCCCTGTTCATCGACGATATTGCCACTTACATCGATACCCCGACCCAAGCCGTCCACTGCTTTAAATGCAACTCGTTGTTGAACACCGGCAATAAATGATCCTCCTTCTGGCATAAATTGGATATCGATTGGACTCAACTCAGGGACCGATAGCCTATATTGAACCTGTTCACGACCTGATCGATACGAAATCCCAACTTCTGGTGTAATCGTAAACTGATGATTCGGTACATTCACCCTCCACGTAAGATTTCCCTTGGCGTCTGTACTGATTTTAGCACGCTCTAGCTGAGTTTGTCCATCCATAAGGCTCAACTCAACCTCAATTCCAGTAAGAGGAGATCCATCAGGGCGTAGTACAACCCAATTGAGGTCCAAAATGTTTTGATTGGGTGAGCTTGTCACTCTTATCTCGGGTTGGGTTTGATCTGATTCGGGTCGGAGGATTCGTATGGTACGTCTGTACATCCAACTGTGATCAAAATTTTTCATCCAGTTGGTGTACGCTCGTAAGGTATATTCGCCAGGCTGTAAATACGTAGGTAAGTAAAAATCGCCGGCAACGCCCCCATTTTCAGATTTAAGCACTCGGGAAAGTACGATATCTCCATCAGGAGCGATCAGATCTGCATAGATCATCCTGCTCGGACTGTCGGTTTTGTGATCCACACCATTCACCAACCAGGCTTTGAACCACATGATTTCTCCTGCTGCATAATAGGGTCGATCCGTGGCTATATAAATTTTCTCTGGGGTGAATTGAGTTATGTAGGTATTCAGAGCTTCCAGACTTTTAGCTAGTGGATCCCTCAGCCCTGAAAAAGCCATCAACGGAAAAGCAATCGATACGATAAAAAGAACCCAAGGAATAGATGTTGATCGCAGGTTAGTTTTCAAAGACATGGTTCTGGTAGGTTAATCTTTCATCTGAGGAGATCTTCACCAGACCTCAGACCTCTTCCTCACGTATACGAGTGTGGATCACCAAATAAAGCATCAACATTAAACCGCTCACGAGTATGGCTGCAAAGGTGAGGTGCAAGACCTGAAAAGCTGCAGGCATGCCCATGTACGCCAGGCCAACGCCGAGAAGCACCTGAAGAATAATCACCAAAAAGATGCCATATCCTGTATTTCGCAGACTCAGAGGTACCTTGAATTTATTAATGAATGAGAATAGGTAAACCCCGAGAATTAGTACCGACCAGGAGGTGCTTCGGTGAATATGATCGATAAATCCAACCCGCTCTAGCCACTGGTCTCTAGGAAGACCAGGATTTGCTTTGACAACGGCATCGATGGCTTCTCTAACCTGAGTTCCCAAACCCATTTGAATGACCGATGCAAAAAGCATTATAGATGTAATGATCAGCAACAGCCTACGTACATATTTAGGTAATTCTAAGCGCAGTTGATCCGAGAATGCTTTAAAGGTTACAAAGATGAGCAGGTTTACGATAACCATAGCGAGAAGCATGTGAAGAGTGATCAACCACTCATCCAGAGCCGAACGCACCACTTGTCCGCCAAGCCATCCCTGGAAAATGACCAGCAACAAGGTAAGTACAGAGCTGATCGTTATAATCGGTTTTGTCTTTACATATTTTAGTGACAGCAGGGTAGTTGCGATGATGAGCAGTCCAATCACAACACCGATAAGACGATTGATGTACTCAATCCACATTTTTGTGGCATTGAATTGAGATGGATCAAATGAGGGTGGTAACTCTCCGACATGTGTTGGAGGAATCCAGGTTCCGAAACATTTTGGCCAATCAGGACAGCCCAAACCCGCTCCAGCTGAGCGAACAAGACCACCCACAAAGATGAGAAATAGGGTTGCAAAGACGGTGATAAGAGCGGTCTTCTGGAATGTATTGAGCTTCATCAGATGAACAGATATATAAAAACAATAACATGTGAAATATACCTAGCTTTGAAGTCCTCAACAATCACATTCGTTCCCATTTTGGCGATATCGGCATATAATGGGAATAGCAAATCAACATATGAAATTGATTGAAATACGTATTAAATGACGATAAGAAAAGGATTTACACTGCCATCTGATGCAGAATTTGCGTATTTTTATGTTCTGTAGAGCAAATTCCGATTTTCGAACAACCCCAAGGCTAATAAAGCGAGCTTTTTCTGAATGAGTGATAGCACAGCACCTATAGTGGCAAATACCGAAGCATCGGCCTTGCGTGACTATTTCATTCTCACGAAACCTAGGATCACGCTGTTGGTTCTGGTTAGCATGATGATTGGCTATGTGCTTGGAGCGGGTTCTTCGTTCAGCTGGATCACCATGTTGCATGCCGCAATAGGCACCTTTTTGATTGCCAGTGGAACAAGTGCGCACAATATGTTCATTGAACGCGATCTGGATCGATTGATGTTTCGGACCAGTAATCGCCCCTTACCGATGCAGCGTATACGTCCTACAGCCGCATTTTTATTTAGTGTGAGCCTAATTTTCGCCGGACTCGCCTACCTGGTGTTACAGGTCAATATGACGGCTGCTCTTATTTCGGCCGCCACAACCATCCTCTACTTGTGGGCTTACACTCCCATGAAACGGGTAAGCTTTCTGAACGTATTTGTCGGCGCTATCCCCGGTGCTTTGCCACCTGTGGGAGGATGGGCAGCTGCTACAGGGAATATCGCAGATCCAGGAATGTGGGTGTTGTTTATGATCGTTTTCTTATGGCAGGTACCGCATGTCACTGCCATTGCCTGGATGTACAACGAAGATTATTCGCGTGCAGGCTTTAAAATGGTACCTGTCGATGATAGTAGTGGCCTAAAACTCGCACGCATCACCTTTGTAGTGATCATATTATTAATCCCAACCATCTTATCCTTATTTCTTGTGGGTACCAGCTCATGGATCTATTTGGTTGGTGCAATGCTGGCCACCTTCTACTATATCTGGTATGGACTGAAATTCATGATGGAACGTGAACACATCAATGCCAGAAAGCTCATGTTTGCCTCGCTGGCCTACCTCCCCATGGTATGGCTGTTGATCATCATAGATAGAATCATTCTCTGACCGAGTACGTCGGTCAGAGAACATCATCAGCAAAAGATTGGTGGATGGCTTTAGTCGGTGAATCCGCCTTTGGTCATCTGAATCGGATCAAGCGCTTTATTAAGCTCTTCATCGCTGAGATCCGTCATTTCCCTGGCAACTTCTTTGAGGCTTCGGTTCTCGGCATATGCTTTTTTGGCAATTTTTGCTGCCAGGTCGTAGCCAATCAAAGGATTCAAAGCCGTAACCAGAATAGGATTTTTTTCCAATTTGTCGGTCACATTTGCAATATTCACCTTGATCTTGCTCACCGACATATCGGCCAGATTACGACTTGCATTGGTAAGTAAGCGAATTGATTCCAGAACGTTGTGAGCAACAACGGGCAGCATTACATTGAGTTCAAAATTACCCATCATGCCTCCCACATTCACGGAAGTATCATTTCCGATGACCTGAGCACACACCATCGCAACCGATTCTTCAATCACTGGATTCACCTTGCCAGGCATGATCGATGAACCGGGTTGTAAGGGTGCCAGGAAGATATCCGATAAGCCGCTATTGGGACCAGAATTCATCCAGCGAAGGTCATTGACGATCTTCATTAGACTGATGGCTATGGTCTTTAGTTGACCACTTAGCTCTACGACGGCATCGACCGTTGATTGTGCCTCGAAGTGATCACGGGCTTCAATAAAACTAAAACCGGTATCAGCAGCAATATCTTTAGCGAAAAGAGAGGCAAAATCTGGGTGGGTATTGATTCCAGTACCTACAGCAGTGCCCCCTTGTGGAAGTTCTCGTGCACGAACAAGAGCCGCTTCGACGCGCTCAATACCGGCTCGGATCTGACTGGCATAACCACCGAAGACCTGAGCAAATGTCACAGGCATGGCATCCATAAGGTGGGTACGACCAGTTTTTACGACATGGGCATTGTCTTTGGCTTGTTGTTCAAACGCTACAGCCAGGTGATTCAATGACGGAATCAAGCTATTTCTGGCTTCCAGACATGCAGCTACACGTATAGCTGTAGGGATGACATCGTTGGAGCTCTGACCAAAATTTACGTGGTCGTTAGGGTGAATGTTAACATCCTTGACTCCGTCGGCCGCTGCCAATTCATTCGCTCTTCGCGCAATAACTTCATTGGCATTCATGTTTGTGGACGTGCCTGAACCCGTTTGGAAGATATCAATCGGAAAATGTTGGTCGAATTTTCCAGCAATCACTTCGTCGCAGGCTTTCTGGATATACCTTGATTGATCCTTCGAAATAAGATTTAAATCGGCATTCACTTTCGCAGCACTTTTCTTAATGTGCGCAACGGCTTTGATAAAAGAGGATCCAAAAGGTATACCTGAAATTGGGAAATTCTCAACTGCGCGTTGAGTTTGGGCAGCATAATAGGCCCAACCTGGAACGTGAATTTCCCCCATGGAGTCACGTTCGATACGTGTGTCGCTCATTGACAGATTAATTGGATGTGGATGAGGTTAGTACACCAGAAAGATAGATGGTTTTCTTAGGCATCACCGGATCATCAGTGACTAAAGTGATTGCTTCATTGAAAGCACCCAATCGGCGTTTATTCGTTGGTTTGAAATAGACAGTGAGTTGAAATATCTCTTGAGGTTGTGCCGTAAACTGAAAATGTTTGACATCAATATCAGGAGCTGATTCAACACGTACTATTTTGATTCCCGAAGAACCAGTAACCTGATATTCTATACTTTTTGACAGGTTTGAGCCCGTAGCAACGGATCCTACTTTGATTGTACCCGAGTTAAATAGCAAGTTACCGAGTTGTTTTAGGTCGGGTCCTTTGATCTTCGAATTTACAACAGATCCCTTAATTTGGAGAATTTCATAGGATGGGTTGCCATCCGTTTGTACAGTGATAGCTCGGTCGATAATCCCGGGGCGACCATTTGAGTCGTATGCGACTTTTATAAAACCCTTTTTACCCGGTTCAACGGGCGTTTTAGAATATTCAGGAGTCGTGCATCCACAGCTTGCAATCACATTCAGTAGCTTCAACGGTCGCTTACCTTGGTTAATGAACTCAAAGGTATGTGTTGCAATGGTACCCTCCTGAATTTCCCCAAAATCATGAACATTCTTGGTGAAGACAATTTTACCCCCTTGAGCCTGCACGCAGGTAGCGAGTGTAAAGGCAATGAATGTAAAAATCAGGGTTTTCATGATCGAAAATTTAAAAATCGAGAAGTTTTTGAAGAGCGTCTTTGAGCTTTTCATCGGTTGGTAGCACGAAATCTTCCATTGGTGCTGCAAAAGGTATCGGAGCGAATTTACCAGCCAGACGCATCACTGGAGCGTCGAGTGCCGTAAATGCCTTTTCAGCAATGATAGCGGCTACTTCAGATCCAAATCCCAAAAACTCATAGTCCTCGTAAAATACGAGTGCACGACCCGTCTTTACAACAGATGCTAGTATGGTATCTGTATCCAAAGGCAATAAACTCCTTAAATCGATGACCTCAAGTTCGACACCCTGCTGACTCCACTCACGAGCTGTCGTGACAGCTTTTTGTACCAAAGCACCATAGGTGATAATGGTAGCATCACGTCCTTCCCGAACGATGTTAGCTTTACCTATTGGTACCAAATAATCGGGTCCAGGTTCCGGCATGCGAGCAAATCCCTGACGATAGAGCGATTTATGCTCTAAGAACATAATGGGGTCGTCGGATCGGATAGCAGTTTTTAAAAGCCCCTTAGCGTCTGCAGCGTTGGAAGGCATCACCACTTTAAGACCTGGCATATGGGCAAAGTAGGTCTCAATATTTTGACTGTGGCATAGTCCGCCGTGAATATATCCACCTACTGGAACCCGAATGACCATGGGGTTACTGAAGTGGTTGTGGGAACGGTATCTGAGGGGAGCAACCTGGTTTCGTATTTCTTGAACAGCCGGCCATATGTAATCACCAAACTGAATTTCAACAACAGGCTTAAAGCCCTGGATTGCTAAACCTGTTGCGGTTCCAATGATAGAAGCTTCTGCAATAGGTGAGTTATAGCAACGATGCGCACCAAAACGGTCGGTAAGTCCACGTGTAGCAGTAAAGACACCACCT
>CAZXGO010000075.1:0-12677 GCA_964640035.1 uncultured Chitinophagales bacterium
ACTCGCTTACGGTCGATACACCCAAAACCTATCCCTCATACCCTCGGAAGCCTTTTCTGGCTTTGACGTATGGCTTACCACCGGAAACGGTGTAGCTCCATCGTATGGTGATCAGTTTGTTGCCGGTGTAAAATCCGAACCCAGAACAGGCTACAACCTTGATGTTGAGCTCTACTATCGAAGTATGAATGATCTGTTCGAATTAGATCCCTTTCTTCCTGATGTTGCAGGACTGGCATACAGTGATATCTTTCGTTTTGGTCGCGGATTTGCCTATGGATTCGAAGTGTTCGCGAACAAAGGTATTGGACGCCTAAATGGTTTTCTGGGTTATACCTGGGGTATAACCCGACGTAAATTTCCAGGGGTGAACGACAACCAGTTCTATCCCCCAAAATATGATCGCACGCACGATCTCAACCTTGTGGCCAATTATGAGCTCAACGATCGCTGGCGTGCCACAGGCGTATTTTCCTATGCCACTGGCCAAGCCTATACCCTACCCAGTGGACGCACACAGCTTGATAATCCCTTCAGCTCAGTGCCCGACGATGTCCTCATCGTAGGCAAACTCAATGCCTCAAGGCTTCCAGCCTACCACCGACTCGATGTTGGCTTCACACGGAAAGGCCAGTTCTTCGATGTAGGTCCGGCCGAGCTCCAACTTCAGCTCATCAACGTGTATTCGCGTCGTAATGTTTGGTTCTACAGCTATGACTTTGAGGCCAATCCCGTCAAGGTTGAAGCTGTGAACTTATTACCCATTATTCCTTCTGTTTCATACACCATATCCTTCTGATTCCATGAAAGCCATATCCTCACTTACATACGTCCTCATTCTGATAAGCCCGCTTTTGTTTGGCATGGCAGCCTGTGATCCCTATTCTCAAAACGATTATGAAGAAAAGGTTGTGGTTCAGGCCTATTTAGTGGCAGATCAACGCTTCCCGGAAATAAAACTTAGCTTGAGTGCCCCCATCTCAGAACAATATGATTTCGATAGGCAAAGTATTTCCGGTGCCAATCTCAGTATTGAACACATCGATGCTTCAGGCTCTGTTCTGGAAACAGTGCGCTATAGAATGATCAACCCTGGTATCTATGTACCCATCGATACCCTAAAACTCGTTGAACCCCTCACACGGTATCGATTGAAAGCTCAGGTACAAGGTAAACCTGAAATTACAGCTACGACTCTAGTACCGGATCGATTTGAAACCGTTGGATTGAATAACACCCGGATCAGGTATCAAAGTACCGAACAGTTTGAAATTGATATTACGCTGAGTAGCTACCCTGGTCGCCAGAATATTTACGTTTTTAGCATTGAAACACTGGATCCCGAAAATGCGGAGTTTACCCCCTTTTATGCCGATGTAGTCGATGAAGAAGACCGCGCTGATTTTTATCTCAACTCATCCGGAATCGTACTGGAGGGGAATTATGAGGTTGACCGTGTGAGAAATTTGCTAAAAATTAAGCTTCCATGGCTTGGAATTGCCTTCTATGGACCAAATCGAATCACCGCCAATGTGATCGATGATGCCATGTATGATTACATACGAACGAGAGATGTACAACAAGGAGGCTCAAGCTTGTCTCCAGGTGAAATCAACAATGTCAAAAGTAATGTGATCAACGGAACCGGAGTATTTGGCAGTTATGCCAAATCGTCGGTTATCATCAATGTAGATCGATGATTATTCTTTGACCAGTGTCCAGGCCATCGCAGACACAAGCAGGCAGGCAGTACAGATCACAAAGATCAAGCCTTTGTCGGCTGCTGCGCTGATCGCCTCACCAATACCCAGACTAGCTACCAGTTGAGGTAATACCACCGAAAGGTTAAATACACCCATGTACAAACCCATACGGGATTGATCCACCTTCTGAGACATGATAGCAAAGGGTAAACTCACGATCGCAGCCCATCCAATACCACATACGGCCATCATTATGTAAATCATGGCAGGAGAATGTCCGTACCATAAAATTCCTGCATACCCAATACTCATAAAAAACAAACTCAGCCAGTGTGTTTTCACCCTTCCCCACTTGCGGGCTAATGGCTCTAAAACCAGGGCAGGAAGTACGGCGGCCACGGCATTCAAAATCAGGAAAGCGATCGAGACGACTTGTCCCATTTCATCGGCGTTCATCTGAGGATTTTTGTCTTGAATATAGGCGTACATGTAGATAAACATGGTTTGAACCCCAATCCAACTGAAGCTATGGGCCGCTAAAACCTTTCTAAAACCGATAGCTCCTGCTTCAAGTTTAGAAGCACCAGATTCGGATTGCATCAACGATTGAGCCATCAAACCCAGTGTTAAAACAATCAGGGCTATTTCGACATAATAGTGATCCACCTGAATATTCATGACCCGCAGACCCATTCCATACACTGCGTAGATGGCAAATCCCCAAAGTGGCGTCAAGCTTTTGATCACATCATTCAAATGTGTGGTTTTAGGTGACAGATCACCATCTGGTGATTGTCTTAAATCCTGGGGTTCCTCCACAAAAAAGGGTGGAATGATGGAAAATAAAAGTACAAGTACGGCACCTACATAGATGAGAGCAATATTTCCGAAAATAGCCCCAATAGCGTAGGCCAACACGCCAAATGATCCTGAAACGGTTTGCATCCAGGTATATCCTTGCGTACGCTTTACTCCCTCAGGCGTAACATCGGCTATAATAGAACGCGTGGGATTAAAACTGATATTTATCGCCAGATCAAGGGTAAGGGCTACCGTAATTGCGACACCCAAAATGGCCTCCATACCCATAGCAGCTGATATGACACCAATAGATGGAAGAGCAAGGAGCATCAAAGCAGCAAGCACCCCTCCAATAAGAATAAATGGGCGACGACGACCACCCCAAAACCACACTCCATCACTGATAAAACCAATGATCACCTGCCCTAAAATTCCTGCAATGGGTCCGGCTGCCCAAACCAATCCTACATCATGAATATCCAGATTAAACTGGGTGCTAAGAATCCAGCTCAGAGCAGATATTTGGACAGATAAGGCAAAACCCATCGCCGTTGCCGGCAAACTCAGTAGGGCAAAAAAGGGATTTGTTAGGTTTTTTTGTGATGCGTGCATCGAATACCAACAGATTAGGTGTGAATGAAAGAGTGCTGCGTGCGTCCGCTTATTTTTGTAGATCAAGGATCAGGGTAGTCATACCAGGTACACTGAGGGTTTCACCGAGAACACCCGTCTGTGCATTTACGGGGTTTTTCCAGGTCCGAAAACCCTCCAAGCGCTCGTTGAATCGCGCCAATGATAGGTTTTTGGACTCCTTTGATGCATTCACGACCACCATGACGGTTCCCTCATCATTATAGCGAAAGTAGACATAGGTGTTATCATAGGGTATAAAATGCATTAGCTTACCATTATGTATAGGAGTGGATGTACGTCGCCACTGCATCAACGATCGGGTAAACTGGAACATATCGTTTTCAGCAGCCGTGCGTCCTTTAGCCGTAAAGGCATCGCGAGGGTCACCAGGCCATCCACCAGGGAAGTCTTTTCGCACATTGGCATCGCCGGGGTCTTTAAAGCCACTCATCAAAATCTCAGTACCATAATAGACCTGCGGTATACCCCGCATGGTCAAAAGAAAGGCTAAGGCCATTTTAAGTTTAGATCGGTCTTCCCCGACAAGAGATAGGTATCGTTCGGTATCATGATTATCCAAAAACACGACATTCAGCATGGGGTCGCTGTATAGAAAATCCTGGGCCATCAAATGATACATAGCCGACACGCCCGAACTCCATCCAAATTCTTCATTAAGAGCTTTGCGCATCGTATGATGTACTTGAAAATCTGTTACACTCGGTAAATGTGATTCGTATCCATCTTTACCATTAAATCCCCGCTGCCAATAGGCTTCCATGGCTATGTGAGGTACCCATGCCTCTCCTACAATATTGAAGCTTGGAAATTCATCCAGAATTGTTTTGACCCACTCAGCCATGTAATCTTTATCTGGATAGGGATAGGTGTCCATTCGAATACCATCAATACCGGAGTATTCGATCCACCAAATGGTATTTTGAATAAGGTAACGCGCAAGCCAGGGGTTTTTCTGATTTAGATCGGGCATTTCCTTCACAAACCAGCCTTTGGTCATCTTGTTGAAATCGTAGCTGGAAACATAGGGATCTGAGATCGTTTCCGCACGATAGTTGGTGATGCCATAGGTTTCATAATCGTTAAGCCAATCTTCAGAGGGTAGATCTTTCATCCACCAGTGCTGATCGCCGACGTGATTATGAATCATATCCATAATCACCTTTAAACCCATTGCATGAGCAGAGTCTACTAATGCTTTGTACTCTAGATTAGATCCAAAGCGACGATCAACTTTATACATATCGGTAGCTGCATATCCATGATATGCACCATACGAAAACGGCATGTCGTTTTCGAAAACAGGTGTAAACCAGATCGCTGTGACCCCTAGATCATCCAAATAAGGCAATCGATCCATTACGCCTTTGAAGTCGCCCCCATGACGGGCACGATCAATGGAACGGTTTGCCACTTCAAGCATCCCATCAATGGAGTCATTATTGGGATCTCCATTCGCAAATCGATCAGGCATCATCAAATAAATAACATCGGACGCAGAAAACCCCTGATGCCGGGTCTGATTAGCGTCCCGTTGTAAAATAGGATAAGGATAGATATGGGTTGTACCATCGATCGTAAATTTAAGATCTACAGTACCCGGTGAAAGCTGAGGATCGAGTTCGAGTGTAAGGAAGACATAATTGGGATTATCTAATGATGTTTGACTCACAAAACGCAGACCAGGATACTCAACCTTAACACTACTACGGGCAATGTTAGGACCATAAACCATCAATTCAAGCTGAGACTGAGATAGCCCAGCCCACCAATTGGGAGGTTCGACTCGAAGTATGGGATCTGCTACAGCCTTGGCCAAACTCACTTGGAGTAACAAGACCGCAGTAATTATTAGCTTAATAAAAGAAAAATGAGACGAACGATTCATGATCATTGATCGCGGTTTTAATTAGAATTAGGGCAATGTAACCGCTTTCATTTAATCCTGCAAAAACAAAAGAGCATACAGAATTAAATACTCATCACTAATTTGCCGAGAAAGGCTAAATCCACATTATTGATCTGAAAATGGGATTTTGATGGTAATACAGGTGCCGGAATCAACCTCACTTTTAACTTCAATGATTCCATCGTGAAGATCGACGATTTCTTTCACTAACACTAAACCAAGCCCATATCCCTTTATATTTTCTACTCGTTCAGATCGATAAAACGGCGAGAATATGTTTGTTTTATCAAGTTCTGTCATGCCAACTCCGAAATCTTGAATGTCAAAGTGCATCCAATCCGCGGAATTACTTATACGAAATATAGGTGGAGGCGCTCCTGGAGAGTATTTGAAGGCATTGCTTAAGAGATTTAAAAGCATATGCATTACTAAATTGTAATCAGCCCAAAAGTTGGTTCTTTTAGACGCGTTTTCCAGGCGCAACAACCGGTCATCAAAAACCATATGACTAATATGTTCAGAAATATCGTCCAAGAAAGCGCCAAGATCTATCCACTCCGATTTAAGGGGCATTTGCTTCGCTTCGAGACGTCCCAGAACAAGAATATCATTTAGTACGTTATTAAGTCTTCTCACTTGAGTCCTGATCCGATGGGTATACTTTGATACCTTATCGTAATCGGCCGAAAGATCATTGGCCAATACCATATCAATAAGATCACTACTGGTTTGAATCGTTGTGAGTGGCGATTTGAATTCATGAGAAGCCATCGTTACAAATCGCGTGCGTAACGCATTCAAATTTTCTTGCTTTTGAAGAGCTTTTGAAATTTCAACATCAGCTTGTTTTTTCCTTGAGATATCGGTGAGTGAACCCGTCATACGTATAATGGTATTCTGGTCATCACAGAGTATAGCTCCACGCCATTGCAGCCATCTGGAGGTATGCTTATCGATTATGACCTCTAACTCACCACTTATCACTGTATCTTTGAACTGACATCTCAAAATATTTGCATAGAGACGCTTGAGTTGAAATTGATCTCTCGGGCTAATCTTCTCAATGATGGATTTAAAACCCATGTTCATATCTAATGGTGAACCAAATAAGGCATGACAATAATCGGAAAAGAAAACCCTCTTATTTTTAAAATCAAGGTCCCAAATACCTTCTTGAGTACCCTCGATCGCTAGTCGCCAGCGTTGTTCACTCTCTACAACTTCATTTTGAATCCGTTTGCGATCCTGCTCGAGACAGTGATTTTCAATAATGGCTGAAGCTGTGACCAAAATAGGCTTTAATTGATCTGCTAGCTCTTCCGTGAACCCTCCTTCACGATTTGCTAAACCCAACATCCCGATAAGTTGTTCATTTTTAAAGAAAGGAATGCCAATAAAATTGTGCATAGGTGGATGTCCTGGAGGCAAACCACCGCTGCGAGGATCATTCTGAGGATCGTTTGAAATGACCAGACCATGGGTTTGAAGCGTCACACCAAATAGCGAATTTAAATTCCTAAATTCGATCCCTTTTTCAACGTACTTCTGATAATAATCCCTGATTTCATCGTTCCAGGCAATATCCGTAATAGCATGGGTCTTTAAGTAGGGAGCGCCACTGTCATCGTGTAAAATCTCCCCTAAAAAACCATATTCCGATTTACTAATTTCGATAATATTGTCCAGAAGGATTGGAAGAGATTTTCTTGAATTTCCAGTGTTAATGTAATTCAGTAATGTTTCAGTGATACCTTCGAGTTGAAATCGTGATGCGTCAAGCTGTTTCTTGGAATTAGTTTCCTCTGTAAGGTTTGTAACAAGTCCGTCTAATCGATATGGATTACCTCTGGAGTCCAGAATTTTCTTGGCCGAAACCCGAACCCATGAGATGGAACGTTCTGGATGAATAAAATTTAGAATAAGTTCAGACTCTGATTTTAGCTGATTCTTGAGTAAGTCTTTAAACTCCCGATCCAGTCGCTGAGCTTCTTCTTTACTAAAGCATGTTTTCCAGACTTCTGCATCCAGATACATTTCATCAACAGGTAGTTTAAAGATGGATGACGCTGATGGGCTCAGATATAGAAAACGATTCTGAGTAATATCTAGTGACCACACCAGATCTTTGATGGATTTCATCGCACGTTTTAGAGAAACGCCAATACTGGGCTGATCAGGACTATTGCGATAGATCCATAAATGACCTTTGAATTCATCAGATTCTATTAATGGCAGGTAATCACAGAGTATGTATTGTCCATTACTGGTGAGTAATATTTCCGCTCTAACAGGCTCTCCCCCCTTCCTATTTTTTTCCAATAGACCAATAAATCGATCCGGATCCGACCATGAATGTTTAAATTCGTTAGCGGCCAGAATCAAGCTTTTACCCACCATTAATTCTGGAGGCGCAGAGATAGATAAGAGCTGATGTAATTTATAATTCGTGTATTGAATAAGGTCGTTTTCATCGACAAAAAGAACCCCCAATTCATCCTGCAAAACTACGCTAGAGATAAAATCTTTAATATTGGAGGTCGAAAGTGAAATCATAAACGAATTTGCTGGGTCTCCTTTGGTGAGAACCCATACCGTTTTTTATACGCTATGCTAAAACCTGACAGACTGGTAAAACCACTAGAAAATGCAGCTTCCGTAACATTTGCTTGCAATTCCTTGAGCATGATGTGAGATCGATACAAGCGATAATCCAAAATAATGGCATAGGGAGAGACCCCGGAATATTTTTTGATTTTGGCATTCAAGGATGAGGAGCTGCAATATAAACGCTTAGCATAATCTCCTAGCTTCATCGCAGGGTCAGTGTAATGTTTTGCAACCAGATCCAAAAACTTTCTCACAAATGGGGTGGTCGAATCATACATAGAAAAAATCTGATCTTCCGACACACCCTGAAAATTTTTCACACGTGATTGAATCTGCTTGATAACAGCCAGCAATACACCAGATTCATAGGGTTTCGTTAAATACACATCCGTACCTGTTTGATACCCCATAATAATATCGTTTGTGGCTGTTTTAGCAGTCAACATAATACATGGAGTATGTCGTAGCTGAGGATGCTCTCGTACGTGGCGAACGATGTTGATACCTTCAATTCCAGGGAGCATCCAATCGACAATCAGGGCACTGGGCTTAAGGGTCTCGATGCGTTCTAAGACACTTGTACCTCCTGAATGACCAACCACATTGTAATGATTTAACGTAAGCAGATCCTGTATGTTCTCGAGCATGTCAGGATCGTCTTCTACGACAAGTATTGTGAAATCATCCATAATTTTTAAATTTTCGATAATCTATTAAGATTGATCTGATGATTTTCTAATTCGGGTAATTTATAATTTTATTTTAAAAAATTGATATTTATTTTTAATTTTTATCATACATATTAAGTTTTTGTATGATAATTTATAGTTTATGACTCCATCATTTACCCATACGAAATCCCATCTCATTAAATGGTAATCCTTATTTTTTTGTGAATTATGTATTGACAACACCACGACACCAACACTCAGATGAATTACCTTGGGTGATACTTAGATTTCACTCACACATTAACCTGGTGATCGCTTAAACACATGACGCTCGCTGATTCAGATCTACCCTTTGAAAATGATAATCCGGTTCCAATACCGATCGATGGCATACTCGATTTACACCTTTTTCAACCCTCAGATATCAAAACCCTGGTACCCGATTATCTGGATGAGTGTCGAAGCTTAGGGATTTTACGTGTGAGAATCATTCACGGAAAAGGAAAAGGTACGCTTCGACGAACGGTGCATGCAAACCTTGACCGTTTGCCATGGGTTATACAGTATCATTTTGCTACTGATCAAAGCAGCTGGGGAGCAACTATTGTGACGATACTACCGCTAGAAAATGAATCTGTTTAAAGAAGCGCTCCAAATATGGTGACTGCAAGAGAGAAATAAATAAGAATCCCTGTTACATCACCAAGTGTTGAAACAAAAGGCGCCGAGGTTACTGCTGGATCTAGACCTAATTTTGAGAGAATGAATGGCAACATGGAACCCGTCATGTTACCAAAGAGAATTACTGCCGTCAGACTCAAACCCACAGTGGAACAGGTAAGCCAAAGTGTTCCATCCATAGCCTTCCCGTAAGAAAGAGCTGACAAAAGAACAATAATAAATCCACTTACTCCTACTAGTAGGCCCAGTAGTACCCCTGACATAAATTCTCTTCGCATGACCTTTAACCAATCACGAAGATTAATATCTTCGGTAGACAAGGCTCGTATGATCAAGGTTGCTGCTTGTGAACCCGAGTTACCACCGCTGGATATAATCATCGGAATGAAAGCTGCTAAAAAAACCGCACTGCTCAGTATCTCTTCATAGGAATTGAGCGCTGTAGCTGTTAAAATTTGTCCAACAAGTAATACAACAAGCCATCCCAACCTTTTTTTGACCATCGTTCCAATGCTGGTTCGGGAATAATCATCATCCAAGGCCGTCATACCGGCCATCAATTGCATATCCTCTGTGGTTTCTTCTTCAGCGATATCAAACATATCGTCTGCAGTGATAATCCCAACTAAGATTCCATCAGAGTCTACCACAGGTAATGCCACCCGATCGTATTTACTCAAGGCTTTAACGGCATTTTCCTGATCTTCAAAAGCATTCAATGCTACAAATTGGTGATCGATGATACTGGAAATCTCCTGTTGGGGAGCAGACATGATAAGTTGACTCAAAGTCAAATCATCCATCAGAAGCTCTTTTTCGTCGACTACGTAGATGACATTGATGGTCTCGGCCCGACGCCCCCATTTTCGAATATGATCTAAAGCTCGCTCAACAGTCCAATCCGATTTGATTCGAACATACTTAGGGGTCATAATACGCCCGATACTGTATTCAGGATAACCCAAAAGTTGACGAACCTCATTGAGATCCTTTGGATCCATAGAGTTCATGATAATTTGGGTGATCCCGCCGGGTAATTCTTCCAGAAAAGAAGCGCGATCATCTGGCGACATATTAGCCATAATCTCTCGCACCTGAGCGCTGTTAAACTGCTGTATAAGCGCTACTTGTTTATTCGTCTCCAAGTATGAGAAGACGTCGGCCGCTTTGCTTTTTTTTATTAGTCGGAACACCAACAAAGCCATATCGTCATTGATCTCTTCCAGAAGTTCGGCGATGTCAACGGCAGGCATATCTGCCATCAATTCTTTGAGTGATAACCACTCTTGAGATTGAATGAGCTCTATGAACTCTGGTTTGAGCAATTGAACGATCATAGGCAGTCCTACATAGGCATTAGGGTTTTTGTCACACGATGTTGAAAAGAAAACGAATGATGATTAATCAATATAAGTACACCAACCACGAGTGTCCGCAATTTCACCGTGATGCAAGGTTGTAATATAATCGTAAAACTTTTGAGCAACAGGCCCAAATTCATTGTTATTGATCACGATATCATCACCCAGATGATGAATTTTACCTACAGGAGAAATCACTGCAGCTGTACCCATACCAAATGCTTCTTGAAGTATTCCCTTTCGAGAGGCCTCGAATACTTCGTCGATACTCACATTACGCTCTTCTACTGGCATACCCCAATCTTTAGCAAGCTGAATGACAGCATCACGTGTTACACCTGGAAGGATGCTACCACTTAGGTGAGGCGTAACCAACACACCATCAATAATAAAGCAGATATTCATGGATCCAACTTCTTCAATGTATTTTCGGTGGATGGCATCTAACCAAAGCACTTGAGTAAATCCATTGCCTTGTGCTATGGTTGTTGGTAGGAGGGCCGCCGCATAATTACCAGGAACTTTAGCATCACCAACCCCTCCTACTACAGCACGAACGTAATCGGGCATGGTTGTCAGAGATACCGGTTTGATACCAGTAGCATAATAACTTCCTACAGGACCCGACATGATGATAAATTTATATCGTTTGGGTGCGCGAAGACCAACAAATTCTTCAGCTCCAAAGATGAGTGGCCGAATATATAGCGATTTATACTTTTCCTTGGGTACCCAGTCTTTATCCAGACGAACGAGTGATATCAACATTTCACGAAACATGTCTTCATCGAAAACGGGAATACACATCCGATCGCACGAGCGCTTAAATCGCTGATAATGTTTGGAAATTCTAAAGATGTTAATCTTGCCCTCTTTGGTGTAAAACGCTTTCATTCCCTCAAAAACACCCTGACCATAGTGTAACATACTCAAAGATGGGATAATACTGATGGGACCATAGGGCTGAATGACGGGGGTATGCCAGGTTCCGTTATCGTACTCCATGAGGAGCATATGGTCGGCGAAATTCTCTCCAAATCGCAGATTGGAATAATCGACTTGTGATAGACGTGATTGACTGGATTTCTGAATAGTTATGTCCATAATCGTCTAAATCTTGATCAAAATACGTGAAATTCTCTCTGACGTCTAAAATAGGGCTAATTGTCGAAACATGATAAAAAAGAAAAGGCCACTCCGACATGGAGTGGCCTTTCAACGTTCCATATCTAACGACTACTTATGATTCCTGTTCAGATTCTGAACGCTCATCTTTCGCTGTCGCCTTCGATTTAGCCTTAGCTTTAGGCTTTTCTTCGGTTTCAGCAGCGTCACTAGTTTTAGCTTTGGCTTTCTTAGCTTTTGGTGCTTTCTCAGCTTCAGCGTCTTTACCTTCTAACTGTTCTTTTAGATCAGCCAATCCAGACATTTCTCCGAGCGTCAGTGCTTTTGGTGCAGCTTGCTCAGTAACCGCCTTACGACGTGTTTTCTTAGCATCGGCAGAATCGGAAAGCGCCTCCGCTTTGTTCATTTGTGTCTGGCTAACAGTGATATTTTTGTTTTGTTCATCGAATTCGATGACAACAGCTTTGACTTTATCACCAACTTTGAAGGTTTCTGACAAATCACCACCTGCTTCAGCTTCACGGGCAGGAAGGAAAGCATCTACACCGAGTGGCAATGTCATGAACAGACCCTTGTCGGTATAGCGTTTTACTTCACCTTCAACGAGCTGACCTTTACCGTATTCAATAGCATACTTGATCCAAGGATTCTCCTGAATCTGCTTATGACCTAAGGTAATACGACGGTTCTCGAAGTCGATGGCTAAAACCACAACTTTCAGCTCATCACCTTTGGAGACCACTTCGCTTGGGTGATTAATTTTTTCTTGCCAGCTGAGGTCAGAAATGTGAACCAAACCGTCAATTCCCGGTTCGAGCTCAACAAACACACCAAAGTTAGTGAGGTTGCGAACAATACCCGTGTGCTGGGAATTAGCAGGGTAACGCTCTAGAAGTTTCTCCCATGGATCAGACTCAAGTTGTTTAACACCAAGCGAAATCTTACGATCATCTTTGTTGATGTTGAGAATTACACACTCGATAACCTGATTCTTTTCCACTAATTGGGATGGGTGTTTGATGTGTTGAGTCCATGACATTTCAGAAATGTGAACCAAGCCTTCAACCCCTTTTTCCAACTCAATAAAGGCACCGTAGTCAGCGATAGATACAACGCGACCTTGAACACGCATACCCTCTGGATATTTGTTATCGATATCATCCCATGG
>CAZXGO010000076.1:0-9680 GCA_964640035.1 uncultured Chitinophagales bacterium
TTGGCAAAGATACTTATGAATTGCGGTATATTAGGGTTTTTCCAGAAACCAATCGTCTATGTCTGCGTTGAAATCTTCTTTTTCAACCTATGGAGAAACGCTCAATGATAAGGCCCCTGTAAGCCATTTGATGGCTTCATTTGCCAGAGACTTTCGACCGGAAATCGATATCAATATTGGGGTTGGTTTCGTCAATGAGGAAACATTACCCTATCAAGCGGTGGCTGAGGCTACTCAAAAAGTGTTAAACTCACCCAATGAGTTTCGCTCAACCCTAAACTACGGGGATCCGGCTGGTACTTCACAGCTACGTCAGGCCATTCATGACATGCTTATTGATGATGCTCTTCCGGAGGACCAAGCCATCATTCGCTCAAAAAAGGTACTCATTGGCACCAATGGTGCAACGAGTATTCTGGAGGGGCTTGCTCAATCGTTCGATCCAGGAATCGTGATCATGGTTGACCCCGTTTATTATATCTATAGCTATTTTTTGGAGCGAAAAGGATATGACATTATCGGATTGCCCGAAGATGCTCATGGGATGGTTCCTGAGATGTTGCATGCGGTACTCCACAGCAAACGTGTTGATCCGAAGCGATTACGTTTTATCTATGTTGTAAGTGTAAGTAATCCTACAAGTACAATCTTAGCAGATAACAGGCGTCATCAGATCGTTGATATCGTTAATTCGTTTTGCGAAAAACATGGCTTATTTATCCCACTGATTTTTGATCAGGCATACACGGGACTCATTCATGATCCTCAGGTTGAACAACAGGGATCTTCGTTTCGTAACGACAGGAATCAGATCGTTTTTGAGGTTGGAACCTTATCCAAGATTCTGGCTCCGGCTCTTAGAATTGGATATATCGTTGGAAACCCAGGCATTCTGATGAATATGTTGGAAGAGCGAAATACAGATGTGGGCTTCAGTGCATCTCCTTTAAACCAGCAGATATCTTCTGTATTACTGCGAGAGTACCTGCAAATACAACGTTCGAGTGTGCTCAATGGGTATCACTTACGATCTGTTCGAGTTCGCAAGGCAATAGATGCGCAATTAGGTCCGTGGTTAAAGGAAGTACGGGGAGGTCAGGCCGGATTTTACTTTTACCTGACATTCGCATCGATTCAAACCCATCCAAACAGTGATTTTTATCGCTATTTATCCAGAAGCACCGGTAATCCCACTATTGATGGAAGCGATAGCAATAAAAAGGTACGTTTAGCCTATATCCCCGGTGAATTTTGTGTTTTAAAAAATGGCTCCCTCAAAGAAGAGGGGAGTACATCACTTCGCTTTTCCTATGGATTTGAATCTGTTCAAAAACTTGAACTAGCCGTTCAACTCATTCGTGAAGCATTAGAATATGCTGAAGAGTGCGCAATTAATCAGAGATGATAAATTCGAATTCCCTAAAAATTTTTTTATCACTGATTTCGAATTCCATCGTACACAGATAGGTTCCTTTTTTGAGTTTGGCGGTATCAATCTCAAGGATTTCGTTTGAGCTTTCGGCATAGGCTACATAATTGGCAGAGATCTGAATTCTTTGGCGATTGTTACGTCTTAATCGAACAGGTTCTGAAATGGTGTATCTGACCGTGTAGCTACGGGATCCTGCATTATTTTCAGGGACATTATAGACCTCAAAATACATCCCTAAACTTGCACCATTTTTGATCCGATGCTGAGGTAATATTTTGAACCCAGTTCGCTCCTGGGGACTTGCTAAACGTGGATCAATTAACATGATATCACTCACTTCAAAAGAGGAGGTTTGTAGTGTACCCGGCAAGATGATTTCATGGTTGGAAGCACCAACGATGATAGCTCCCTTATCTGCCCGGAACATATGTTCCGTACCGAGGCGGTGTAATTCTGAACTTAAGCGAATATTTTTAGCTCTGGACTCCGTACTGTAAATAAAAAAACTGGAATTCGTTGATTCGATTACATTTGTCCGATCCTGAATACTTAATCCAGGGTTTTCCTCGGTGTAATCAATAAGATTCATATTTTCGTCAAAGACGGCTAAAGCATCACGCAGAGCATAACTTCGGGAGGTTTCAGCGGTACTCATCTTTCCAACATCGAAAGCAGTAGCGATACTTGGATCGGTATTATTCACGATCAAAAATCCGGGTATCGCATTGTCAATTACCCGATACACAACGAATGAGTTGAGTAAAGGTGAATAGTTACGTTCGTAATCACTGCGCGTTTGTGATAGAAGTCGCTGATTTTCACGTAATCGATTTTGTGCCGTAGCATTGATAGCCAAGCTTTTGTAGGATTCAGCTGACATTACTCCTGATGCGTATTGCGACCAACTGCGTTCCAACTCAATAAACATATCGGCAAAAAACGGATCTACACTAGCCAAATCCCGATACAGGCCAATTTCAATCAAATTACCGGCAACCATTTGGTTATAATTATTATTTCCAGGGCTTTGAATGGCTGTCCTGAAGGCTCTGCGTGGGATGAATTCATCCAGACTTTTACGTAATCCAAATCTGCCCCCATCGCCAGGTGCTCCGAAAATAAAGGCACTGGTTCCTTTCTTATCTGCGATATTGTAAATCCATACCTCATATTCGGATGGTTGATACATTGCCCGCATTGCACTGGCTTGTTCCTGAGCAAAAACAGACTCCAACCCTTGCTCCCTGATTTCGGGGGTCATGGAATTTAATTCAAGTAGTTTACCTCTCACTTCGGTTTCTTCAGGCATGAGAAAGCCTGATTTGAGTCGGTCAGGCTTACCGTATCTGACGTAGATGAGTCCCCGATCGTCTGTACCGTATACTGTAGATTGGTTTTTTGTATAGTTTTTTCTTGAGTAAGCTATTCTTTCCCAGTGTTCAATGAGTCTGCCATTGGGTTGTTGTAGGGGAGTTGGGTCTATAGATATCCAAAATAATCGGATATCTGCCATCAATGACACATCTCTGTTACGCAGCTTACTCTGCCATATGCGGAAGGTTGATTCTTCAAGTAAAGGTTGCAGTCGTTCAAGTTCTTGTTCAATATCGACTGCATATCGTTCAATATCTGTTGTTGTAAAACCCCACAGATACATTAAAGAGGCGGATCTATATAGATTTGATAGATTTTTCTCAGTTACCAATTCAATAAATGCAATTCCCAGCCTGGGGTCAGGATCTACAAAATTGGAATCGGTGATTGCGGTCATCCATATTCGTAACGCTTCTTGCCAGTTACCCGCGTTACGCTCTTGTACACCCATCTTATAGTATTCAGATGGGTATATGTGCGTAGTCTCGGATTGAGCAAATGCCCAAGAAACTGAAAGCGTCTTGATTCCGATAACAGCTACAATAAGTAACAGGGTTCTGAACATATCAGACACAAAAACAGTTACATGTTATGAAGTACTTTTTCTAATCTAGAAAAAAAGTACTTTTCAACCAATTAAGACCTGTTTTTTGAAGACTGTGATTGCTTTAAACTGTCTACGATATTGACGTATGATCGGTATCTAGAGGACGATATCTTACTCTCATCAAATGCTTTTGTTATGGCACAATCTGGCTCCTCAATATGCAGGCAGTTATGATAACGGCAAAGGTCTCTATAAGGTTCGAATTCAGGAAAACAAAGGTCGATTTCATCCGGTTTTAGATCAACCAGACCAAATTCACGAATTCCCGGTGTGTCTACTATTGCTCCGCCATGCTCTAGTGGGATCAAACGTGCAAAAGTGGTGGTATGTGTTCCTTTATTTGACCAGCTTGAAATTTCGCTTACCGTTTGATTCGCTTCGGGAGCAATCGCGTTGAGAATACTACTTTTACCAACTCCAGATGGTCCAACAAAAACACACGTCTTACCTCGTATCCGTTCTTTAATGGCTTCTAATAACTCTTCTCTATGAATACTGCAGGGGAGAAGTTCATATCCAATGCCCGAGTATAGCTTTTCCAAATCATTCAGGTATTGGAGTGCCGATTTTCCTGCCAGATCAACCTTATTCACGATGATCAAGGGTTGAATATCAAAGGCCTCGCACGTCACTAAAAATCGATCGGTAAAACCAGGTTTGAATTCGGGTTTAATCAATGATTGCACCACAATTCCCAGGTCGATATTAGCCGCGATAATTTGAGTGCCCTTTTTCCCATGAGTTGCCTCCCTAGAAACAGCATTCATGCGCTCTTTGATGGTATGAATACGACCACTGCCATCGTCCTGAGGTTCAAATTCGACCCAATCGCCTACGGCAACAGGGTTGGTTCGCTCATACTCATTGAGTCTGAATTTGCCGGCCAGGCTACACTGGGTAGTGGAATGATCATCCGTTTGAACGATATACCACTTCCCGGTAGACTGTATTATTCTTCCCTGAATACCGGATTTCATGAGCGAAACATCATCGTTCTGCTTTTGGTCTTGGTGCAAATTTTTTCGCAGGGTCCTGTACCGCCTTTGAATCAAGAACGAGTTCCAGAACTTCTTCCATACGATCAAGGTAGCTCACTTTGAGTCCTTTCACAATATTAGCTTCAATCTCTGAATAGTCATTCTCGTTTTTTCTGGGGATTAGCACTTCCTTAATACCTGCTCTTCTGGCAGCAAGTACTTTTTCCTTGATTCCACCCACAGGTAGTACGAGTCCACGAAGTGTGATTTCACCTGTAAGCGCAACAGTATTTTTTACACATCTTTGGGTAAAAATGGATGCGATGGCACTCATGATTGAGACACCAGCCGAGGGGCCATCTTTTGGAACGGCACCAGCGGGTACGTGGATGTGTAAATCCCACTCTGTAAAGGCCGTTGGCGGTATCGACAGGCTATCGGCGTGGGCTTTCAAATATGACATCGCAAGAGAAGCCGACTCCTTCATCACATCGCCTAACTGACCGGTGATTGTGATTTTGCCCGATCCTGGTGCTACACTCGCTTCGATGAACAGGATGTCACCACCATAGGGAGTCCAAGCCATTCCAGTAGCAACTCCAGGTACTTTCGTACGTTCTGCGACGTCGGAGTAGAATTTCTGTTTACCTAAATAAGTCTGAATATCATCGACATCGACTTTCGCTTTGTCTATTTCCTCACTGGCAACCTGACTTGCTACTCCACGAACAACACTTCCGATCTCCCTGTTTAAATTCCTTACTCCGGATTCCCTGGTATACCCTTCGATTACATGTTGGATAGCTTTGTCAGTAATCGAGAAGGCATCTTTTGTCAAACCATTTTCCTTGATCTGATCAGGCACCAGATATTGTTTGGCTATCTGTGTCTTTTCCTCAAGGGTATAACCAGAAATGGTGATAATTTCCATACGATCTCGCAGCGGTGCAGGTATGGTGTCGAGGGAGTTGGCAGTGGCTATAAATAAGACTTTTGAAAGGTCGTATTCTAACTCCAGGTAGTTGTCGTAGAAGGTATTATTCTGCTCAGGATCCAAAACTTCTAGCAGGGCAGAGGTGGGATCTCCACGGTAACTCATTCCCACTTTGTCGATTTCGTCGAGCATCATTACCGGGTTAGATGTTCCTGCTTTTTTCAGGCTTTGTATAATTCTGCCAGGAAGTGCACCAATATAAGTGCGTCTGTGACCACGAATTTCTGCTTCATCCTGGAGCCCACCCAAGCTAAAACGTGCAAATTCCCTGTTAAGGGCACGTGCTATCGATTTACCCAAGGAGGTTTTGCCTGTTCCCGGAGGCCCATAGAAACACAAGATAGGAGCCTTCATATCTTGTTTAAGTTTCAGAACAGCCAGGTATTCGATGATGCGTTTTTTAACTTTTTCAAGACCATAGTGATCTTCATCAAGAACTTTACGAGCTGCCTTCAAATCAAGTTTGTCGACGGAGTAGCTTTCCCATGGCAGATCCAGGATCCATTCCACATAATTGTATTGCATGCCATAATTTGGCGATGCAGAGGGGGTACGTTCTAGTCTGTCGAGTTCCTTATCCAGTACTTTTCGGGCATGATCTGGAAGTAATTTGGCTTTTGCCCGTTCTTTGAGTCCATCGATGACTTCCTGGTCTGTATTATCACCTAAGGCTTCCTGGATAGCTTTCATTTGCTGACGCAAATAAAAATCGCGTTGCTGTTGGTCTATATCCGATTTGACTTTTGATCGAATCTCTTCACTCAAATTAAGTACCTGAAGTTCTTTCTTCAGATGTTCCATCACCAGATTGAGACGATCAGAAAAGACCTGACACTCCAGGATCTCCTGTTTCTCCGCTATACTGATATTCAGATTAGCAGATATGAAATTGAGTAGGAAGGTTGGACTATTAATGTTCTCGATAGCAATAGCAGCCTCCGAAGGAATATTTGGCGCCGAGTTTACGATCTGAACTGCTGTTTCTTTTAAGGTTCGTACCGATGCATCCAGTTCAATACCAGTCAAATCCATGATATTTGGATACTTCTGGACTTTTGCCATGAAGTATGGATCGGTCTGGCTCATTTCAAGGGTTTCAAAAACATTTTTGCCTTGAATGACTATACTCTTCGTGCCATCGGGCATTTTTATGAGCTTCAAAATCTGAGCTACTGTGCCAATACGGTAAATATCATCCCGGCCTGGATTCTCATTCTCGCCGTCTTTTTGAGCAACCACCCCTATCGTTCGATCATTTTCATAGGCGATTTTCACCAACTCAAGAGAACGATCACGACCAATGGTAATAGGTATGACAACTCCAGGGTAAAGAACCGTGTTTTTTAATGGTAGAATGGGAAGCAGTTCAGGTACGTTGGATTCATCGATTTTCCGTATTTCATCCTCACTCATCAGCGGGATTGATTGCTCAAAATCTTCAATAAATTCGTCGTTCAATAAAAAAGGAAATTCAGTTGAATAGTTCATGTAGTGCATATTTTTCATCAGTATCTGTTTAGTGAAAATGCAGCAAAGATCGAGCCAAAATGCTCAAAATTAGATGAATGCCCGGGATTTTATGAATAGCATGGCATATTTTCATAAGAAAATACTATACCTGACAGAAGGTCAGATATGATGTTTTCGATTAATAGTTAACCCGATCAGTTTTAGCAAACCACTCTGAAAAGACCTTACTCGCCTCCTCTAATGGTAGATGATAGGTGGTTACACGGCGATCATCGACTGTACGATCAATTTCATCGTAGATAAACTGGTCATCAAATCCTATATCAGCTGCCTGTTGGCGAGTATTAGCGTAGTAAATAGCTTTGGGTCTTGCCCAGTAGATGGCACCAAAACACATCGGGCAAGGTTCTGAACTGGCATAGATAATGCAATCCTCGAGCTGGAAATGGTTCAGGTGATTGCATGCTTCGCGAATGGCGTTCACTTCAGCGTGTGCAGTAGGATCATTGGTAGCAATGACTCGATTATACCCTTTGCCAATAATTTTCCCATCTTTGACAATCACACAACCAAAGGGGCCACCTTCAGATTCAATAAGACTCTTTTTCGATAATTCCACTGCCTCAAGCAAAAAATCTATATGTGTTTTCATTTTTACCGTATAGATACTAGTTAAGCTAAAGGTTTCAATTTGGCGAATTTTAGCAGTAGTTTTTTTTGTCCATAACTGCTAAAGAAAACGGTGACTTTTGCCTCATCACCAGATCCTTCCCGCACTAGTATTTTGCCTTGCCCGAAGGTAGGATGCATCACGCGTTGACCTGCCTGAAAAGGATCTCCATCGAAGGCATCGTAATCGATTTGAGTGTGTATGGATGAAGATTGAGTTTGTGGTTTTGACCATGAATCATCATACACCACTTTCACTCCAGAGGAAAGATTTTTTGTACGTTCGGCTGGTGTCGACGACAAATAGCCATAGCCACTGGATGTACCCATTCGACGAACCGATGCCCCGGTTTCCGTGCGAAGCACAGTGGGATCAATTTCATTGATGAACCGTGATCTGATGCTGTCTTTATGTTCACCATAACGGTATCTACTGCGTGAATGACTCAAAAAGAGTTCTTTTCTAGCGCGTGTTATCGCAACATAAAAAAGTCGTCGTTCTTCCTCCAGATTTGCTTCCTCACCATTTCGGGCACCGATAGGGAAGAGCTCTTCCTCCATGCCAACTACATAGACTACATTAAATTCTAAACCTTTTGCAGCATGTGATGTCATAATAGTCACAGCAGGTTTGCCCTCCTCAAGAGCGTCTGCATCAGTAACCAAACTCACATCCTGTAGAAAAGCAGCCAAATCGGAGCCGGGATTGTCATTCTCGAATTGGGAAATGGCGTTGATTAACTCAAGAATATTTTCTCGGCGTGCCAGCGATTCATGCGTGCCCTCAATCACATACTGCTGAACATAACCCGTTTTATCCATTAGATCGCGAACAGTGTCAACAAGTGGATGGGTACCCAGATCAGATTTTACTTCATTGATGAGCGCTACAAACTCACTGATACGTGTTTTAGCCGGTTTGTACACATCACGATCACTGACCGTCTGCAAGATATCCCACAGAGGTTTGAGTTCATTTCGTGCCATGAATATCAAATCAGACAGGCTCTTATCACCAATACCTCGGCTGGGTTCATTGATGACTCTTAACAAAGCTTCCTCATCATTTGGATTGACCAACAATTTGAGATAGGCAATCACATCTTTGATTTCTTTTCTCTGATAAAATGAAACGCCACCTACCAACTGATAGGGGACACCCTTTCTGCGGAATGCTTCTTCAAAAACGCGACTTTGGTAATTGGTTCTGTAAAGGATTGCATACTCATTATAACCATATCCTGATCGAATATGATGCTGTTGGATCAATCCAACGATGCGATTTGCTTCCTCACGCTCATCAAAATGTTCATACACAGTAACCGGTTCACCCTGTTCATTTTGGGTCCAAAGGGTTTTTTCAAGTTGTCCGGAATTCTGTTTTATAATGGAATCAGCACATTTTAGAATAGAAGCTGTCGATCGATAGTTTTGTTCCAGAGGGATTCGCACGGCCTCGGGATAACTTTGCTCGAAATCCAGGATATTGGTGATGTCGGCACCCCTAAAGGAGTAAATACTTTGTGCATCATCACCGACGACGCACAGGTTTTTGTATTTCGAGGAGATCAGATTAGTGACCTTGTACTGCGCTCTGTTTGTATCCTGATACTCATCAATCAGGATATAGCGAAACTTATCTTGCCAACGATCCAAAATTTCGGGATACAGCTCAAACAATTGGATGGGTTTGATCAGAAGATCATCGAAATCCAAGGCATTACTTTGTTTGAGTCTGTTTTCATAAATAGGATAGACCTTGGCGGCAATATCATCCATCGTCGATTTGATATGCTCCGGAAAGGCCTCTGGTGTAATCAAGGCGTTTTTTGCACTGCTAATCCTAAAACGAATGGCGGATGGCTTTACTTCTTTGATATCCAGATTCATCTCTTTCAGGATATTTCGGACTACTTTCTCGCTGTCTTCCGAGTCGTATATACTGAACGTACCTGTGTAGCCGATCGACTCGGCTTCCATGCGTAGAATTCTGGCAAAAATGCTATGAAAAGTACCCATCCATAGGTGACGTGCCTCATCGCCAATGAGGTTTTGAATTCGATCACGCATCTCACGAGCCGCCTTATTGGTGAAGGTCAAGGCTAAAATTTGACTGGCACGTGCCTTTTGTTGCTCCATTAAATAAGCGATGCGGTG
>CAZXGO010000076.1:9690-11308 GCA_964640035.1 uncultured Chitinophagales bacterium
GGGTAAGAACTTTGGTCTTTCCGCTACCGGCACCGGCTATGATCAGAAGGGGGCCATCAAGACTAGTAACAGCTTCTTTTTGTGCCGAATTAAGACCTAATAGAAGATCTTCGGATCGAAAATTAAACAGATCGGTGTACTCACTCATCCCAACAACTGTGCCCGGGTCTCTTGAAGACGTTCTAACTTCGTGGTTGTATCGGCCAATTTCTGACGTTCAATATGAAGCACCTGCTCAGGTGCATTTGCAACGAATTTCTCATTGTTCAGTTTGGCATTCACACTAGTCAAAAATCCATTCAATCGAGCAATCTCTTTATCGATGCGCTCCAGTTCTTTGTCTACATCGATTAATCCTTCAAGAGGAATATAAATAGCCACTTTACCGGCTAGTCCAGAGGCCGCTTTTTGAGGAGCCTCTAGCTGAGTATCTACCGTAAATTGATCTATTTTTATTGTTTTCCTAAAAACGGACTCGATCTCTTTAAGTTTGGCCACCAGATCGTGATCATCACATTTTAGCATTACAGAAACAGCGGTACTTGTATTAACCTGCATCTCAGCTCTTATAGCTCTTACCGTTGCGGTTATTTCACTAAAAAGGGCAAAGGTATCGATGATATGCTGATCAAAGCCTTGGGTTTTAGGCCAATCTGCCAGCATGATGGTATCGTCATCGTTGCGCTCTTTGACATGCATCCACAATTCTTCTGAGATGAAGGGCATAAACGGATGTAATACACGCAGAAGTTTATCAAAAAACGCAACCGTGATCTCATATGTTTCTGCACTCATTGGTTCGCCGAACGGAGGTTTGACAAGTTCCAGATACCAAGAGCAAAAATCATCCCAGAAGAGTTTGTACAGCGTCATTAGTGCATCTGATAAGCGCATATTCTTGAAATGATCATCGATCATTTCAAGCTCTTTGTTGAAATGTGACTCAAACCATTTCGCTGCAAATGCTGCCTGAGGAGAGACCGGTGTATCTTTTTGAATATCCCAGCTTTTGACAAGCCGGAAAGCATTCCAGATTTTGTTGGCGAAGTTACGTCCTTGTTCACACTGCGCTTCATCAAATAGGATGTCATTACCCGCTGGTGCACTCAATAGCATACCCATACGAACCCCATCGGCTCCGTAATTGGTGATCAAATCAAGTGGATCGGGTGAATTTCCTAAAGATTTAGACATCTTACGACCTTGTTTGTCGCGTACAATACCGTGAAGGTATACGGCATCAAACGGTTTTTCACCACGCCATTCGTATCCGGCCATCACCATACGAGCCACCCAGAAAAAAAGGATTTCCGGAGCGGTTACCAGAACTTTTGTTGGATAGTAGTAGGAAATATCTGCGTTTTTGGGGTCTTTGAAGCCATCAAATACCGATATGGGCCACAACCAGCTGGAAAACCAGGTGTCGAGTACATCTCCATCCTGACGAATATCGGATGCTTGAATCTTCGGATTAGTCTTCTGGAATTCAACTAAAGCTTCTTCCAGGGTTTTCGCTACGACAACTTCATCGTTCTGGTTATACCAGGCTGGGATTCGATGCCCCCACCAAAGTTGTCGAGAAATACACCAATCGCGGATATTTTCCATCCAGTGTCGA
>CAZXGO010000076.1:11369-12230 GCA_964640035.1 uncultured Chitinophagales bacterium
GGTGTTCTTGAATTTATCGGGATAGATCGTGATCTCACCGTTGATCACTGCGTCGAGTGCTGGCTTGGCTAGGGTATCCATCTTACAGAACCATTGCAGAGATAAACGTGGTTCTATCACTTCATCGGTACGCTCAGAGTAACCGACATTACTCTTCATTTCCTCTACTTTTACGAGGTGACCCTGCTCTTCCAAGGCTTGAGCCATCACTTTACGAGCTTTGAAACGATCTAAGCCCTGCCACTGACCGCCATGCTCATTAAGCGTACCATCGGCGTTGAGCATATCGATGATCTCGAGCTTGTGTTTTTGGCCCAATTCGTAATCGTTGGTGTCATGGGCAGGAGTAACTTTGAGAGCACCAGTACCGAATTCTTTTTCAACATACTCATCAAATATGACCGGTACGGAGCGTTGTGTCAACGGAACTATAACACGTTTACCAGCCAGGTGCTGATAACGTTCGTCTTCTGGATGTACGCATAAGCCTGTATCAGCGGGAATGGTCTCAGGACGAGTCGTTGCCACCGTTATCCACTCATCGTTTGTTCCTTCTACCTTGTATCGCACATAATACAATTTGGCATTGACTTCCTTATAGATCACTTCTTCATCGGAGACGGCGGTCAACGCTTTTGGATCCCAGTTAACGATACGAAAACCCCGGTAGATGTGTCCTTTTTTATGTAAGTCTATGAAAACATTGATTACAGCATCCGACAGGTCATCTTCCATGGTGAATCGTGTGCGATTCCAGTCGCATGATGATCCAAGGCGCTTTAATTGCTCTAGAATGATGCCACCATGTTTGCGTGAACAAGGCATTAGCAAAGGTGAAATCGGCAGAGATGCCTTTCTAGA
>CAZXGO010000077.1:0-12216 GCA_964640035.1 uncultured Chitinophagales bacterium
CGGAGACGGGGTCTATCGTGCTCGTTGAAAGTGAAGCCAACATCCGGATGACCACCATGGCGCCGGCCCTCCATGTGGCCGTGGCCGGAATCGAAAAGATCATCCCTCGTTTCAGCGACATCCCGGTGTTCATCGAGCTCCTCGGCGCTTCAGGCACGGGTCAGCCACTCACTTCCTATACGAATGTCATCACCCCACCGCTGCCCGTTCCGGTGCTCGACTTCAACGGCAACCACGCCGACGAGCGTGAATTCCATCTGGTACTCATCGATAACGGCCGACTGGCCATGCGCGACGATCCCGACCTCAAAGAGGCCTTGTACTGCATTCGCTGCAGTGCCTGCATGAACGTCTGCGCCAACTTCCAGACGGTGGGCGGACATGCTTTCGGAGGCGAAAGCTATTCCGGTGGCATCGGCGGTGCCTGGGAAGCCGGCACTGGCTCGCTCGAGAAAGCTCATTTCAGCGAGCTCTGCACCGGATGCTCCCGTTGTGTGCCCAACTGCCCCGTGCGGATCGATATCCCCTGGCTGAATGTGGTGCTACGTCACCGTCTGAACCAGAAAAACACCGACCGACGCTTCGCCGACATCGTCTTCGAAGGACTCTTGCCTTCAAAAGGGGTGGACCGTAAGGCGCCCTTCCAGAAGCAGTTTTTTGCCCATTACGCGCACACAGCCAAACAAGCTTCCCGCACACCTGGCCTGAGCAACGCCCTGTCCGGCACGGCCCTCTTCAAAAAAGTACTCGCTAACGTGGCCGGTTTCGATACCCGCCGCAACCTACCCGAATTCCCGAATGAGACCCTCGTCGAGGCAGCCCGCAAGCTCCTCGATCGCTTGCCTACACCGGCGAAGCCTCTCGCTAAGGTCGTCGTCTTCGCCGACAGCTTCACCAACTATGGTCACCCCGAAAACGGCCTCGCCCTCATCCGGCTCCTGCATGCCCTCGGCTGTGAGGTTGCCATCAGCGCGTGTGTGGCCGATGGACGCGCGGCGCTCAGCCAGGGACTCATCCCTACCGCTAAGGCCCAGGCCGGCGATGTGGCCAAGGAGCTCCTGCCATGGATCCGCAAAGGCTATCAGGTGGCCGTGATCGAGCCCAGCGTCTTCGCTCTCTTTGCCGCCGACTACCATCATCTCATGGATCAGGACACCTTCCGGGAGCTGAAAGCCTCCACCTTCGAAGCGGTCCACTACCTCGGTAAGCTACTCAGGGATCATTCGATGGATCTCCTCAAATATTTCGAAACGGCCGGCAACCAAGTCGCCCCCGTCTTCTTCCACGGGCACTGCCAACAGCGCAGTCTGGGGATGGCGCAACCTACGATTCAGGTCCTTCAGGAGCTCGGCTATCAGGTGCAGACCTCCTCAGTGGAATGCTGTGGGATGGCTGGTAGCTTCGGCTACAAAAAAGGCTTCTACGAGATCAGCGAACGCCTGGGCGAGCAGTTGGCGGAGCAGGTCACCGCCAGCAAAACGGAATACCAGGCCTCCATTTTCCTCGCATCGGGCACTTCGTGTACCGAGCAGATCCATGACTATGCGAAGGTGAAGCCTCAACATCCCCTGGTGTTCCTGGCATCGCGACTGCGCTCGACCCCCAAGACCCACTAATTTTTTATCTATACGTTATTATCCCTACGTTCATGTCCAAAACTGTTCACATTGCACTCGTCGGCGTGGCCAACCACGGACACACTATCCTGACGGCGATCAATAAGGCCCCGAACCTTACGCTCGTCGCCTGTTACGATATCAATCCGGAGGCCAACGCCGCCTGTGCCGCCAACCATGGATGCACGGCGCATAGCTCCTATGAGGCTCTTTTGGCCGATCCACAGGTCGAAGCCGTGGCGCTGGTGACCCCAAATCACCTGCATGCCGCCCAGATCGAAGCTGCTTTTGCTGCCGGCAAGCATGTGTTTGTCGACAAACCCATCACCAATACCGTCGGTGAGGGCAAGCGTGCCGTGGCTCAAGCCACCCAAGCCGGCAAGATCCTCTATGTGGGCCATAATACCCGCAAGAGACGGGTGTTCCGTCGCAGTAAGCAGCTCATCGACCAGGGCGACATCGGCACCGTGGTCGCGATCGAGGCCAACTTATCCCGCATCGTCGGTCTGACTCCCGAGATGCCCGCCTGGAAAGCCGATCGCAAAAACGCACCCATCCTTCCGATGACCCAGTTGGGCATCCATTTCGTGGATGCAGCCACCTACCTGTTGGCACCCGTGAAGCGTGTCGCCTGCTTAGCCCGTACCGCTGCCCTCCAGGGCACCGCCTACGATACGACGACCGCCCTCCTCGAGCTTGAAAACGGGGTTCCGGTGAGCCTCAACAGCTACTACGTGACCCCCGACACCTACTTTTTCCGCATCTACGGCACCACGGGTGTGATTGAATGCAGCCCCCGCGAAGTGACCGTCCGACGGGTTGGCCAACCCAGCCACACCGAAGATCTCGGCGACGAAGGCTACGAAAGCTATACTCTCCAGATGGAGGAATTTGGCCGTGCCATCCTCGAAGGGGTACGTCCTGAGACCGGCGGACCCGAAGGCCTGCACAATATCGCCGTCATGGATGCCATGATTTTGTCGATCGAGACCGGAAAAATGATTTCCATAGATGACATTTTGAAATAAATCCCGTTTATTACCCCTGTTTGCTTAGGCCCTTGAGGAAGGGCTTTTCCCGACGATCTGTAACCTTAAACGAAGTTCATGTATACCATTACCACTGTCGATTATATCGTCATCGCCTTCTATTTCCTGATCATGCTGGGAATTGGCGTTTACTTGTCCGATAAGAGTAAAAGCTCCAATGATTATTTCGCTGGTGGAAACAAAATACCCTGGTGGATCTCTGGGGTCTCTTTGTATATGACCAATTTCAGTGCCTGGATCTTCTCGGGCGCAGCTGGTTTTATTTACCATGCGGGCTATTTCGCCATCTTCTACCTTGGATTATCGGGCTTTGCTTACTGGTTCGGGGGCATGATGACTGCCAAACTCTGGCGCCGCAGCCGGGTGATGTCGCCGGTGGAATACACCAACACCCGCTATAATAACTGGACGCAGCTACTCCTCGGGTTCTCCATTTCGATGGTCTTCATCCTCAGTGGTGGGGTTCAGCTGACCTCCATCGCCAAGCTCCTGGCTGCCCCCATGGGTATTGAAGTGGGTTATATCATCGGAGCGATCGGCCTTATCGTGATCGCCTACACCTACTCGGGCGGACTCTGGGCGGTGAATATCACCGATTTCGTCCAGTTCGTGATCCTCATTGCCATCGCGATTGTGATATTGCCATTGAGCTTGAATTTGGTGGGAGGAGTGAGTGGACTCATTGAGGCGCTGCCCGCCATCGAGTGGGAACATACCTATCGTGGGGTGTATTACAATGAGCATTACATCATTGGGATTCTGATGGTGACCACCATTGGGATTGCTGCCGGTGGCGCCCAGCGCTTCTTCAGCGTGGTCGATGAAAAGTCGGCCGTGAAAGTGAGTCGCATGGCCGCTGTGCTCTTCCTCAGCTTCCCTTTTTTATTTGGCGTACCACCTCTGGTGGCTTCCGTTCTTTGGCCGGATCTGCTCGCTGAGCCCTTCTTCGCCGACAAATTTCAGCCGGAAGATCTCGTCTTCCTTGCTGTCGTATACAAAGTGCTGCCTCTAGGTCTGATTGGGATGTTCTTCGCGGCCCTGCTGGCCGCCACGATGAGCGCCCTGAGCTCGGTGTACAATATCATTTCCTCGATCGTATCGCGCGATATGTACAAAGATACCTTTCATCCGCAAGCGGATGACCAACGTATCTTCCGTATCGGAAAAATTTCGACGCTGGTCACGGGTTTGGTGGTCATGTCATTGGCTTTCCAGTTCGCCTACAGCGAGATGGGGATCTTCAACCTGATGACCATGTTCTTCTCGCTGCTCAACCTACCCATCAACATCCCGATTGCCTTCGGACTCATGTACCGGAAGATACCTCGTTGGGGCGGTTTTGCCTCCATCCTATGGGGCTTTGGTGCTGGCTTGATCATCCGCTTTATCGTGGGATGGCCCTTCGGACCGCAAATCTACTACATCTTCATTATTTCGACGGTCATCCTGTTCGCCTCTCACTATTTCGGCGAGCTCTATAAGAAGAACAAGCCGATGCTGGCCTTCTTTAGTCTGGTTTTTGGTGCGCTCATCTTCCTGGGCTTCTATGGTCCGCATCAGGTGATGGATGGCGTGCAGCCGCTCACTGAGCAGATGACGATGATCCTGGCGGCGGCTTCGTTCGCTCTTGGCGGCACCTTGTACTTCTTCTCGATGCTGTTCGCCCGTGATACGGAAGCCGAGAATGCCAATATCGACGCTTTCTTCGCCCGTCTGCAGAAGCCGGTGGATCCTGCGCTGGAAGTGTATGCTAAGGGTGGAAAAGAGACTTCTACCTTCCCCTTGGTGGGTATCATCACCATGATCGTGGGTGGTTTGCTGGTTCTGCTTTTCCTTGCACCTATCCCCGATACGTATTCTGTGATCTATCTGCTTCTGAGTGGCATTCTTCTGGCCTTTGGCTTCTCGATGTTCTACTTTGGACGCAAGACCGAGCAGAAACAGCTGGCCAAGTATCGTAAGGAGCTTGAAGATCGCGGTATCCCTATCGAACGACCGATTTAAGGATCAAAAGAAACCCAACCATGATTATACGTGTTTTATCTGCCGTTTGTTTCAGTTTGTTGGGTGTATCAGCCCTCGCGCAGACCACTTTGCCTGATGTCGACTTCCGCTATCGTCCATTTCATTGGGAGACGGTGATCAGCGAGCCGGCCGACTGGCTCAAGACCACCGTGAATCAGCGTGGAGCCCTGACTTATGATTATGGTCCGGGGCCATATGCTACGCCGGGCACGCAGGTCTATATCGATGTCGAGGGAGGAGCAACGGTAGGGAATATCAACTGGAGCCGCAGGGTGCAGGGCATGGTGGAGTACGATCTGTACACGCCCAATGGGGAACGGATATCACAGGCCAATCTGCGCTGGCCGAATGAGCAGGCCAGGGGGGAGATGCCCACGCAGTACCGTCGCCGTGTAGGTGAGTACGGTGAATCGCTGGGATGGCTTCGGGTGCCCGAGGGGGTCGATCCGGCTTTTGGCAACATCGCCTGGAACCCCAATCGTGATCTGATCTATGAGGTGAAGGTGAGTCCGGGCGCGCGCAAGCGTATTGCGCTGGGCTGGGCCGATGGACGCTATGCCAATCCGGGTCACCGGCTCATGGATGCCGAGGTGGAAGGCGCTGCTGTGGCCGAGATCGCTCCGGTGAGGCAGGCAGGGCAAGGCAAGCCCTATGTACATTTTTTTGATGCCCACGACGGGGATGGGGATGGCTGGATTCGCATTCGGGTAGCGCCTTCGAAGGCCACCATCGACCCGAACGTGTTCTTGTCCGGGATCTGGGTGTATCCACAGGGCAGTGGGGTGACCGCTGGTCAGGTGGTGTCGGGTGCCGGGAGGAGTTCGGCCGAGCTGGTGGTCGACTGCGGGAATGACTTCCAGCCCTATCGTGCCGGTCGCACCGACCTGATCGTGGCTGAGTCCATGCAGCTGCAGACCATGAAGGTTGTGGTACGTACGAATCGCAGGCTAGAATGGGATGCAGCCAACAGGCAGCTCACAATGAATGGGAAGCCCTGGCTCAGGAGTGAACCGGCTCCCGTGATGATGCAGGCTACGGTCGACGGTTATGAACTGAGCTTGCCTCTCAGCAAAAAGGTACTCGTCTCGGTATTGCATGGGATGCAACCACGCATCCCGGAAAGCCTTGCCGACGCAGATCAGGCTATGGTCGACATAGCCACGGTATGGAAGCGCCACCGCGATGCCTTCCCATTCCCTATAACAGTGCCCGATCCTACCATTCAGGAAGTGCTCGAAGCCAACTGGGATAACCTCCATCGGATGAAAGACACCGTTGAGACGAAACAGCAATATCATATTGGTCCGTCGGTCTACCGTGGACTCTGGGTCGTCGATGCCACCATGCTCATGCAAGGAGCTCTGGTGATGGGCGATACCTCTGGGGCACGAAGCATGGTGGAATCGGTGGCGACGCATCAGAAGGCCAATGGACAGGTAGAAGTCATGGTGCCTCATGTGCTCTACCGCGAGACGGCCAATTTCATCCAGCAGATGGTGCTTTATGCCGAATATTCCGGCGACGACGCATGGCTCCTCAACCGCTGGGATCAGCTAAAACGAGGGATTGCCTACTTGCAGGAGTTACGTAATTCGACCCTTAGCGATCCTAATGCCATTTACTACGGGCTCTTCCCACCTGGTTTCACCGATGGTGGACTCGCCGGGGTCAACCCAGAGTACAGCAGTGTCTATTACACACTCGGGGCCTTGCATTCAGCCCTGCGTACCGTTAAGCGTTTGGACCTCGATGAGCCCGAGCTCGACAATTGGAGGCGTTTTTATGTGGATCTGCGTACCGCCTTCAATGCTTCGGCTCAGCGTGATATGCGTAAAGATGAATTTGGAAATTGGTTCCTGCCGATGCGTATTGGCGAAACAGACCCTAAAGTGCGTCCAACCATGGCGCAGTGGGGCGTCCTGGAGGCCATCAACCTGGCTGAGATGTTCGGCAGAGGGGATAGTCTGGCCGAAGGGACGATGTCGGTCTTGTTGCAACATACGAGTCAAGGCTTAGCCGTGGGCACAGGGTGGTTGGAGGATGCCCTGTGGCCCTGGTTTAGCATGATCCAGGGAGCGGCCCATGTGCACATGGAACAGCCCGAAGCGGCCATCAGCTTGCTCTACGATATCGCCAATCATGCGAGTCCTCTGGGCACCTGGGTCGAGGAGCAGCAGCCCCGCGAGCTGGGTCAGCGTACTGGCGGTGATCAGTCGAATGCGAGCGGCAGTGCATTGTATTTGACGATGCTCCGGCGGATGCTCGTCAACGAAAAAGGTGGCACCCTTGAGCTCCTGCCCGCCGTGCCTGAGTTCTGGCTCGGCGCTGGACAACGCATCACCGTCGACAAGACCCTCACTCACTGGGGTGCACTCAGCCTGCAGACCGAAGTCTCGGAGGATGGCAACAGCCTCAGCATCAGTTGGTCGCTCGACCAGCGCCCCGACCGCATGGCCCCACGCATCATCCTGCGCCCCGAAATGCTCGCCAAAGCAGGCTTTAAGATGGAAGGAGTGATGGAACTGGAGAAAGAAGGGAAAGTCGTTTTCAAGAGACAGTGAGAAGCATGTAAGAATCTCGTACAATCTCGTACAATCGCGTACAATCGCGTACAATTACTTCAACTCCTCAACTCTTCAATCTTCAACTCTTTCTATTCACCACTCTACTACTCACTACTCACCCTTACTCCCGAGCATAGCATTGAGGGCGCAGCCCGAAATGCCTGCGAGGGACCTTGTCGGGAAGACGTAGGACATAGGACGTAGGGTCCTTGTTCAATTGATGCATTGTTGCCATGATGCCGTGATGCCTTGCTTTTTCCAATCCCCGATCCCTGATCCCTGATCCCCACAATACAAGGTCCCTCGCAGATCTCTCGGCTACGCCTCGAGATTAGGCTCGGGATGACAAGGGCGCTAAAAAAAGGGGAGATGCCTCGCTGCACTAGGCATAAAGAGTTGAAGAGATGGAAATCATTTTAAATGACTTACAATCACTTACAATCATGTACAAGCGTCTATAAGCACTTACATCTTAATGTGATTGTCGCAATTGTACGTGAATGTCAGAGATTGCACGCGATTGTCCGTGATTGTCACATCGCTCCCACCAGCCCTGCCATCACCAACAAGGCCACTCTAAACCGCGTCGAGATCAAAAAGGGGTGAAACCCGAGTCCATAACTATAAGGATGCGCCATCAGCCACTCATAGTAATGATGGCGATGCGCCTTCCCCAAGGCCATGGTGACATGCCCATGCAATACCGTGATCATAAAGGGCATCGAAAACAATAAGGCACCCGGATACCAGAGATAGGGATTGCCGACGAACTGCTGCGCCATCACATAATAGGGCATCCCAAAAACCAAACACACCGGACCCGTGAATAGCCAGTTGATAACACAAATCCGCCTAAAATTCTTATGACTGAGTTCGGAGGTGTTCATGGTCGTACCGTTTGAACCCAATCAGGACGCATCCCTATGCACGTCCACCATCTCCGCCAGACTCACGCGTCCTTCGTAATAGGCACGACCTACCACACAGGCATATAATCCCGCCTGCGAAAGCTCCATCAAATTTTCTTTGCCACTTACGCCGCCACTGGCGATGAAATCCAGCGGTGGAAACAGCTCCTGGAGCCTTTGATACATGGGCACATTCGCGCCTACCAGCATGCCATCACGGCCGATATCCGTACACAGCACCTGACGCAGCCCGGCACGGATCATCGGTTCCATAAATCCCTGGATCGGCACATCAGAGGTCTCGGTCCAGCCAGCATAGGCCATCTTTCCATCTTTGAGATCCAAGCCCAGAATACAGCGCTCGGCTCCCCATAATTTCAGGGCTTTAATCCACTGATCCGGTGATTTAACGGCCATAGAGCTCACTACGACGGCTTGCAGTCCAGCTTCCAACAGCTGTTCGATATCGGCAATATTGCGGATGCCACCACCGGTCTGCACCTGCAACCCCGTCTCGGCAACGATCTCGCTTACGATGGGCAGATTCACGAATCGCCCTTCACGTGCCCCGTTCAAGTCGACGATATGCAAACGACGAAAACCGGCATCCCGATACGCTATAGCCTGTTCGAGCGGACTCATTGGATATACCGTCACATCATCATATTCGCCTTTGCGCAGGCGCACGACCTTTCCGTCTAGGATATCGATAGCGGGGATAACGATCATTCGAGTCAGATAGCTAAAGGTGGATAAACAATATCAACGAAATTTCGCAGTAAACGTGCTCCAGCCTCCCCCGACTTCTCCGGGTGATACTGCACGCCCATGAAATTCCCCCGGGCAGCCACCGCCGTAAAGGCCACCCCATACTCGCTGGTGGCCAGGGTTTCATCGCCATGAGGGGGGTAGTAGCTGTGCACAAAATAATGATAGTCCGACGTATCCAGCCCAATAAGCAATGGATGCGCCTTCATCGAGGCAAATCGGTTCCATCCCATATGGGGCACCTTGAGTCCCTGGCCACGGAATCGCTGCAGGCGACCTTGGAATATTCCCAATGTGGGGATCTCCGACTCCTCCGACGACGCGTACAGCAACTGCAAGCCCACACAGATCCCCAGCACCGGTTTGGTCGTCTGCCTGAGCCAGCTATCTAAGCCCCGATTCATAAGCGAGCGCATGGCTGCTTCGGCATGACCCACCCCAGGGAAGATGATCCCATCGGCGGCATCCAGTTTGCTCGTGTCGGCAGTGATCTCGTGAGCCACCCCAAGGCGTTGGAGGGCATTGCTCACACTAGCCACATTGCCGGCATCATAGTCGATCATCGCGATCATAGACTGCCTTTTGAGCTTGGAATGTCGTTCAGAATGCGTGGATTGCGGATCAGCGCCTGACGCAGACAGCGGGCAAAGCCTTTGAAGCAGGCTTCGACCTTATGGTGATCGTTTTCACCCTGCACCTTGATCTGCACGGGCGCCATCAAAGCCATCGCCAGCGAATGGAAGACGTGCTTAGTCATCTCCGTTGGAAAAGCACCGACATACTCACGCTGAAAATCTCCCTCGAAGACCAGGTAAGGTCTTCCCGATAGATCAAGCGCAACGGTACTCTGAGCCTCATCCATAGGCAGGACAAAACCGAACCGCTCAACGCCTCGCTTGTCGCCCAGGGCCAGACTGATGGCCTCACCTAAGGCGATGGCTGTATCCTCGATGGTATGGTGCTCGTCAATCTCCAGATCGCCCTTGCAATGGAGTTCTATATCGATCAGGGCGTGCTTGGCAATCTGATCCAGCATATGGTCATAAAACGGAATACCAGAAGAAATCGACGATTTTCCGGTACCGTCGAGGTTAAGGTCTACCGATATATCGGTCTCTTTGGTCGTTCGTGATAATTTCGCCCTGCGCTGGGGCTTGTCGACAAGCTCCGAAATCGTTCTAGCCTGAAGGGTTTCGACAGACACAGCACTTGCACGGGGTTGATAGCCTTCACCGAGTCCCAGCTGTTGATGCAGCATCACCAGGAAGCGGTTGTTTTCTTCGGGAGTGCCAACGGTGACCCTTATCGTGTTCTCGCACTGGATCTGGTCGCCACGATAGCGAGCGACGACACCGGCATCCGCCATCGTCTTGTAGATTTCCTGAGCCTTGGCCACACGAAACAATAGGAAATTGGCATCACTAGGAAACACAACAATGCCCTCCATCGCTTTCAGCTCTGCTTCGAGCCGGCCACGTTCTTGGAGGATATACTGCACATGCGTTTTCATGCGGTCAACCTGATGCAGGGCCTCCATCGCTGCGTTCGATGTGAGCTCGTTCACATTGTAGGGCGACTTGATCTTCATCATCAGCTCGATGATCTTGGGCGAGGCAAAAGCCATCCCCAGTCGGATTCCGGCCATACCAAAAGACTTCGACAAGGTCTGCAGGATCACCAAATTCGGATGCTTATCCAGATCCATGCACCAGCTTGGGCTATCTGTGAAATCGATGTAGGCTTCATCGATGACGGTGATCCCATGGAAACCTTTGAGCACGCTTTCAATGTCATCGCGGCCTAAAAGATTTCCGGTTGGATTATTGGGGGAGCACAAAAATAAGATCTTGGTCTCGGGCTTCACTGCTGCCAGCACCTTGGCCGGCTCCAGCTGAAAATCAGGGCTCAAAGGAACGGCATCGACAATCACATCATTGATAGTGGCCGAAACCTTGTACATGCCATAGGTGGGCGGGGTAATCAGAATACGGTCTTTGCCGGGAGTACAAAAAATGCGGATGAGCAAATCAATAGGCTCATCACTACCCACCCCTGTGAAGACCTGATCGGGATAGACACCACGGAAGGCGGTGATTTTTTTCTTCAACTCCTTCTGATACGGATCCGGGTAACGGTTGAGGCCAGGATCGCCCGTAGCCGCTCCAAAGCTATTCTCGTTGGCATCCAGCAGGGTGCCTCGCTCGTAATCATCGCGAGCGCATCGATACGGGGTCAGTGCGAGGATATTGGGTCTGACCAGGGAGTAGAGATCGGTTGGCATAGGGAAAGTCTAGGCGTTTATCAGGGGGTTGAGAACACTAGTCCTTGATTCGTATCTGAACGGCATGGCGGTGGGCTTCTAAGCCCTCGGCTTCGGCCAGGCGCATCACGTGTGGACCCAGTTCACGAAGGCCGGCTTCGCTCAGGCGTTGAACGGTCATCTTACGCACAAAATGATCCACCGATACACCGCTGTACATCCGCGCATATCCGTAGGTCGGCAGGGTGTGGTTGGTGCCGGAGGCATAATCACCGACGCTCTCGGGGGTCCAGTGACCCACAAACACCGATCCGGCGTTGATGACGTGTTCAACCATCGCATCGGCATCCGCTGTTTGCAAAATGAGGTGTTCCGGTGCGTACGCATTACTAAAAGCGATCGCTTCCAGACGGTTGTCAACCTGAAGTGTAAAGCTTTTCCTGAGGGCTTCGGCAGCAATCTCCGAACGGGGGAGGGCATGGAGCTGGTCGGCTAGCTCCTTCTCGAGGGCGACCTGATCGAAGCCATCGATGGCTACAAGCACGACCTGGCTGTCGGTGCCATGTTCGGCTTGCGAGAGCAGATCTGCCGCCACCCAGGCGGGATTGGCCGTACGATCGGCGATTACCAAGACCTCAGATGGTCCGGCAGGCATATCGATGGCGATCATCGCCTCCGAATGTTGAAGCAGCATCTTGGCAGCCGTCACATATTGGTTTCCCGGACCCAGGATCTTATCGACTTTTGGGCATGTCTCGGTTCCCAGGGCCATCGCAGCCACCGCCTGAGCTCCACCGGCAAGCAAAATATGACTCACTCCACAGCGCTGGGCGATGTACAGGATTTCAGGGGCTATGGTGCCATCTGGACGCGGAGGGGTGGCCAGGACAATCTGTCGGCAGCCGGCGATCTGGGCGGGAACGCCCAGCATCAGGGCCGAGGAGGGAAGGATCGCTGTTCCACCGGGAACATAGAGTCCCACGCGCTCGATGGCGCGGGTCACCCGACGGCATACCACACCCGGCA
>CAZXGO010000078.1:0-12156 GCA_964640035.1 uncultured Chitinophagales bacterium
GTCAGTGTGAAGTCTGCGACGTCAAAGTCCAGCTTGCCATTGGTGTCGTCGTATGTGACAGCGATGCCGGACTCGCTGTTGGTAGATACCATGCTGCCAACGATGTCTTGGATGCGCTCTTCTTGCAGAGTGACGACGCCTTCGGTGACATCAAAGTCAGTGCCGTTGAACTGTGCGACACCAAGTGCGCTCTCGCTGGCTAGGTTGGCGTTGATGGTGACTGTGTTGTTGGTCACGGTCACGTTGCTGCTCAGGCCCTGTCCACCGACGAATGTCAGTGTTTCGCCGGTGTTGAACGTGTCGGAACCGGAATCACCTTCGATGGTGAACGAACTAGAAGCTGGGCTAGCGAAAGAAACAGTACCATTACCATTGGTGACCAGGATCTGGCCTTCAGAACCATCTGCAGCAGGCAGCGTGTAAGCACCCTTGATGCTGACAGAACCTGTGGGGTTCAGTGTCAGGTTGCCAGTGGAAGTGCTGATGGTGTTGCCATTGATGTCGATGTTGTCGACCTTCAGGTTGTCGAGCTTGCTGTCAGCGTCAACGACCAGGGCGGAACTGGCTGTCAGTGTTCCCTTGGTGTGATCCAGCATGTCGGTGAAGAACTTACCACCGATGACGAAGTGATTGGCAGCATTGCCGCCGGTCTCTGTACCGATACCGATATAAAGTCTGTCACCGCCATTGTTAGAACCGTCTTCGGTCAGTGCGGAGTATGCTAATTCACCGGCTGCTAGGGTGCTTGGATTACCCGATACCGACGATCTTTTGATTCTGATGATGGAAGCCATTTCCTAAAGTCTCCTGATTTAAAATTCTCCCCCGTCCAGCGTCTGGCTGTTCAGGTTTAAAGTCGCAGTCCATTTCGATGTTGATGCTGCATATACTAACACGGAACCGTCCGACAACGACGTCACATCTACATCGGCTGCGGTATTTAGCGTGTTGGGTCCTGCAGGTCCAGTTGGACCCGTGTTACCAGTGGGACCAGTTGGGCCCCACGAGATATTGCCACCTAGCTCGACCCATTGACCTGAGTCACCATCTAGGATGTAAGTGTACTTGATGCCTGTGGCTGAGTCGATCCACTCGTAGCCTTGTTGAGGATTGGCTGGAGGAGTCGCTGCCAGCGAGACCTGATAGCCTTGTGGGCCAGTAGAACCTGTGGGTCCTACTTCGCCTTGTGCACCTGTGGGACCAGTTGGCCCCCAGGACAGATTACCACCTAGCTCGACCCATTGACCCGAGTCACCGTCTTCTAGGTAAGTGTATTTGATGCCCGTAGCAGAATCCACCCAGTCCACGCCATTGGTGGGGCTTTCTGGAGGTGTGGGGCCAAAGTGTAAAGTAGATAGGGAATCACCTAGGGCGACACGCTGCCCGTTGATGGATATGCCGTCGTTTACGAGTTTGTTGTTGGGGATCGCTGGGCCTACCCAGTTTCCACCTGCGTTGATGACTACGGTCTCAGCCGTAGCTAGACCGTTCTTGACTTTAAATTCGTTTGCCATTCGTTTCCACTATCCACGAATTCACGGGGGCTATTCAAGCCCCCGTGTCACTGCGATTATTACTTAAACTACGACTGTTGTGCGAACCATGTATATAGTCGCTGAATCAGCGGCACCCATGGTCGTCAGCAAGCGGACGTTGCCACCGCTGACATCTGCTGAGAATGTTGCCAATGGGCCATTGGTCTCCAGCACAGAGTACTCTGTGAAGTAGGCTGTGGTACCATTGTGGATCACGCGGAACTCAGACACTTGATAGTCTGTGCCCTGTGTGATCTGAACCAAGTAACGAGCAGAACGATAAGAAGCAGCAGCGAACGAATCCATGACTGCCTGTGTGGTCGTAGCCACTGTGGCCTTGATCACTTCGTCTGTGGAAACAGCAGCTCCGCCCACTTCCTTGTTGATGACTACGCCACCAACTGTGAGGTCGCCTTCGACTGTGAGGTCTGTACCGATACCAATCGAACCACCAACGTTCAGGTTCTTCTCGATGCCAACACCACCTTCCACAACCAAAGCACCTGTGTCTTTGTCTGTGCTCTGTGTGGTAGCAGTCAGTGTAGTAGCACCAGATGCTGTCAGCGTGGTGAACGCAGCAGTACCAGGATTGCTAGCACCGATGTTGGAGTTGTTGATCTCCTTGTTGGTCAGTGTTTCAGAACCAGCTAGTGTTGCCAGTGTACCTGTTGTTGGGAATGTCACTGCTGTGTTGCCGGTCATCGTGAATGTGCTGTCATAAGCACCCGATGTTGCCAGATCGCCACCCAGTGTGATGGTCTTGTCGCCGTTGTTGACGCCTGTACCACCGTAAGTTGGGCTGACGATGTCACCTTCCCATGTACCTGTACCAATCGTACCCAGTGTAGTGATCGATGCTTGACCAACGTATGTGCTGGCGATGTCGATGGCATTCTCGCTGACCGAGATACGGTTTGCTGTACCAACCGCATCGATGATACCATTCACGGCATCCCATGTCAAGCCGTCACCAGCGACAGTGGCTTTGAGGCGCAGCTCGTCGTTGTTGATCTCGATACCACCAACTGCATCAACATTGACTTCCAGTGTGTCGCCATTCTTGCTCAGGCCGTTGCCAGCGATCACTGTGCCCGAGATCGAGAACAGCGCGAACTCAAGACCAGTAGTACCAAGCGTGATTGGATCAGGTGTGACCAACACATAACCAGTCTTGCCGTTGACCGTACCAGCTTCGACGAACACGAACATACCGTTGGTGACTTCAGAACCTGGAGCATTGTCTGCGTCATCGGCACGTGCCCAAGCGCCAGCTGCGACCACGTAGATACCATTCTGGCTGTCAGTGGTTTGGTTCTTGACCAGCACGCGATCGCCAGCAGCTAGGCTGACTCCGTCGATGGTCTGTGTACCAGTTAGCGCGACGTTGCCAGTTGTGGCTGCTTTGACGCTTTCTTTGACGTCTAGACCAGCACGTGCAGCGTCAACATAGGCTTTGGTAGCAGCGTCTTGTGGGTTTACAGGATCAGCCAGGTTGGTGATCGTGTTGCCACCGAGGCTGACATCGCTGTTGAATGTGCTTGCGCCTGTGACGATGAATGTGCCACCAACTGAGGTATTGCCATCAGCAGCATTGACTTGGAAAGTACCGCCGTTGATTTCAAAGTTGCCATCAACGTCAAGTGTACCACCGATCGCTGTGTTACCGCTGCTAGCTGCGACTGTGAAGTTGCTGGCACCAGCAGTGCCAACGCGGACGTTGCCGTCGACACCCAGTGTGCTGTCGAGTTCTGTAGCACCTGTGACACCCAGTGTGCCACCAACAGTGGTGTTACCGCCAACTGCCAGTGTGCTGGAGATATCAGCAGCGCCATTGAGATCTAAATCATCATTGAGTGTTGTAGTGCCTGTGACTGTCAGTGTACCACCAACTGTTGCGTTGTTTGTAACGCTGGCGCTGTTCAGTGAAGCAGCACCCGAAGTGGTGATGGTAGCAGCAGTGATATCATCAACTGTGATGTCGCCTGTGACATCTAAATCACCACCAACTGTTGTGTTACCTGTGACATCCAGTGTGCTGCTCAGTGTGGTAGCACCTGTGACACCTAGTGTACCGCCAATGCTAGCATTTCCGGTGGTGTCAACTGTGGAAGCATCAATGTCACCAGCAGTCATTGTACCAGTGAATGAGCTGGTACCATCAACTGTGAGGTCTCCACCAACTGAAACATTGTCGCTCAGTGTGGCCTCGCCAGTGACAGACAATGTGCTTCCAACGCTTGCTGCGCCAGAAGTTGCGATGTCGCCAGAAGTGGCATTGATAGTGACTGCGTTAGCACCAACTGCGACGTTGCCGTCAACACCTAGTGTACCACCAACTGTTGTATCGCCTGCGACATCCAGTGTATCGTCGAGCGTAGTAGCACCCGCAACATCCAGCGTTCCATCAATGCTTGTTGAACCAACTTCAAGTGTACCACCAATGGCTGCATTGTTAGTCACGTCAAGAGCGTTAGCTGTCAATGTCGTACCATTGAATGTAAGGTTGCCACTGTCGATCAGCGCGCCAGCTGTTCCAGCATATGTGACGCGACCCGAAGTCAAGTCACTGACTGTAGCAGAAGCCAGTGTGGCTTCGCCTGTGACGCCCAGTGTACCACCAACAGTGGTATCGCCTTCGACGTCTAATGTGCTTCCAAATGTAACGATACCGTCGGCATTCAAAGTGCCAAGGACATCGGCAGAACCATCAACATACATGTTGCCACTTGCGTTGAAATCAACACCATTGATGTTAGAATCAGAAGTGATATCACCACCAGCGTGGATTTTCAGTTCAACGCCAAGTCCGCCGTCGTTAACGATCAGCGCACCTGTGTTTTTATTGATTGCATCGTCGTTGCCATAGACTGTGACGGATGTTCCTGTTCCTGCAGTGCCAAGATCAGTGTCGCCTGTGTTAGCGAAGTATGTGGAATCAAGGTCTGTGAAAGAACCTAGATCTGCGCCGTTTTGTCCAATTGGTGTGTTGTCCAAAGAATCAAACGAAGCACTTCCCATGCTGACTGAACCGGTCACTGTGAGGTTACCACCGACCAGTGTGTTGCCAGCGATGTTGGCTTCACCGCCAACGTTCAGGTTCTTGGCGATACCAGCACCACCGTCGACTACCAAAGCACCGCTTGTGGTGTTGTCGCTCTGTGTGGTACCATTGATATTGACTGTAGCGATCTTGGAAGCGATATCCAAGCTGTTGGTGTCCAAGGACATGGCTTCTGTGCCGTCTGTGACGAACTGCAGCGTGTCGTTGGAAGCACCAGGAGCGGATTCAGCGGAGATGTAAGTGAGTCCGTCTACGGAACGCACGCCACCCAGGCTGGACCAGTTACCTGCGGAATAACCTTCGAACTGTCCTGTTTCTGTGTTCAGTCGGACAGCACCGCTGACAGCAGGACCCTGTTGGGCTGTGGTACCAGAGGGGATGACCAAACCATTGGTGCCAGCGATCTGCACATAACCTGTGCCATTGGGATCGATGGTGATGTTGCCATTGACGTTGGTAGAGCTGATAGTGTTGCCATCGATCTGGATGTTGTCTACGTCGAGCTTGGTGGCTGTGACGTTGGCTGTGTTCAGGTTGGCTACGTCTAGGTCGCCGCCTACGTTCAAATCACCGCCGATGCCAGCGCCGCCTGCTACTACCAGTGCGCCCGTGGAACTATCTGTGGATGCTGTGGTAGCGTTCAGCGCAAAAGTGCTGATCGAGCTGGCGAAAGTGGCCGAGCTGCTCTCGATCGAGAAACGCTCTACACCGCCTGTACCAAAGCGCAGCGTCTCGTCGTCTGCACCGGTACCGTTGTTGGTTACTGCAGCGATATAGGTAGATCCGTCTCTGGAAGCGACGCGAGGTGCGTCAACCAGCAGGTTACCTGCGCTGTTGAAAACGTCGGTGATTCCTACCCGGACACCGTCTTTGATTTTAAATGCCATTTGGCTTTCCTCCTGTGGTCACTCTGTGACCTTGTCTGTTTATGAACCTATTTATTCTAGGACCAACTTTTGGCCCTAGATCACCCGCCTAAATTTAAACACATAATTCGCGGCAGATGCCGCTTCGATGTTGGAATATATCTGCAATTTCAGGTTGTTTGGGTCAGCAGATGCTGTCCTGAACGTGCGCAGATAGAGGTTTCCATCACTACTACCGCCTGCCCTGTGCAAGGGTATCTCGTCAGTGGGCATCTGCTCGGAGCTGTTGGTATCGCCTTGATACCAGCTCATGATGCCCGAATAATACTCGTTGTTATTGGTGCCACCTGCACCAGTGTCGTGTGCATAAAGTTGCACGATATAAGTGCCAGTGACTAGGTTTCCTGCGTTGATGCCCACGTCTTGCCAGTCTGTGAGCAGGCGCAAGGAGCGTGTGTAAGTCATGATCTGGTCGATGTTGGTGCCGTCGCTGGGCACCAGACCTTGATGCGTGATGGTTCCGCTGATCTCGATGTCATCTACAGCGATGGTTCCAGCGTTGAAAGTGCCGTCGACGTTTAAATCACCGCCTACGTTGAGACCATTTTCTACGTTCAGATCGCCTAGGATGCCAACACCGCCTTCCACTACCAACGCACCTGTGCTGGGACTGGTGCTGGCAGTAGTGTCGACGATGTGTATGTCACTGGTCACGTTGCCAGTGAGGTTGAAATTACCGCCTACCTGCAGGTTTCCGCCTATGTTGGCAGCATCACCCACATTGAGATCGTCTGTGACGCCCACGTCCAAGAAAGTCACGGTATCTGTGGGTCCCACAGCTTGTCCGATGCTGATCACACCCGTGGTGTTGTCGTAGGTGACACCTGTGCCGCCACTGAGAGAGTCTCTGGCACGCGCATCCGTGAAATACAGGTTTTCGTAGCCTTCATTGATGCGGTCTGAATCCAGAGTCACATCGCCGATGGCACCGTTCACTGAAGTGACGAAACCGCCCGAACCAGCATTGAAAGTAATCACGCCCGTGGCTGGATCGTAGGTCAAGCTGTTGGTCGGGTCGGAGATGCTGATGCTGGTCCTGGAACGCTGGGTGGTGAAGTAAAGGTTGGTAGCGCCCTCGGCTAGATCGTCAGTGGTCTTGCTGGGGAACAGGTTGGTCGCGGAATCCGCGATCATGCCCGTTATAGTAGCATAGAAGTTGGCGTCGTTGTTGAGCGCATCCGCCAGCTCGTTGAGCGTGTCTAGTATGCCAGGCGCACCTGCCACTAGGTTGTTGACAGCGGTGTCTACGTAGTCCTTGGTGGCCATCCCGTCATAGACGAGATAGTTTTTGATGTTGCCGATAGTGGCCTTTTTGCTGATACCCAGATTCACCACGGCAAATATGGTGTTGGCATCTAGGTCGGTCTCGACTTGTGCCGGTAGCTGGCTGAATTTGATCTTACCAATGGTCATCTAATCTGATCCTTAGAAACTGAGTACCACTCGTTCGCAGTGGCCGAGTCCGCCCAAAGGCGCTTCCAGATGGCTTCTTTCCACGATGGCTCTGAGATACACATAATTGCCAGTGACGTTGAAAGCCCGCAATCCAGTCGTGGCTTCGGAAAATTCATTGTCTCCCAGGTCGATGTCGAACCAATCGTCTTCGGTTGGGTCATCGCTGAGAGTGGCTTCCAGGCGTATCCTACCAGAGAAACCGCGTAGGTAGTAGCCCACGGTGTGGAATCCGTCTGCGAGATGATAATATCCATCACCACGCACTGCGGATCCAGTCTGATCTGCGTTTCCATCATCGATCAGCATGTTGGTGAGACGTGTGCCCATGCTTATTCCTTGATGATTTCTACCAAGACATCGCTGCCTGCCAGTTCCTGTATCACTGCTTCGATGCTGACATATGCGTCGTCGGCAAGGAGATGTCCAGTTTCTTGTTCGGAATCGCGCAGGAGCTTGCTGACCTTGATCGCTATGATCTCTTCTTTGATTTTAGCCATAAAAAAGCCTCCACCGTTATTTAGTGGAGGCTGGTCCAAAGTGGTCTGCTACTATAATTGGGGTTTACGGATCCGTTCGAAGCGATCTATCCAGTCGCCGGCCTGCAGTTTCAGCATGATAGCGTCTTCGTTTTCCAAGAGATAGAGATACACTGGTTGACCACAAGCCCAGGGTATGCGACCAGTGGGCTCACCGATGAGATCCATGAGCAGGCCTTTGGCTGTCCAGGAATCTGCGTCTATGGAAGACAGCGCATCCCTCAGCATGGGCAAGCCATTCAAGCGGAATTCAGGCGTGTAAAGCACCCGCGCTCGGATAGGGAACTTCTTGTACCAATAACTGTCGCGCACCACGTCATAGACATGGTCTTTCATCTCCGACAGCGATGATTCGTCGGCGGGTTCCCAGATCTCTTCCACGTACTTTTTCCATGTGTCCAGCACATGTTCCACTTCCTCGCGGGTGCTGAGGAACACTGAAATGTTGGATTCGCAACGGATTCCACAATCAGGATGATGTTTCTTGAACCATTGACGGAACTTGCTGCGGCTGAGTGCGTTGGCAGCAGCATCTTCCCAGCGTACCCTGACCATGTTGGCATGCCTGGGGCGGTCGTTGGGAGATCTCAGTGAGATCTTGTAGGGCCATCGCTTCCAGAACAAGCGTTGCGTGATGCTGCGTTTCATCGGATCACGAGTTCGCCGTTGGCCGCATCCACTGTGTGCGAGATCAATCTATCGCGGATGATGCGTTTGGCTATGGGCAACCGCACTTCTTCGTTGATCAAGCGTTTCATGGGTCGTGCGCCCATGGTGTCGGAGAAGCCGTGTTCAGCGATGTAATCCAGGGCCGCTGGTGTGTAGTTGACGGTCTGGTTCTGCTCGCGCAGTTGTTCTTGGATCTGCGTCATGAACTTGTCAGCGATTCGGCGCACCACGTCGCGTTCCAGCCTGTTGAACTTGACCACGGCATCCAAGCGATTGCGGAACTCAGGAGCGAAGAACTTCTTGACAGCATCGTCGGTGGCGGATTCGTTCAAGCGACCACTGAAGCCGATGGTCTGCTTTTCAGCATCAGCGGCACCCAGGTTTGATGTCATGATCACGAAAGCGTTGCGTGCCGATGCTTGCTTGTTGTCAGAGCCAGTGATGATGCCGTTGTCCATGAGTCCCAGCAGGACTTGGAGCACATCAGGGTGTGCTTTCTCCACTTCGTCGAACAGCAACACACAGTTGGGCACGCGCTCTAGTTCGTTGATCAGCTTGCCTGATCCAGCTTTGCCTTCGCCGTAGCCCACGTAGCCCGGAGGGCTTCCGATCAAGCTGGCGATCTTGTGAGGTTCACGGTATTCGCTCATGTCAAAGCGCACCAGTTCCATGCCCAAGCCCTGTGCCAGTTGCTGTGCCAGTTCGGTCTTACCAGTGCCTGTGGGTCCTACGAACAGGAAGTTGGCCATGGGTCTGTTGATCTCTTTGAGGCCCGACTTGGCGATGTAGACCATGTTCATGAGTCGCTCGATGGCTTCTTCTTGGCCAAACACGTTGGTCCTCATGCGGCTTTCCAGTTCAGTGACAGCCACGTCACGTTGCTCGCCCAGTTGCTCGATGGGCACCCTGGTGAGATCGCTGATCTCTTGGCGCACATCGTCCTTGGTCAGGGCTTTGATGTCTTCGTGCCCTACGCGCAGTCGTGCCATGGCTGCGTCCAGGACGTCGATGGCTTTGTCGGGCAGTTTCTTGTCCAGCATGAACTTCATGGAAAGATCGATGGCTAGATCGATGGCGTCCTCGGGCACGTTGATGCTGTGATACTTGGAGTACACAGGCATGACCTGTCTCAGCATGGTACGGGTCTCTTCCACTGAAGGCTCGTTGATGTCCACACGTGTGAAGCGGCGCAGCAAGGCGCGGTCTTTTTCAAAGTGCGAACGGAACTCTTCGTAGGTGGTCGAACCGATACAGCGCAGTTTGCCTTTTTCCAGGCTGGGCTTGATGAGGTTGGCCACGTCCATGCTGCCCTGTCCTCCCGAGCCTGCACCCATGATCATGTGTATCTCGTCGATGAACAGGATGGCGTCATCGCGCTCTTCCAAGGCTTCCAGCACGTTCTGCATGCGCTCTTCGAAGTCGCCGCGATATCTAGTGCCGGCCAAGAGTTTGCCGATGTCCAGGCTATAGATGGTCTTGTTCTTGAGCACTTGTGGAACCTCGCTGCGGCTGATGGCCACTGCCAAGCCTTCTACGATGGCGGTCTTACCAACACCGGGTTCGCCTACCATGATGGCATTGTTTTTCTTCTTCCTTGTCAAGGTCTGTGCTAGACGGAACACTTCGCGCTCGCGGCCGATCAAGGGATCGATCATCTTCTTTTCCGCGCTCTTGATCAAGTTGGTGGTGTATTTGCTTAGGACTTTTTCGCTGTCGCGCTTCTTGGCTGACTTGCTTTCTTTGCTGCTGCCATCTTTGACACGGGTGATATAACCCAACAGGGATTCCTTGTTGACACCGTTCTTGGCCAAGAAGAAACTGGCATGGCTTTGCTTTTCGCTGGAGATCGAGATCAAGAGATCGATGGGTTCCATGTGCCCACGGCCCGTGAAGATGGCCTGTGTGTAAGCGCGATTGAAACAGCGTTCCAGGGCAGCGGTCTTGCGAGGCTTGGTCATGCCCTCCACGCGCAGTTCGGTCTGCTCGCGCAGCCACTCGTCGATCTCTTCGATCAGTAGGTTGACGTCAACTTCGAGATCGTTCATGACATCGCGGATGTCCTCTTCTTCCAGCATCACGCGCAGGATGTGTTCCAGCGTCACGTATTCGTGCTCGCGATTCATGGCTTCTTGGAAAGCCCGTGCGATCACTTCGTTGATTCTACCGCTGTTCTCTTGGTCACTCATGCTTGTTTTTCCGCTTTCTTGAGTTTACGTGAATACTTCAGTTGGCGATCTCTCGCCATCTTGAGACTGAGTGTGTTGGCATATTCCGTGAACACATGACCATCTAGATGATCCAGTTCGTGGAGATAGCATCTAGCCAAAAGCCCTGTGAATCGCTGCTCGACCCATGACCCATCAAGCGTCTGGTATCTGGCATCGACCCATTCGGGTCTGTCGATATTTAACCACAATCCTGGGAAGCTCAAGCAGCCCTCTTTGATCCTGCATGTGGGTCCTGTGGCCACGATCTCAGGATTGATACACACATAATGTGGTCCTTCTTGTGGGCCCATGATGAACATGCGCAGGGCCATGCCCACTTGCGGCGCAGCCAATCCTATGCCGCCGTTGCTCCACATGATCAGGAACATGTCCTTGGTCAATGGTTCCAGTGCTGCCGGATCAGCGACCTCGGGCATGCGCATCTTCAGTAATTCGTGATCTTCGGGTAATAATTCTAGCATCATGTCATTATAGCAGATCTGTGATCACAAGTCAACGATCCGTCGATCCAGATCCTTTTCAGTGAGCTTGGGTATGCGGACCATGATCTCTATGTAAGCGTTGCCGCGTGTGTGTCCGCGTAGGTTGTTGAAGCCGCGATCTCTGAGACGCAGTTTGGCACCGGGTTGTGTGCCGGCTGGTACAGTGACAGCGATGCGGTTACCGTCGATGTCAGTGACTTCGAGCTCAGTGCCAAACATGGCTTCTTTGACAGAGATCTCCTGCAGACCCATCAAGTCTCGGTGCTGGAAATCGGCCCTCCAGAATTCGTGTGGCCTCACAGATATCTCGCAGTAGAGATCTCCCGCGGGCTGACCCTTCATCATCCTGCTGCCTTCGCCAGAGTATCTGACTTTGAGTCCTGGATAGGAACCCGGCGGGAAAGTCACCGTGATGCTTTTCTGTCCTTCGCCGTGCACCGTGTAGTTCAAGGTGCGCGTGAAGCCATGATGCGCTTCTTCGAGACTGCAGTCCACAGACAAGTTCACGTCGGGATTGCGAGCACGTGGACCATTGTTGAACTCGAATTCGCTGCTGCTCTGGCGGAACAGATCTTCGAATCCCGGGAACCCTCGGAATGGATCACCACGACCGCCCCAGTGGAAATGGAAACCACCCGGACCTGCAGCACCTTGTGGTTGGTCCGCTTGCCCTGATGTGATGGCTTCGTAGGCCGCTTGGATCTCTTGGAATCGCTTGGTGTCGCCACCCTTGTCAGGATGGTGCAGGCTGGCCAGCTTGCGATAAGCTCTTTTGATGTCGTCGTCGCTGGCGCCGCGTTCGACACCAAGTGTACGGTAAGGATCCATCAAGTAATTATACTAGAGATCCACTGGTGTGTCAATGCTTCCTGTTGACTTTGACCAGTCCCAACATCTGCATGACAGTGACGTAAAACCAACCGATGTCAACTTCCCACCACTTGTCGCTTAGTTTCGCCGCAGCAGGCGAGTTATGATGGTTGTTATGTAATTCTTCGCCGCCGATAATGATTCCAAAAGGCGCAAGGTTCGTGGATCTATCTCTAGTCTCATGATTCCTGTATCCTATGAAATGTCCCAATCCGTTGACCACTCCTGCAGCCCAGAAAGGTATCCAGGCCATCTGTACCAGCCACATCACTATGCCCCAACCGTGGAACAGATATGTCTCTAGGATCAGCAGGGCAGTGATGCCCCACTTGCTGTGGCTGCTGTAGATGTTGCGTTCCACCCAGTCGTCGGGCGTGCCCACACCATAGGCTTC
>CAZXGO010000079.1:0-11817 GCA_964640035.1 uncultured Chitinophagales bacterium
GAGCAGTAGTCCAATATAAGTTGTCGCCTTCAGTTAGATCGGTTGTTGATTTAGTAGCTAATCTTGTATCGAATCGACCATCTGTGTAATATAAGTTTGTTGTACCTTCAACTAATGCGTCAGTTGTTTTTGTACCAAAATTGGCATCTACACGAGCTTCTGTATAGTATAAGTTGTCGCCTTCTGTTAGATCGGTTGTAGTTTTGCCTTCAAGCTGCCCATCAAACGCTGAACCAAAGTCTGCTGTGTTTAGCTTATTACCTAATGCTGTGCTGATTGTTGTAGCATAGTTAGGATCATCGCCTAATGCGGCTGCTAATTCGTTTAGAGTATCTAATGTTTCTGGTGCTGAATCTACTAATGCGGCTACTGCTGAGTCGGCATATGATTTAGCATTTGCTTCGGCTGTGTTAGCGGCTGTTGTTGCGTATGTTTGAGTAGCATAGCTATTTGCTGTTAGATATGCGCCTACACGAGCGTCTGTGTAGTATAAGTTTGTGCCTTCACCAATATTAGTTGATGTTAAACTTACTGCGCCTGTTTGACCATTTACGCTATCTACTGGGTAATCAATATTGCTGATTGCTATATCTGTATAACCATTGGCATTACTTTCTGCGATGCCAATTTGTATTAATGCGTCTTCAAGCGCACCATCAGCTGCTAATGCGGCTTCTGCTTGTGCGTAGCTGGTAGTTGCGTAGTTGTTGGCTGTTAGATATGCGCCTACGCGAGTATCTGTATAATATAAGTTAGTTGAGCCTTCGCTGATATCGTCTGTATCTAGTACTACGGTATTGGTTTGTCCATTTACTGAATCTACCGGATAGTCGATTGCGGCGATGCCAGCTGATACTCGAGCATCTGCTCTTGCGTTGGTAAAGTATAGGTTATCCCCTTCGCTAATATCTGTTGTTGTTAATACTACGGCATTGGTTTTACCATTAACGCTATCTACTGGATAATCAATGGCAGCAATACCGGCAGCTACTCGTGCGTCGGCTCGCGCATTTGTAAAATATAAGTTGCCGTTTTCTTCAATGTCAGCTGTTGTTAGATAATCAATTTCTGTATCTACATATAGCTTTGTTGCTGTAGAGATTGGCTTGTCTAAGTCGCTGGTATTATCTACATTGCCTAGTCCAATATCGGCTTTGTTAGTTCTTGTATTGACTAGGATTTCTTGTGGTGTAGATGTTACCGTAATGGCGTTTGTTGTTTCATCTACGGTAATAGCATTTGTAGTTGTGGTTACGGTTACATTAGTAGTCATATTAGGCTCCTAATGCTGTGTAGCCGGCTTCATCGGCTGGATCGCCTACTGCGACATCTGGCTCCCAATTTTGAATATAGACCCAACGATGTGTATTGATAGTTGGTAAGCTACCACCTGTGCTCCAGGTAATGCCCACTACGGTTAGTGGCACATTACGGCGTGCGTCGGGAATGATTGCTCCACTATACATACCAGCTGGTACGGTGATATTGACAATGCCATCTGCGGCATCTACTACTACGATATTGCCGCTGTCGATTTCTACTTTGTCAAAATAGCCAGCAATTTTGCTGTTAGCAAAGTTAGGTTCGCTTGTGTAGCGGTCGTATGCTAGTGTATCTACGATTAGTGTTTGATAATCGGCACTGATAGTCCAGTTGGTGACATCAGCACCAAAATTATAGACTAGTGTTTTTTGTGTTGATGGGAAGATGCTTTCTACTTTAATAGCATCTGGGCCACCAATGAATTGTTGGAATGTTAGTACTCCGGCCATCGTGTTTCTCCTGTAGGATACGATCTAACACCTTAGGGTGATAGAAAGTTATGGTTGGTGCTTTCTGGTGACTTTAAAAACATAGCCCCCGCCGGTGATACCATACCGTGTTTTGTCGTCTGTGTTATAAGTTAGCGTTGCTGCATTGAACTTACCAACTGGCTGACTAATATATTTAGTCGGGTCGGTTCTATTAGGAAAGGCTTCCCCATTGGTATAGCCTCCTGTTGTATTGTTTAAGTAGCCTAAGCCATCATTGTCTTTAGGTGCTACTTCTACACGCTGTATTTGCGGATTTGTTAATCCTGATGCGTAAAACTTATACGCAGTAGCTAGATCATCAAAACTACATTCTTCTTTTACGCTTTGTGTAAAGTTATATGTTGGCATATTAAGCTCCTATTGGACTGATTAGTGTTTGTGTTGTGGTAAAGACATACACATAGCCATCGTTGGCTTCAATGCGTTCAATTGGCTCACCAAATGGACCTGCGCGATAGATTAATGCGGTATTAGTTTCGCTAATATTGCTTGGGATAGCATAAATCTTGCTACCATCAGTTACCAATACTTCTTCACCTGTATCAGTTGCACTAATGATTTGTGTAGTACCAGTTGCTGGATAAATGCTCCAATTGCCTTTGTTAGTGCTGATTGTTGAACTGGTCCATAATAATGGATATGTTTTGTCATCGACTATACCGCTACCAAATCCATAATATTTGCCATTGCTATAAAATATATTATCTAGTTGCGTTTCTGTCCAATCTGATTGATATACATCTTCTATAGCAAACCAACTTGATGAATTAAATCCAGCTAATAGAGTATTTTTATCAGCGTAATTTGAATCGCTGAATATTTTATATGAGCCATCATAATAGATAGCGTGTTTCCAATCACTATTATTTTTTAATGTATATTCAGTCCATTGCGTGCCATTAGCACTAACTAGATATTTGTCGGAATCACCAACAATAATATAATATCCTCCAGTTGAATGTTCAGCCCAGGTAATAGCTTTTGGCATTAAGGTGCCAGGCAAGGTGATAGCCGTCCAGGCAAGACCATCACCTGAATAAATTAGTTTATTAGTATCGGACGCAATAGCAACCCAAAGTCCTTGTCCTGATGTTCCACTAGTAGTATAACCAATAATATGACCGCCATAATATATGCCATTAACTAATAAAGGAGCAACTTCAGTGACCGTAATAGTTAAATCTCTTGTTGGAGTCGATCCACCTAACTTATCGCCAGTAATTTTAATTTGCTGATTGATGCCAAACCCAGTACCACCATTTGCTACTACATTTTCATATTGACCATTGTTTCTTAATACATTAAAAGTACAAGGAGTACCCGCATTAGCAGTACCAGAATATGTAAAAGTTGTCATAGTCGAATAATATGTACCAGTTACGGTTAATAATAGATCGTGATCATATGAATCATATTCAGTAGGATTAGCTACTAACGAGCCTCCACCTAATTCAATACCATTAACTTTTAATAATGCACCAGGATAACAATAATCACCACCATCTATAATAGATACATTTGAATAAGTATCACCTGTTCTTGTCACTGATAATCTAACTCCACTAGCATATCTACTTTCACCAGATACTACACCAACCCCAGTAATATTTGTATTGCTAACTGATGTAACTGCTAATTTTAGATCATATTTGTCATTAGTTAGACCCAATAGTTTAAATTTTGATACTTCGATACCATCACCGGGCTTAAAGCCACTATAATTACTAACTGGCACGATTGTTGTATATGTTGCTTTATCTCGTGTAATATTAAAAGTTGGTAAGACTGGTATTACCTGACCAGTACCACCTACTAGATAATCATTAAGAGGTGTTGTACCACCAATTTTATTACCTAATATCTTCCATTGAATAGTTTGGCCCAATACGACCGTCGGCATTGATCCAGTAAAAGTTTTTGTTATATAGATACCATTAGTTGTACCAATCTTACCATAATAATTGCTAACTTCATATCTATTAAATGTCCAGGTCTGTGTTGGTACTGATGCTATTTCTATACTAGTTGCTTGATGACTATATGGATAACTGACACCAGTTACCCCAGTAATTCTAACTTTTAGTTTATCAGTTGAATTAGGCACATCATAGGTTATAACATTATTAACCGCCAAATTCATCCCTGGATCTAACATTTCTATCTGATATGTTTTATTAACTACATCAAAATCAATTGTTAATATTGGTGGATATGCTTCAGATTCACCATAATATGTTGATAATTGTTCGTCTGATATTGATCCATTGACATTCACCGCCCTAATTGTTAAAGTTATAGATTCAACTAAATTGGTGAATAAGTCTGAATCTAATGTATAAGTTTTACCAACCGTATAACCTACACCACCATATAATAATACTGGTTCCCATTCTACTAAAATTTGCCCCCTACCATATGGATCATCTGGGGCCCAAGAAAATTTAAAATTAAATCTATATCGTGCTGCATTAGCTGGATTGGTTTGTCCAGTTGCTAATGGTAATGTAATATCAACCGAATAATCATCAAATCTATTATGCTCGCCAAAATCACTTGATTGACTTGTCATAGTAAATTGACTTGGTACTGGTATTGCTTCAGTATTATAAAACTTTACTAATTCAGCTTGTACATTATTAAAAGTTCTAATAGGTATTTCGTGAGCATCAACTTCATATACTACCGTATCTGTGTAAGTGCCTTGAACTCCTGTATAAGTTTGCTTTGTACTGCCAAATATAATGTCTGTCCAATTGGCCGATATTGGCAAACCAGCTGGCGCTAATGTCCAATTTAATCCATTATTAGTATAAGCAGCTTGATTTGTTCCATACTTTAATACTACTGCTCGAGTACCTAATTCATTCATTGCTGCGGTTTGCCAGTCTCCTGTATTAGGTGTATAATTTACTTGCCAGGTAGTATAACCATCATATAATACCGCTGTATAACTAGTACCACCACCGCCTATAGCGACGAATCTACCTACTGGCGAACTTGAACTACCAGGAAAGTAAATAATATCACTCCATTGTTCTAAATGATGTAATGTACTTGCCGACCAAGTTTTACCGTTATCAATTGATATAGCTGCTTTATTTGAATATTCATTAGCATCACCTGATACAGCTATCCATCTACCATTACCATATGCAGCAGCAGTCCATCTAGCAACATATGGTAATGTAGTTTCGTGCCAATCACCATTTTCATAATACGCTGCCTTATTGGTATTATAACCTAATGCTACTACATTATTACCATTAAATGTTGTACCAAATACTTTATCTATATTTCTTAAAGATCGTGGTAATCTAATACCATAACCAGGCCCAATCTCATAACCAAAATTAGTACCATTATATGGACTTGTCGCATTATAATCTTCTCTTGGGCCGCCAAATGGATCACTTAGATAAGGTACTGGTGTCCAATTACTACCATCGCTACTTGTATGTAATACACTTTCAGTATTTGCTATTACATTGCTTACGGTTGCTTTTGAGCTTGCTACCCATCGAGTACCATCCCAAATAATATTATTGATTGTTGCTGGTTTCGCCATATCTTTTTATCCTTAAATCGTTGTCCAAGTAATACCATCAGTACTTACCTGATCTACTCCGCCACCATATCTAACCCACTTGCCTTGTTGTGGGCTCCAAGCTATGGTTGTTGCTCCTGCCGCAATATTAGTAACATATTCAGTCCAGTTGATGCCATCAGTTGATATAGCACAGCCATCAGTGGCACCTGGCGACCATACGAAGAACTTACCATCACCTCTAGCTAAGAACTTAGGTTCGTATGGTGTTAAGTCTGTTGCGGTAGCACCATTGAATGTTACATTACTTACTAATGTCCAATTGACATTATCTGTAGAGTAATATACTAGACCATTACCAGCTCCGATGGCAACTTGTACTGAGCCATCACTGACTAAGTCTTTGAAGTTTAGTGTTTGCTTGAATGTCAAGCTACCTGACACATAGCCCCATACGGTTCTATTAGCAAAGTCAGTATCTGTACCTGTGCTACCACCATGTTTGAATGGACTTGCTCCAAACGCAATTAACTTACCTTCTTCGTGTATTAATGGTGTTGATGGTGTATAGTTATATTGTGTTTCTTGTGTTATAATTGGTAAGTCTGGTACAAATGCATCATACCCTTCACATCCTGGGCCTTGCTCATCAATAACAATACCTTCATTTTGATATTGTCGATCTACTCGATAAGCAGGAGGTTGGCGCTCATCTGGGTTTGTACTACCAGCCTGTACCTCTACTTGACTTGAAGTATAGTAGTATAGTTTCCAATTGCTCCAGGCTTGATCGCGCAGTTCTTTGCTTGGATCGTATGTACAGGTTGAATAATATACGCGAATGCCCATACCACTTAAACTAATGTATGGACCATTTTTGTATGTTGCTGGTGTTGCTCTATCAGTACTGGTCCATAATCCGCCAGTACTACCCCATAATGTTGTATTAAATGCACCACGATCAAAGTTCTTTGTAGTGCTATTATATGTCCAATCATACCAGCTGGCAAATTCATAGTTGGTAGCTGCTGTGCCTGGTACTGATGGAACTAGTTCGTCGCCAACATCACAGATATTTGAACCTCTTAAATGTGCGGCTGCTTCAATACCACCAAATACCATATAGTCGTGTGTAAAGATACCTAATCGGCTCTTACCAATGCCAGCAATTTCACCTTCACCAAACACGGTTGGGAATACACTACCTTCTAGTTTGATTTCTGTATAAACCGGATCTGGTGTTTCAGTTGTGCTTGGTGCAGCATTGGTGATTGTAATTGTGTCTGTCGCTGGGTCAGTACTAATGGTAATGCCCGATCCAGCTTTGATGTTTAATGTGTCACCTAATGAATCGGCTGATATTGATTCCTGACCTTGAACTGATATTTTACCAAATGTTAGATATGTGCCTGGCTCACCTGGTGTGCCACCACCACCACCTGTTGCTTTGATGATGATTTCGTGTCCAATATCATTGACTTCAAACTCGATGCCATCGCCTGCTGTAAATGTTAATGTGTCATCTACTCCAGCGCTCATTGATACTTCACCAGCATTAACAATACGGAAGGCTGCTGATTGTTTTTCTAGTGCTGCTTGTGCGGCAGCAATTTCAGCTGGGTCCTCAATACCTAGTAGTTTGCCTAATTCAGTTTGACTTAGTGCGGCTAATAGTTCTGGATATAGTGTCTTATACGCTAGGTATGCTAATGCGCCCATACCTAGTAATGGTAATAAAGCACCTAGTCCAGAATCTACTTTTGTATTTTCATTTACTTGGTCAGTTACTTGAATTGGTGTCCAAGAATATGCTGTTGTTGCTGGACTAAAATTGCCAAAGGCTGACTCGTTGCCGGCTCGCACTTTGAATAGATATGTGCCAGCGATTAGTGTTGGTAAGCGTACTTGACTTGTAGCACCCTGATTGAATGGTGCGCCGTTTGCGTTTTTATCTGTATCGCCTAGTAGATATGTTGTGCCGTTATCGCTTGAATACCAATACTCCATACGATCTACTAAACCGCTTGGTACCGTTGCTGATAATACTACTGCTGGTACTGCTACAGAGTTTTGTACCGTAATAGTAGGAGCTGATGGTGTGCCAATAACGCCAATTGATGGGATACCGATTGGGTCAGTTGGTACTCGTGGTCGGCGTGGTTGGCCACCAGCTGTGTAGATTGTTGAGTCGTATTCTTGTGCTGTGATTTCTACTGCTAGACCACCTGTATCGCTTTCTACTTCGCGTACTCGCATAATACGGAATGGTTGGTTTGTCCATCCATATACACTACTGGTGATGGTAATGATGTCACCAGCTTCTGCGTTGATCTTAGAGTAGTCTGTTGTAAATGTGACTACTCGATCCATACGGTTTTGGTATAGTTCTAAGTAGCCTAGCTCACGAGCTTGTAGTGGCTCGTTTAGTAGATCCATTTGTAGTCTTAATACATTAGGTGGCTCATTGTCGTTTAGATACTCGGCTGGTAGATCAATACGGATGGTATCCATCTGATCGCGCAGTTCTCTGTGTGGGAACTGAACTTCTACTGAGTTATACATATTATCTAGGCTTGTACCAGTTAGGTCAATACCAGAGATAATGTTGCTGTCATCAAAGTGTAGTGTTGTTGCTGTATCGCGGTTGATTACTACACCCCATTTACCTGTAGTGATGTCGTAGTTGATAAAGCAACCTGTATTAGCTGCTAGGCGTTGTAGGTTTTGTAGTACTGAGTTCTTTGGATCTACTACACCATTAATCTGATAGCGATTGCCTAGTGTCTTTACCGTATCGTCAGATTCGTCATAATAACTGACCGTATCATCTGCGTAGTCATTTAATGCCAATAGGCTTGCTGTGTCAATATTAGCTGCTGGTACTGCACCACCTGATATTTCGTTGATTAGATATGAGTAGATAGCATCGCCTGGACGATATAGTGTATTGGCTACATTGAACTTTAAGTCGGGTAAGCCTGTGACACCTTTGTCTCTATTATAATCTACTCGCACTAGCGCAAAGGCTAGTTCGCGCATTAAGAATGTGTTGTCCCAGTTTGGCATTACATCGAATGCGTTGCCTGGTACAGCTGGTGGAGTTGGTAAGTCTAAGAAGTATTGTGGTAGTGTTGGATTACCAGCACCACGCTTGTATAGATAGATCTTAACTAAATCTCGTGCGCTTGTATCTACAATACCATCCTGATTGACCGTATAATCTACCGTAATACCATCACTCTTAAAGTAAATCTGCTGGCCATTCATATAGATATCGCCAAAGGTGGTATTGATAGTGTTGCCGCTTAATGCTGTTGTTTCGTGCGGTACTTCGGTTAGCGTTAAGCAGTACCACATTGTTCTGTTTTCGTTGGTAAGGTAAGCGTCAGTGATCTTACCACCTAAGTATGCGCTACCATATACTAATGGAATAGCGTTGGTTGTATCTGGTGCTGCTTGTAGTCTAACGCCTTCATCTTTAGCGTTGTTGCCGTTGCCGTTATCGTTTGACTTGTTGATTAGTCGGCTGATACCGTATGCTACTAAAATACGCACTAGTGCGCTACCGATTGAGCTACTGCCTATTACTGCTGAAGCTGCTGACAAAAATGCCGCCATATCTTTTTATCCTTTAATCCAATGTTGTTCTACGCAGATCCATCCTCGGTGAGCGGGATCTATATTACTTGATCCTGGTTGTGTAGATAGACTCACTTGATCGACTAGCTTGTCCCTTAGATAGCGTTCTACATCATTTTCCCATCTAAGATATAACTCAGCACTTAGACGACTTCTACGATATAGTGGATCTACCCACCAGAATAATTCTCTTAATCTTGTGCGACGATTGAACCAATAGTCCTGTTCTTTCACCGCACCAATCATACCTACCAGCGTGTCATTATGTTCTGCCACTAGTAGATACTCTCGCTTGATCATATTTACTATCTTGACCGTTGCCGAATCTATATCTGCTTTACTCCAATCGCTATAATCTATAATACTTGCTGATGCGAATGCTTTTAGCATATGAACGATTTGTTCTAGATCCTTTAATTCGGCGTGTCTGATCATACGGTCGTTTGTGTTTTATTACCAGTGTATGGCTTACCAAAGTCAAATACGCTGTTAGCGATAGTTGCTACACGACTAAACGCATAGTCATCGCTAAAGTGATACTTTCTATCAGAATCATTAGTAACTTGTCCAGCAAACTTTTGATCTAATACCGATACGATGCTTGAGCAACTTACTGATACCGTTGTTGATGCTGTGTCCGAGAACTGATTATACTCGTCGTTGAAGCTATAATTTGCTATAATACCTGTAAAGCGCACACTTGGGTTGCCACTAATAGGTAATAAGAGCGATGTTTCTGTATTGAAGAATGCTCGTCGAATAGTTACTGGGCTACCTTTTAGATTGTAGCTGGTCATACCTGCTACGAATGCTTGGTCAATGGCTGCTAAACTGATAGTAACATCGTTTCGACTTGGTGTTAGCTCGTTGTTGAACTCGCTGATACCTAATAGTACTCCTAATGGTGTGTAGCTATATGAGTTGCCATCACTTTCTGTGATAGAGAATGGTAAGTCATATGTGCTCATTCGTAGTGTGCCGTAATCTGGCACATATATCTTAACAAATGCCGCTTGTTGTATATTAGTATAACTACTTAGATCTAATGTGCTTGGCATTATAGTACCTCGTAAAATACGAATTCACCATTCCAACTTACGATATCTCGTTCGATGATTGTCCAGGTTGGGCATTGTACGCATTGGACATTCCAACTTACATCATTGGCTACCAATAATGTTACTGCTGTATCGCTTGGTGTTTCTAATATTGGTCTATTGACTTGTACTAGTTTTGTTGGATTACTACCTTTGGTAATACCATCAGCTACCGTATAGACATGGCCGCCTAATGGCTGAATTAAATCGCCTCGTCTAAGTATGATAGTTGTTGAATCACCTGACATATTACCCACTTCAAACTTAGTTGGATCACTTGCTTGTTGTGCGGCTGTAAATTTAAATGTCATTGTAGTTGGACTTACTGACTCACCTCTATATCCTGTGAGCCACGCAAACTTATCAGCTGATAGTGATATAGTTTCAGCTGTTAGTAAGTTTGCGTTGTCGATTTGTTCTATATAACCACGCATATCGCTCCAGCGTAAGCCAGTTGGTAGCTTTACCGTAAAGCGCCATACATTGCCCCCGCGACTTACTGATCTTACTCGTTGATCTCGTGTAATCGTTTGACTAACGATTGGTCGTTTGTTTATGCTTAATGTTTCAGCGTGATCGAATACCCATTGCCAGGCCATATCTTTTTATCCTTTTATCTGCGACTACCAACTGGTAGGTTATTGCGACCGCGTTCGGTCACTGCGTATAAGAACTCTGGTTCTCTTGCTAGCATTTGTCTAAAGCTGGCTGCATCAACTGCATTGATATTATATGTTACAGATGTGCCGCCGCCTAAGGCATTATTTGGAACAATAGTACCTGTTGTATTAGGAACAAATAGTTCAGGACCTTTTTCACCAATCAGATATGGTGTATTAGCTGATACTGGACCACCTGCAGCTTTACCAGTTATGGCAGCAAAGAAATCTCCAATGCTACTGCTATTACCACCACCAAATAAACCAGCAACCAATTTCTTAGCTTGAATGCGTGTAAATTCTGCGATGATAGTATTTGCTAAGTCTTTGAAGTTTAGCTTACCGGTCTGTACGAAATTAACAATTAAATCTTCAATGCCGCGTGTAACGGTACCGAAGATTGATTTGGCTTGATCGCCAGCAGCTTGAGCATCTTCAACATATTTGTTATATGCTACTTCCCAACCTTTGCTAAAATCCTTTGTTAATGATTCATTAAGTTTGAATTGTTCTTCGAGTGCTTTTTTACCATTGCCATACTCTTCAGTGATTTTGATAAGTGCTTCTAGTTTCTGATCTAAAGTTAGCTTATCATTGTTGTTGATATCAGCAATTTGGCGTTGGCGTTGATTTTGTAAATCTGATAACCCACGCTCTAATGTTTGTCTATTGGCACTTAGAGCATAGATTTTACCTTCTAGCTCAACACCTCTAAGTTTTTCACTATTAGCTCTAGCAATATTTTCAAATTGAATACGAAGTCCGCGCTCTGCTTGAGCTTGTTGCAATTCAATTTGCTTCTGTGCATTTGCATCAGCTTGTTTTCTATTTGCAGCAATTTCGCGTTCTAAATCATTTGCTCGTTCTCTGGTGATTAGCCCTTTACGATATTGTTCTTCAACAGCCATATTGGCACTAATTTGATCATTGATATTCTTTAAGACTTCTTCTTCTAAGACTTTAGCATAATCAATACTATCAATTTGCTGTGCTTTTAGTCCAATGATTTCACTTTCCATGCGTAATGCACGGTCGCGACCTTCATTTTGTTGTTGAACTGCATA
>CAZXGO010000080.1:0-9707 GCA_964640035.1 uncultured Chitinophagales bacterium
CACATCCTCTACTAAGGATATCAACTTAGTTTTCGGAGTCGATTCGGATCGCTTCCAGTGTTTCCCAACGCTGGTATGCCTCCTCGATTTTCTTACCCAAGGATTCCATTTCCAGCTGTTTTTCCCGGATTTTTTCCGGCTCTTTTTTATAAAAATCAGTAGAACTCATGTCTGCTATCATCAGCTGATGTTCAGTCTCCATTTTTTCGATATCTATCGGTAAGGATTCAAGTTCCTTCTGCTCCCTGAAACTTAATTTCCTTGGTCGATTTTCACTTTTGGGACTGGAGCTATTTTTTTTCTGCTCAGGCTTGGATGATTGTTTATCCTGATCACGTTTTTCCTTGTAGCGGAGCCAATCATCATAATCACCGATAAACTCATGTACACTGCCATCACCCTCGAGCACCAGGCACTGAGTTACCGTGTTATTGATGAAGGTTCGATCGTGACTTACAATCAGTAGGGTGCCGGTGTATTCACTAATTACTTCCTCCAAGAGTTCCAGAGTTTCGATATCCAGATCATTGGTTGGTTCGTCAAGCACAAGTACATTTGCCGGACGGGTGAAGAGTTTTGCCAGTAACAAACGATTTTTCTCACCACCACTGAGTACCGAAACTGGACTTCTGGCTCGTTCGGGAGTGAAGAGGAAATCCTGCAGATAACTCAGGATATGTTTGTCTTTGCCACCGATGCTGATCGTATCTCTGCCTTCACTGACATTATCAGCTACCGTTTTGTTTTCATTCAGTGCTGCCCGGTATTGGTCAAGGTAGGCGATTTGAAGATTGGTACCAGTTCGAATTGTACCATGTTGCGGTTTAAGTTCACCAAGTAGAAGTTTGATGAGTGTCGATTTTCCAGCACCATTAGGCCCGATGATTCCGACCCGGTCACCTCGATGGATGATAGCCTCCATCTTTGTAATCACCCCCTTATCACCATAACTGAAATCTACGTTTTTCGCCTCGGCAATCAATGTTCCGGACCCCTGGCCTTGCTGAATACGAATTTCGGCATTTCCAAGTTTACCAAGTCGATTTTTTCTCTCTTCGCGCAGGGCTTTAAGTGCGCGTACACGACCTTCATTTCGTGTTCGGCGGGCTTTTATCCCCTTGCGAATCCATACTTCCTCTTCGGCCAATTTTTTATCGAATTTCGCATTTGCTACTTCTTCAGCATCGAGCAGAGCTTGTTTTCGTTCGAGGAAGGTGTTGTAATCGCAGGCCCAGTCGTACAATCTCCCACGATCCAATTCAACAATTCGTGTGGCTAATTTCCGTAAAAATCTTCGATCGTGGGTTATAAAAATCAAGGTACCCTGATATCGTGCTAGGAAGTCTTCCATCCATAGAATGGCATCAATATCCAGATGGTTCGTAGGCTCATCGAGTAACAGGATCTCAGGATCGTCGGCTAACGCGCGTGCTAACAGGACCCGTCGTTTCATGCCTCCTGATAAGGAATCAAAGTCTGTATCAGGATCCAGACTCATCCGCGAAAGTATTGTTTGTGCCTGTTGATCCATCGACCAGGCATTGGAAGCATCAATCTGTTTTTGGACTTCTGCCAAAGCCTTCAAGGCGGATGGATCACCATTAGATGATTTTCTGGCTAAATCGTGAAACCGGTGTAGCAAGGCACCCTTATCTCCTAGACCATCCAATACCACGTCCAGCACCCGAGCACCATGCGCATGGTGAATTTCCTGCTCTAGACGAGCGATGCGTAATCCTGGTTGGCGACGCACCTGACCCTGATCTACGCTCTGTTCGCCGGTGATTACCTTTAACAGGGTCGATTTTCCTTCCCCATTCCGACCCAATAATCCAATTCTGTTTCCGGACTCAATAACCAGATCGGCTTCATCCAGAACAGGACGAAGGCCAAAGCTGAGTGATACGTTCTGTAATGTGATCATGATAATTTCTAGTCCAGAATAGTTCGGAAATTTCCTTGATATGGTAACTTTAATTCGTTAACTATTCGGATTGTAATCATGATAATCTTAGTGCCATGAGAAAAATCTATTCCCTCATTCCTGTACTTGTGATTGTTCTGGGATCTTGTACAGATCCTATCACAAAAGATGCCAGGCGAGTTGCCGACATTCTTTGCAGAGCAGAAAAGATAACAGAAGGATCCGAAACAAGTATGGAATCATTAAGTAAAGGACTAGAATTAGCTTCAGAAGGGGTAACACTCATTGATGAACTTCGGGAAAAGTATAATGACTCTGAATCATTCCGTCAATTACAGACTGAAATCGAAAAAGAAGTCGAAAAATGTAAAAAATAGCTAGTTCTTAGCGTACTAGATAACCCATCAACAGCAAAAACTGCTTCTGGGAATGGCGAGAAATTGCAGATAATAACGTGCTTCTACTCCAGATGTAACCAGAGCCGAGAATCGGATTCGAACCGACGACCTGCTCATTACGAATGAGCTGCTCTACCAGCTGAGCTATCTCGGCAACCCTCAAATATACTCATATGAGGTTTTTTCTGAAAGACGAGTCACCTTGAACAGCCTATTCTTAGCCCTTAGTGCGTCGAAACTCAGCCATAAAATCGACCAAAGCCCGAACAGAGGCTTCCGGGCATGCATTATAAATACTAGCTCGCATACCGCCTACACTCCGATGACCTTTGAGTCCGCTTAGTCCTGCGGCTTCCGACTCTTTTACAAATAGCTTTTCAAGTTCTTCATCGGCAATCCGGAAGGTTACATTCATCCGTGAACGCGATTCCACATGAGCCGTACCACGATAAAAATCATCACGATCGATTTCAGTGTATAAAAGATCAGCTTTGTGTTTGTTCATGGCTTCTATTTTGCCCAAACCACCTAGCTTTTCGATCCATTCGAGTACCAAATCAACCATGTAGACTGCAAAAACCGGCGGAGTGTTAAACATTTCGCCTACATGGGTGCTATATCTCATTATTGTAGGAACACCCGCTGATTTTTCTTTTGCCAGAAACTCTTTTTTAGCCACAACGACGGTGACCCCAGCAGGTCCTAGATTTTTCTGAGCACCAGCATAGATCAGACCATATCGATCCGTCTGTATAGGTCTAGATAGAAAATTGGATGATGCATCACAGACTAAGGGAACCATAGCCGCAGGCTCAGTCTTGAATTCCGTACCGAAGATGGTATTGTTGGAGGTAAAGTGGGCATATGCAGCAGAATCAGACCATTGGATTTCTTCCTGGACAGGAACTCTGGTAAATTGCTCTGCTTCTGAACTGAAGGCTATGTGGACATTCCCAAAGGCTTTCGCTTCTTTGATGGCTTTTGATGACCATGTGCCTGTATTAATGTAATCTACCGTTTGGTCAGCAGACAAGAAATTGTAGGGCACCATCAAAAACTGAGTACTTGCACCACCTTGTAAAAATATCACCTCCCACTCATCTCCCAAGCCCAGTAATCGCATCAATCGCTCACGTGCACTTGCATCAACTGCGATGTATTCGGGTCCGCGGTGACTCACCTCCATTATGGACATACCACTGCTTTTGTAATCGGTAAGCTCTTGTTTAGCTTTTTCAAGTACTTCGAGAGGAAGCACTGCAGGACCAGCACTAAAATTGTGAATGCGACTCATTGATTGTTATGATTAAATGTATGGATTAGAATTCCTGAACGTAATTTGGGTTCAAACCAGGTGCTTTTGGGGGGCATCAACAATTCAGCATCGGATACCCTTAGTAAATCTTCAATATCAACGGGGTACAACACAAAAGCGACATCAATAGTGCCGCTTTGTAACCCTTCTTGCATTACTGTGAAGCTGTCCGCTCCACCACTAAACCCGATTCTGTGATCCCTGCGGATGTCATGTATGCCATATAGTGGTCTAATGACCGATTCCTGCAGGCGTTGAACATCTAAATGGTTTATTACACTAGAATCGCCTGGTGCTGGTAAGGTTCCCTGGTACCAATCCTGCCCATATCCAACAATGATAGAACCTGCTTGATCAGGCTGTCTGGAATCGGTGGGTCTAAGGTTCAATAAGGTAGATAAATCATCCCATTTAGCATCAGATAGTTCTTTCAGATATCGATTATAAGACAGGATCACGAGTTCATCATGTGGAATCAAAACCGCAGGAAAGCGTTTATATTCTTCTACTGCGTTAGCCTGATCCGAAGAAATTTTTTCTGCTGCCTGATAAGCAGCTTCACATCGATGGTGACCATCGGCAATGTAGAGGCTGGTATCATCAAATGCAGATTGGATATTATCGTTGGATTCCGAGTGAACTCGAAAAACCCTATGTCGTACCTCTTGTTCATCTGTAAAGTCATACAGTGGGATGGCATCAATCAAGGCAGCACGAATACAAGCCTTGAGTGCGGGGGTATTTCTGTAGGTCAACATAATCGGCTCTGCGTGCGCCTGCTGAGATAGGATATGTTGCGTGCGCTCTTCAACTTTATCAGGCCGGGTTAACTCATGGCGAATAATTTTCCCGGATACATAATCATCGATATGCACGGTGCCAAATAGCCCAATACGGGATTGGGTTCCTAAACCTTGCTCGTAAATATAGAAATAGGGATAGTCATCTGATACCATCACTTCAGATCGTGATGCTAGATCCCTAAGGGCTTGGGCTCCTCGTTTAGCTAGTTCATCGAGCGGTGCCTGCCCATTAATTTCGGGTAAGGTCACATGAAGCAAACTATCCGATTTACCTTCCGATAATGATTTCGCTTGTTCTAGTGTCAGAACATCATAAGGTGGACAGCTTACGGTGTTGACATGTTCAGGTTTTGGTCGAAGAGCAGAAAAAGGGTAAAATTGCGCCATATCGCCGTTAAATCTTCTTTAGCATGAACTAAAATACATGATTCAATCCGCATTTCATTCCAGGATTTAACACTGATCGATCATCTTTATCAAAAAGCGCTACCAGGATATCTTGAGTAGGCGCTATCATCGGATAGGTTGTATATTTAACGCATAATAAAACTAATGGCTCATCAAAATGGACAACGGAACACAACAGTTAAGTAAAGAACAGCAACAGAAACTACTCTTCATGATGCTTGTGCAACAACATCAGCAAATCGCTATGATGGGTATGGGTAAAATTAAAAATCCAAGTACGGATCAAGTGGAAAGGGATCTGAGTGCTACACGATATGCGATCGATACCCTTCAAATGTTGCAGGATTTTACAAAGGGTAATCTTGAGGCAGAAGTTTCTGAATATCTCATTCATGTGTTGAATACCCTTCGATTAAATTATGTCGATGAAGTGAATAATCCTGGACAAACGGTGTTTGATTCTGATGAAGAGGATTCCGAAAATACCAACGAGACCACATGATCAAGCTTATTGCTGCCGGAGGTGTCCTCTATCGAAGAAAATCTGGTGATGTCGAGATTTTGCTCATAAAACGAAATGGGTATTGGGACATCCCCAAAGGTAAATTAGAACACGACGAAAGTATATCAGAATGTGCTGTTCGGGAAGTGACGGAAGAACTAGGAATTTCTCCTCCATCGATTGTGCAATCTCTTGGTACCACAGAACACACCTATACACTGGATGGAACCGAGATTCATAAAACCACTCACTGGTACCTCATGCAATCTGATGCCAGGATTTTTCAGTTGCAAGCGATGGAGGGAATTACAGATTACTCCTGGACAAATCTTAATATGGCAATACAACGGGTAGCATTTGATAATTTAAAAATTGTCATAGAACGCACCCGACAAGCTCTGATGAGCTAAACCCTATGAAATAAAAAAAGCCGCAGTAAGCGGCTTTTTTGTGCTTTAAGCTAAGATCTATCTTAGTTTTGTAGGCGGAAGGTTACGGGGAGTGAATACTGAACTTTAACCGCACGACCACGTTGTTTGCCAGGTTTGAATTTGGCTTTGCGAACTGCATCGAGAGCAGCTTCATCACATCCGCCTCCAATACCACGTGTTACAACTGGGTCTATCACGTTGCCTTTCTCGTCTACAACAAACTGAACGAATACTCTACCCTCGATACCTGCTTTACGTGCAATCTCAGGGTAACGGATACTCTTCTGTAGCCCTTCAAGACCACCAATCAATTCAGGATCTTGTTCTACAACAAGGAAAATTTCAGGCTCTTCATCTTCAACTTTTCTAGCTGCAGGAGGAGGGGGAGGTAAATCGAGTGCCATATCCAAATCAAGGGATGCATCTAAATTTAGATCAGCATCGTCAATAATCTCGTCGTTTGGAACTTCTACCGGTACTGGAGGACGCGGAGGGGGAGGTGGCTTGGTTTGCTGCTCGGTCTGAACAACTTCTTCCATTTCAATAGTCTCTTGTTCAGCGATCTCAAATTCAACACCACCACCAAAATCCAGATTAGCTCTGAACATGACGATCAGGGTCAGCAATGTAATCGCAAGGCCAACTTGCAAGTACACGTTGTAGTAGTTGCGCAAGTCGACGTTGTCTTTTTTTCGTTGAAGGATAGGCATAATTCCTGAAGTCGATAGTTAATTGTTCAAACAGGGAAAAAAACGGACTAATGCGGAATATATTATTTCGCTGGCGAGATGCAAAATCTATAAGAGAAAAAACGCAATTTTATTTTGTGAAATGTTATGCCAAGAAGCTCAAAACAATCAAATGCCCTTACTCAGATAGTACTCTCGGGAGTAAAATAAGAGAAGTACGTCTCCCATCTAAGTAATGAACCTTTTTTCCATCGAACCAGGCACTTTCTTCAAGCATAATTCGTACGTCCTTATTCCCCCATTCCGGTATGCTTGCCGTAATATTTAATTCGATTGCATAAGCTGTATTTGGTACAAGCACATAGTCTCCATCTCCCGGTACACCACCTTGTTTATCCCACATGCCAATCGTAGGACCGGCAGCATGTCCATGAAAACCCAGAGGATGAGTATAGATGCTGGGGCGTAGGCCTTCAGATTTTGCCTGAGACAGACTCATAGCCAGAATCTGATTACCGGTTCGTCCAGTTTGGAAGTTGGATGTCAATATATCCTGTAAACGATTTCCCTTTTTAAAGGCCTCAATCAGTCCCTCTGGTGGACTAGTTTCACCTGGTTTCAGGATATATGCATTACGTTGAGTATCGGTATTCAAACCTAAGTATGTGATTCCAAAATCCATGTGTACCAGGTCGCCAGGTTGAATAACGTCTACATCTGCCTGACGTGCGAAATTTTGTGCTCTCTCATCTACCTTGTCTGCTCTTTGCACGTCAACGGATGGATGAAACCATGCCTGAAGTCCTAGTTCTTGTATGCGCTCTCGATACCACCATTGAAGGTCGGAGGTGGTAGTATGACCAGGAAGAATGACTTTTTCAGATAGTCCCTCTTCAATAATATGGTGTGCAATTCGGCTAATGATCTGGTATGCTGCGATCTCCTCAGGAGTTCGTGTTTGAAGCCAATTCACCGCTAAACGCTCAGCAGAAACCAGTCTGGTTTGAAATTTCTTAGGTAGTGCTTTTACTAAAAGGGTGTGTTCAGTGTACGTCAAGCCATTTGCATGACTAAAATCGAGTGAGGTATTTATACCGATTTTGTTGGGATCATACTCAGCTACAATCTGAGCCAGACGTTTAAATTGATCTGGCTCCTGATCTGGGTCCCAGGCACTCTTAAAAAAACGACCAATATCATATCGAGCGACAGCCCATCGATCGACCTGTTTTGTGGTTTTATTTTTTGCAAAAACGAGAATCGTCGTTCTTCGAGCTGCCATCCAGGTGGCGGGAAGCATCGTCTTAATGACAGGGTCCTCATTATATTCCGATGCAATGATTAGCCACATATCCATTTGCTCCTCATCCATCATGTCAGGAATCAAGGTATTTAATCGATTCTCAAGCCATTGATCACGGAGTTCAGCCTGTTCAGATAATGGGAGGATTTCCGGAAGATTGGATTGTGAGAAGCTTGAGTGAAAAAAACTATGCCCTCCAATCAGTATTATTATCGCTAAAACTTGTTTCATTGTATGGATGGTTTGTGGTCATTATAGACCAAAATATGGTATTTCAGGATGATGACAATTGAAATGATTAAGTATCTTTAGATTTTGTCTGATACCAGGATTTTATCAAGGATATGGTTTCAGATTTCTCAGACATGACACCACCATGCTTACTTTCTGGCAATTTGTACTCTGTTTTCTTTTCATTTCTGTGACTATTCCTCACGTAGCTCATGCACAAAGAGGCTGGTACATCGGTACGAATGCAGGATACGATCAACTTGTTTACGATGATGAAAGTGACAGGCGGGTTGGACCTACTTATGATCTAGATTTTGGCTTCAATTTCAATGATCAGCTTGGCGTTTTTGCCACTCTAGGTGGAAGTTTTTATGATGGCGGCAAAAGTAAACGAGGATCCATAGATGTTGGGCCCCGTTTTGTGCTATCTAAAGACACTAAGTTTCAGCCGTTTTTGGATTTGCAAGGAACCATTTCCACCATAGATAATGGAGCCTTTAATTTTTCCCGAAATGGATTTGGTGGAACCAGTTCCGTAGGTGTACACTATTTTCTCAATCATGCTATTGCCTTGAAGGGAATTACTTCGGTCTCTAGAGTGTATTATAATGATGTCAAATTTGGTGGATTGCCTGTAGATGGCCTTGAAAAGATCGGTATGTATTACCGTCTACGAACAGGCATTGCATTCTATTTTCGATAATTACTCACCATTTAATTAATGGATGTTTTGAAAAAAAAATTTCTTCCGAAAACCACGTTAATCGTATTCCTTTTCGTCGTACTACCAGGTGTCGTTCTGGCACAAAAAGGTCTAACAGCAAATGCAGGATTTAGCTTTTCCAGCATCGCCTACGACGATAATGATTTTAGGAAAGAAAATGGATTTGGATTCGATGTCGATCTCGGGTACAATCTGAGCTCTGTCGTTGGAATCATCCTTGGCTTTGGAAGCTATAGTCTTGAAGATGATGAAAATGCCAGACTTACTTATTACGACATTGGGCCAAGATTTTATCCTTTAAAATCCAAACTCATCACACCCTACATCGACCTGGCATATACGGGATCAGAAATTACTACACAGATTGATGATGTCAACATCCTTCAGTCGGGAGCCGGAATCACCTACGGAGGTGGGTTCAATTATGCACTCAATCAACGATTGCATATCAATCTTGGACTCTTTCAGACCAGAATGAAGTATGACACCAACGAAATCAACGGACAAAAACTTAGTGATCTGGAATTTCGGTCCTGGAATACAAGAATTAAAGTGGGAATTGGTTTCTCGTTTTAAATGTGATTATGACCTGGAAACTCCTCTCTAAACCCCCACATGATTTTTTTCTGAGTCTCGATATCAACGAGTACTTTGATCATGAGCATAACACGGAGCTCATTTTTGAAAAGGGATACGTTCGTCCCATTTGGGTGGGTGATCGGGATGTACTACTGACGATTCACTTTAATGGAGATGTTCTCCATCCAGAGTTTACCATTGTTTCTGCTGAAACACTCTCAGAATCTGAAAAGGATACCGCAAACAGATCATTAAGGCGTATTTTAGGCACCGATATTGACCTGTCTCCTCTATACGCACAGGCTGAAAATGATCTTGTTTTGGGTCCATTGCTAAGGGAATACTATGGATTCAAGCGAATATCGCGGTCGAACTTTTTCGAAGATGCGATGAACCGAAT
>CAZXGO010000080.1:9717-11282 GCA_964640035.1 uncultured Chitinophagales bacterium
CATTCAGACTCAGATTTCACACAAACCGACGGCGCGAAAAATGGTATACAATGTGCGCCAAGCCTACGGAGCCCGACTACCCTATGGATCGGACAGTGTTGCGTCTTGGCCAAGACCCATTCACTTGATTGGCGCTGATCCAATGGCTATGAAACAATACGGTCTGTCTGAGAGAAAAGGGGAGTATCTCGTTGGACTTGCTCACGAAATAGTATCCGGATCCTTGAATTTGGAAGAACTAGAACAGATGGATCCGCACTCTTTTTATGATAAAGTCACAGGTTTACGAGGTATTGGACCAACAACCGCACAAGATCTCATGCACATGAGAAGCCAAACGGATGGATTTTTCCCCTCTAAAATTGACAAAGGGGAGGAAAGAGGCTTGCGTCGATGGATCATACTTGCTTATGGTGAAGATCCAAATTCATGCTCAGAAGAGCAATTTCAAGAGTTGATATCAAATTGGAAGGGTTTTGAGGCCTCTGCCATAGAGTTTTTATTCCTGAACTGGGTTCTCACGGAACGCATGAATAAATAAAAGTGGACATCCTTTCGGGATAACTGTATTGATTCTCCTTGACCTTAAGTTGGCGCTTGACTATCATCGGGCATGAAGTTTTCCCATATCCATTCCCATACGCAATATTCTCTGCTTGATGGGGCTGCGAACATCAAGAATCTGATAAAAAAGGCGGCAAAATATGAAATGCCAGCCATAGCCATCACCGATCACGGTAATATGTTCGGGGTGCCCTCATTCGTTAATGAGGCCCAAAAAAGTGGTGTAAAACCTATTATCGGTTGTGAGTTTTATGTTACTCCAGTTGCTATGAGCGATCGTGAGAATAAAGAGCGCTACCACCAGGTTCTTCTTGCAAAAAATATGGCGGGCTATCGTAATCTGGTTAAACTGTGCTCAATGGGCTACACCGATGGTTTGTATTACAAGCCCAGAATCGATAAAGAGGTCTTAAAGCAACATTCAGAAGGTCTGATTGCTACTACCTGTTGTCTTGCCAGCGAGGTGAATCAAACCCTGGTGCGCGAAGGTGAAGATGCCGCCCGCGAAGTATTCGAATGGTATTTAGAGGTATTCGGTGATGATTACTACATCGAACTCCAACGACATGGTCTTAAAGACCAGGATTTTTGTAATACTATTCTCCTTCAATGGTCGAAGAAATACAATGTGAAGGTCATTGCGACCAACGATTCCCATTACGTTGACAAGGAAGATTCGGAGGCGCACGATATACTTTTGGCCCTTCAGACGAATGCCGATTTAAATGATCCTAATCGATTTCGGTTTACCGACGACTATAATCAGCTCAATCCAGAATTCTACCTGAAACAGCCCGACGAAATGTTGGCTCTGTTTCATGATTTACCCGAAGCAATTGATAACACCAACGAAATTGTTGGAAAGGTGGATGATTTCAAGCTTGATTCGGATCTCCTTTTACCGAGTTACAAGGTGCCTGAATCTTTCGCTGACATGGATGACTATCTGCGTCATCTCACCTACGAAGGAGCCAAAAAACGCTACCCCGAGCTGAATAGCG
>CAZXGO010000081.1:0-10895 GCA_964640035.1 uncultured Chitinophagales bacterium
CCAAAAGTCAACCTTTTGATCTGTGGTATTTCTGCCACAAAAAAGCCGCTAAGTCAGCGGCCACTTACCGATAAATTAGTGCCCACTAACTTGTCACGGACAGGCATATACCGTAGTCTCTCAAGCGGTCCTCCCAAGCGAAGAAGCTCTTGCCGTGAGTCATGGTGCCCAGCTTCTCCCACTCCCATTGGTGCACCATCTCATGTGCCATCACGGATATGAACTTCTTGAAGTTGGGCCAACGCTGTTGCAAGCGTATGGCCTTGGTGTAGTAGGGTCCGTAGCGATGTCCGCGTTGCAGCCCTTCACATTCGCCCCAGTAGGGCCATTTGGCTTCGTCGTAGTCGCGAACTATGAATTTCTCGGGTCGTACCAGCTGCCCGCGGAACACGGATCTGTTTAGTGCTTCCCAGATCATTTCTGCGGATTCGCGCGTGGCTATGTAGGGCTGACGATAACCCTGGTCGTGCGCATAGTCCACTATCCGCGCCAAAGAAAGGCGCTGGGCTTGCTTGACGGCAGGTTTCTTCTTAGACATGTGCTGCTAGTCCTCGAAAACTCGATGGGAATCGTCCCGTATCCTACTTATTCTATTTGGGCTATACTTAAACTACTATGATAGTATGACAAAAAACCCGTGTTATTCTATGGGTATGTGTACGGGTTCTGTTTGCGTGAGGGCTTCTAGGATCTGGTGCCAGTCGCCAAAGCGCCGTATGGTGAGGTCGGGCGCACCGCGATTCCAGGGATGTTTGATCATCCAAGCCAAGTGCCCTGCTTGTGCTGTGTCGTGCGCGGTCTTGATCGAAGCAGTGACGCAGATGGCATCATCGTGTTCGCGCATGTAAGGATAGAAACTGGCACCATTCTGTGCCTGCGTGAGGTCGCCAAATATGCCTGGGAAAAGCAGCTCTAGATTGGCACGACGCATCTGCGCACGCGCCAGTTCTCCGTTGCCGTGGGCGAATGCTATCATGTTCCAGCCCTGGGCTTTTATCATGGGCAGGACTTTTTCTGCTCCCAGCAAGGGACGCAAAGCACCCCATTGCCAGGTGTGGTTGTTGAATTCTTTGAGCCAGTGTTCGGCCAGGCTTTGCTCCACACCCAGCCATTCGCCTAGTTTGTTGATGTCCGTGGGCACTGGTGTCTTGACTCGCTTGACGCGATTCATGTCAGACAGCCAGCGTATGAAACTTTCTGTGGTGTTTAAACAAGTGTCGTCGACGTCAACGAATATGGTGCGACGATATTTTGATGATTTCCCGACTGTGCCAATATTCTCGAGTTCAGGCATCTAGTTCTACGGTCACGCCCAAGGCATGGCCATTGGTGCGGGCGATCTGTGTGCTCTCGGCTGCTTTTTGCTCGGCCACTTCGAAAGAATACACACCAGCTGTGCCTTTGCCTTGCTGATGCACTTGCAGGGTGATTTGCACCGCGTTCTCTTGGCTGTGGTGGAAGATGACCTTGAGCAGCTCGATCACGAATTCCATGGGAGTGGAGTTATCGTTTAGTATCACTACACGATAACGCTCTGGTTCTTTGATGCCCATGATATTTTCTGTTCTCTTCTTTGTCGCGATGTCGCTCATTTTATCATCCTAAGATATTTATCAATGGGTGGGCTGATGCCCACCCAGCTTGTGCATTATTCCTTGATCAGCGGAATCTTGCGAGGTTTGAGTTCTTCGGGCATCTTCTGCACCAAGTCCACCGTCAGCATGCCGTCTTTGAGGCTGGCTGTGGAGACTTCTACGTGATCAGCCAGCACGAATTCGCGTTCAAAGTTGCGATTCGCGATGCCACGATGCAGATAGTTGCTGGAAGTCTTTTCTTCTTTTTCGGCTTTCTGACCAGTCACGCGCAGGGTGTTTTCTTTCTGCGTGACTTCGATGTCGGCCTCTGTGAATCCAGCCACGGCCATGGTGATGCGATAGTCCGTGTCAGACAGTTTTTCCAGGTTGAACGGAGGATATCCGTTGCTGTTGCTGTTGTTGATCTCCATGAGGCGATCTAGCTCGTCAAACATGCGGTCGAAACCTACACCGAAACGAGAATAAGGATGGAAGGCCGTTTGGCCCATAGTGAGTTTAGTCATGATGTTCTCCTAAAAGCGAGAGTTGGAAATGTGAGCCCTCTGGGCCTCACGAACCGCTGCTGGACCCATCAGGCGACCAGCATCAGTTCTATTATATTTATATCTGCTGGAAATGTCAACAGCACCAACAGCCGTTTTAGAACTTGCGTTGGTTCTTGCCAGGGCGTGGAACCCTGCGGCCTGCCAGCTCGTCGGATTCGACTTTTTTCAGCCAGCGACGGCGTGCTTTGTTGGCTTCGCGTGTGCGCTCGATGTTGGGTTTGACGTACTCCATGCGCTCGCGCACTTCGTCCAAGAGTCCGCTTTCCTGGATCTTTTTCTTGAATTTGCGTAGGGCTTTCTCGACGTTGCCGTCTTTGACGAATATAGTGAGCCCGCGAGGTTTGCTGTCTTTCATAGTATCTTATTTATGCGCTGCCGCGGAATTGCGGTATAATAACACCAGATTATCCTTGCCTCCGGCTTTGACTACCACGCCTGACAATCCTTCGCGCTGTAGGTCGGGCAAGTCGAACTGTATGTCTCGCAGGATCTCTTCCACGATGGCCCGCAGTCCTCGGGCTCCGGTGTTTTTCTTTTCGGCCTGCTCGGCGATCCAGTCCCGTGCTTCGTCAGTGAAAGTGAGGTCTACGCCGTCCATGTGGAATATGGCCTGATATTCTTTTTCCAAGCTGTCCTCGGGCTCGATCAGGATCCTGACTAGGTCCTCACGGGTCAAAGTCTCCAAGGCAGTGACCACGGGTATCCTGCCCATGAACTCGGGTATCATACCAAACTTGACGAAGTCGTCGGGTTCGACGTTGGTGAGCCAGTGATCGGTGTCTTCGCTGGCTGGATCCACTGATGCGCCAAATCCGATCTTGACACCGCCAGTCATGCGCTTCTTGACCTGCTCTTCTAGACCCACGAAAGCACCACCCAAGATGAACAAGATGTTGGTGGTGTCCACGGTCTGCATCTCGTGGCCAGGATGTTTGCGACCACCGCCCACGGGCACGCGACATTCGGTGCCTTCGATGAGTTTCAGCAGGGCTTGCTGCACACCTTCGCCGCTCACGTCTCGGGTGATGCTGGAACTTTCGCTCTTGCGGCCTTTCTTGTCGATCTCGTCGATGTAGACTATGCCCATCTCTGCACGCCGTATGTCACCTTCGGCGGCTTGCAGGAGTCGGTGTATGACGTTTTCCACGTCGTCGCCCACGTAGCCACTTTCTGTGAGGGTGGTGGCATCGGCCATGGCGAAAGGCACGTTGATGAGTTCAGCCAGACGCTTGGCCAGCAAAGTCTTGCCCGATCCCGAAGGACCCACCAACAGCACGTTGCTTTTCTTGATGAGATTGGAATCGCTCTGTTCCAGGCGCTTGTAGTGATTGCGCACGGCCACTGACAGCGCACGCTTGGCCAAGTTCTGACCTACCACATAGCGATCCAGATATGCTTTGATCTCTCTGGGAGTGATGGTGTCATCGAACTCAGCGTGCGAGCTGGCCTTGCTTTCTTTGATGATGTCTAGGCTGAGGGTTATACACTCGTCGCAGATCAAGGCGGATTCGCCAGCGATCAGTCGTTCTACTTGATCTCTGTGCTTGCCACAGAAACTGCATTTGAGGTTTTGATTTTCATCAGCCAAGTAAAGCCTCCAGGGTTTCGTCTAGTTGTTCCAGGGTCTCGAAATAAGGTGCGCCGATGGCATGCAACAAGGAAGCCATTTCCGAATCACCGGCTTTGATGTGGAAGATCACTGGCACATCGATCTTGAGCAAGCCCAAGGCCATGCGTATCTCATGTTCAGTGCAATGCACCGCATCGCACAACACTAGATTGCAATTCTGGGCCACGTGCCAATACCAATGCCATAGCTTAGGATCAACGAAATCATCTTCGTTGGTGTAGAAAGTGAGTTGGTTTTTGTTGAGTCCCCGTTCCAGCATGGCGGCCACCTGTTCTCTCCAGGCTTGATCTCCGCTGACTAGACAAAAACTCAGACCTGCGGCTGGAACATGCAGGGTGGGTGGTGATACGATGTAGACGCTGCTGTCGTTCAATGATGACCTTTGTTATTTGCGAGTTGGAAAGCTGCTTTGCAACCAACCGCGGCTGCGCTTCTTTTTGGCTTCGGCGGCTGATGCTTCACGATATATTTTATCCAAGTCATCGACGTCTTGTGCGGCCGTTTCTGAGGGCGACGTGGTCCATGTCTCTTCGGGCGTGCCTGGTGGTGCAGCTTCAGTGATGCCGGCTCGTTCAGCGGCATCCTCGGCCATCTTGCGCAGGCGCTGGGTGGCTTTCTTGGTCACTGACTCTTGCACGCGATCGGCTTCGATCACAGGCTCACCAAAAGTGACTTCGGCTGTGACTGGCCGGGTTATCACTGGTGCTGCCACGGGCGGCTCGTATTCCTCGTCGGAATAGTCGTCTAGGATCTTGTATTCAACTCTCGGGCCAGCTGCAGCCACGGGTTGTTGGTCGGCAACCATTCCAGTGGGTTCATGGCGTTTATCACCAGATTCATCCACACCATCATCATCACTTGAGGTTCGAATAGCATCGTCTTTACCGTCCTTGTCGTTGGGTGGCGTATCGTCGCCACCGCTGGGATCATCATCCTTCTTGGGATTGTCCCGGAAATACTGGAAACTGTATTGGCTGGCCAGCAGCAAGGCAACGGCGAACGGATCGAACACTATCACGATCACGATGATCACCCAGCGCACCGCTCGCTCCAGCAAGTTGTTGTCAGGATTGTCGCCGTAGATCAAGGCAGCGATGTATTTGATGGGTCCCACTTCGGCTTCTACTTTGCGCAGTTGGCTGGCGATGGGCGCTCGTTCTTCTTGTAGCTTGACTATGCGAACCTGTGCTTCTTCGATCTGCGTGGATAGTGTGGCCCGGTCTTTGGCCTGGCTGCGTCTGATCTGCAGGCTTCGCTCAGCGGCGCTGCGTATCCTTGTGCTACCATCACGCAGTTTGACTTCTTGGTCACCGGTGGCGATGACGCCATTGACTGCAGCGTCCATCTGCTTGACCACTTGCTGTGCGTTGGCGATGTTTTCGCGCTCGATCTTGATCTTTTCATCCAGCAGCGCGACCTTGGCCGCCACGTCGCCAGTGGGTACGGCTTGATCTAGGTGCGCCCTGGACAGATAACCAAAGATGCCCATGCTGGTGATGAACATCAAGATGATCACTGCCGACAGCAGATAGTATCTGATGGGCTTGGGAGCGATGAACCAGTTCTGTTTGAGCCATACCGTGGCCACCAGTTTGCTGAGTTCCAGCACCGTGCCCATGATGGCGATGGGTATCACGGATGCTGCGAAGATGGATATCAAGCCAGCCACGGAATAATACACCGCCACTGCTGATATGCTGAGGCCGCTTATCAGGGTGAGGTAAGCGACGAATCGTTGTGTGTCGAGATTTCTAAACATGTTAGTGTGTGAGTCTATTCCTCGTCATCGGAATCGTCCGGTGCTTGGAAACTCTGTGCGAGGTTTTGTTCTACCAGGGCCTCATTGATATTTAACCCAGGTTCGCCAGAATCGTCGATGAGGTACGCCCATCCCAACACACGGCCCAGTTTGGCTCGCTTGGTGATGATGGGTTCCACGAGAAGGCCTTCGCGGCAGAGCTCCAACAGCACTTGCCTGACTTCAGCGTCTTTGCCAGCCGACGCCACACCAAACAGCCTGATCTTCTGACGGGTGTAGACGTTGAAACCAAGGTCTAGGTCTACTTCGATGGTGTCAGTGGCGCGGACCTCTAGCAGCCTGGCGGGATATAGCCTTCTCATGTTTTCCTTAGTAGTTTTTGTTGGGTTTGTAAAATATGTGATCGCCGATCTTGGCTACTTTTTGGTAAGACCTAGACCAATCAGGTCTGACGTATGTAGCATGGAAATGAGTGGCACCGCCAGTCGGATCTTGTATGTGTTCAGAGTCCTGCAGGGCCGTCACTGCGATGCCCACAGCCAACCTCCAGTCATAGCCCGACGGGCGTGCTTTGTCGCCTTCGCAGACCCAACTGAACTGGCACACATCAGCCACTTTCTTTTGCTTGACCACGCCACAGATGGTGCGCTCGTAGCCTTGCTCCAGGCGATTCAGGGTGACCATGGCCACTGCTACTTGTCCAGCCAAGGGTTCTCCGCGGCTTTCGAAATAGATGTTCTTGGCCAAGCACTCGATCTGGCGATCTCTGATCTTGGTCACACCACCAGCTCTATCGATGGCCTTTAGGTTGGCATTGATCATGCGAGTGGCGCGTTGTTCCCAGGTCTCTTTGCGATAAAGTGGCTCGCGATCTTCGATCCATTCTCGCATGGTGATTTTTTCTTTGGAATCTGTAGTTGGAGTCTGTGCTTTACCTAGATAAAACGATCCAACGAACAGCAGTCCGATCGCGACGATTCTAGCCGCGAGGACGAGGATACTTCTAGACATGCCCGTTTGTGTGTGGGTCATGTGCATGTTACACCTCCTTTCTCAAGGATCGCCTCCGAACATGTGTCATACTGCATGGCTCTATCTAACACATGATCTAGGTCTTGGTATCCATGGTCAACCTGGGTGTAGGTTATACCATGCTTGTCCAATAACACCGCGATCCGCCGATCGATCTCGATGCTGGCATCGAGATTATGCACACGGCCGCGATCATCGAACCACGGGCCGCGCTCTAGGAACGCCACACGGTTATCATAGCGTTTCCAGAGTTTTACTACCACGCTTTCCCACTCCTCGGGATAATCTTCCGAAGCGTAGATGGCGCTTAAAAGTATCGGGCTGTCTGTGATGACCACATCGACCCGACCTCTCAATCTTTCCAACCTTTGTACTTGGCGACCAAACACATAGGCTTGATTGCCCAGGGCGACATCTCGCCCTTCCCAGACCAGGTCTTTGGCCACTTCCGTGACCAATTCGACATTCCATCCTCGACATTTGGCTCTATGATAAAGACCCGAAGCGAGTGTGCTTTTACCGGCACCTGGACCAGCAATGACGTTGATGACTAGCATCCTGTCATTGTAGCAAAATATTTATAGACTGTCAAATGATCTGGGCGATAACGATAGTATGATCCAAGATTTTCCGTGGATCTCTGTCGTTATCTACCCATATATCAGTTACACCAGGATTGTTTGGCTTCGCCGTAGTATTCGCGTGCCAGACCGTTTTGGATCAGCAGAGAGCGCAGGCTCTTGCCATCCACGATGATGTCACCCAGGACTCGACCACCAAACTTGTCCCAGCTGATGATGCCAACCTGAGCCACTTTGCTTTCAGTGATGACCTTTTTAGTGAACTCTGTGGCCTGCGCACCGCGCTTGGCTTCGCTTTCACATTTGGCTCTGTGACCTTTCTCGGGTGTGTCCACGCCGTAGATGCGGATGCTGAGTTTCTTCTTGAGAGGATCGGGCAACCAAGGTGCCGCAAACTCTACCGTGTCACCGTCGACCACGCGTGTGATCTGCCAGTCATAGACTTTCATCACTGGCTCTTTCTTGGCCGCCCAAGCGGTCGCGGACATCACTAATGCTACCATTCCTACTGCGAAAGTTTTCGCTACGTTCATGCTTGCTCTCCTATTTTGTTTTCTTCTACCGCAGGCATGGCCACAGGTGCAGCCGCTACTTCTGTTGCTGGTGCGTTCTTGTCGGCTTCGGCTTTGACGATGTCGCCGGTGTAGTTGTGTGTGCCCACGTGGCTGAGTCGGATGAAAGGATTGGCCCATACCTGTCCGCCGTTTTCTCTCCAGAGGTCGCAGAAGAAATAGTCTTCGCTGAGCAGCATGCCAGTGCTGTCAATCTTGGTAGAGAAGTATTCACGGATGCGGCCAGTGGCAGCTTCGATGATCTTGCCGTCTTTGTCCTTGACGTTGTGGTTCACATACTCGGGCACCTTGTCCGCGAGCTTTTCAAACACTTCGCGCTTGATCAGCATGAATCCGGTACCTGCATGGCGCACAGGGATCATGCCCTTTTCGTCCGTGGTCACTGTGGGCAGCGTGGGATCCAAGTTGAGCACGAAAGCGCCAGCATAGTCGCTGAGATTCTCTGCGCCTTCGGCCACTCCGCGGCGGATCGACTTCCAGTTGATCTCTTTCTTGGGATAGATTCCGCAAGCGATGTCACGGTCCGCTTCGATCAAGGACAGCACGTCTTTGCCAGTGAATCCGATGTCAGCATCGATGAACATGAGATAGTCGAAATCGGTCTCCATGAAGGCCTTGACCAGGGCGTTCCTGCCGCGTGTGATCAGGCTTTCATTGGTGATGTTGGACACCGCTACGCCGATGTCCTTGGCGGCCAGCACTTGCAGGGTGTCAAGCACGCCGCCCAGATACTGAGCTGAGCACATGCCGCCATACATGGGCGTGGCGATCATCACGATCTTTCTTTTTTGTTGTGTTTGTTGTTCCAATTTGGGCTCCTTTTTTGGATGGTCTATTTAACACGATCGTAACGGCTGATACAGACCAACCCTGCCACTATAAATATCAGCCATGAAAATACTCAGGCACTTAAACCCGGATCACGATTCCTGGTTCGTGGTCAACTGGTGTCTAGGCAATACCTGTAACTTCTCTTGCTCATACTGCCCAGATGTCTTGCACGATGGATCCAACTCTTGGCCCGAGCTGGCAGTGATCAAAGGATTCGTGGACCGAGTGTTCCAGCAGAAGCCCGACAAGCGCATAGCGTTCGAGTTCACTGGCGGCGAAGTCACGGTCTACAGGCATTTCCTGGAACTCTGCGACTACATCAAAAGCAAAGGCGGAGCAGTGGGCTTCATCAGCAACGGCAGCCGTACCTTGCGATTCTGGGAAGACATGCGCGGTCGTGCCGACCATGTTTGCTTGAGCTTCCATGCCGAAGAAGGTGACGCTGACCATTTCCTGGAAGTGGTCCGTACCTTACACGACAACATGCGCACACACGTCAATGTCATGATGCATCCGGATCGCTGGCAGGACTGCGAAGAACTCGCCCACCGCGTCACTGAGATACCTGGCATCACCCTAGCCCTGCAGCCATTGATCGTGGACTTTGGCGACAAGCTCTATGAGTACACAGCACACCAACAGGCCGTCATGTACCATCAGCACGGACTCTTCCAAAAGAAGATAGTGCCGCTGGAGAATCCCGTAGGCAAGACCTGGCGCGGAGCCATGCTGCAGGAAGACCCTGACACCAAGCCCGTGATCGTGCAAGCGCAAGAGTTGGTGTCGCAGAAAAAGAACAACTGGGCGAACTGGCAATGTGCCGCCGGGGTAGAACAGATCATCGTGGACATGGACCAGAGCATCTGGCGTGGGTGGTGCCGCCAAGGTGGCCGCATCGGGCACATCGCTGACGAAGACTTCCGGATACCCTGCGACTGGGTGGACTGCAAGAAAGTGTTTTGCCACTGTAACTTTGACATCATGACCACCAAGGTGAAATCTTGAACAATCCCTATCTACGCAAGCGCGGATCTAACATGGCTGCACCGCGTCCTGCGCCTGCTGCTGCACCTAAGGTGGAACCTCCCAAGTATCTATCGGCTGTGTTCCGCGATGGCACGCGCCGTGACATGTCCACGGAAGAAATAGTAGCCGGTTCCATGAACAGGTTCCGCGGCTGGACCTGCAACGTGGGTGTGCAGACCCTGTACATCGATTACGACGGATCTGTGTGGGTCGGTAACTGCGCAGGTTCTCGCATGAATCCCAACAGCCTCAGCGAGGACGTCACCAAGGAGTGGGGTTACGTAGGCAGCATCATCCAAGACGAATATCAGTGGCCCCTGGACCCTGTGGTATGTCCTTACTCGTCTTGTGGCTGCGGTGGCGACATAGCTGCCAGCAAGAAATCTACCAACGTGAGATTGATCGCCAATGACTTGGGTCTGATACAAGACGCACCTGCAGAAAAGGATCTAGTGGCCATCGGCATGAACTACCCTTGGCCCAAACACATATTATGGGATCTCGGACGCTGGTGCAACTACTCCTGCTCCTACTGCTGGCCTGCCGTACACAACAAGACAGATCCACACAAGGACTTCGCTACCATGCGTCGGGTGGTGGATCGTGTACACGATGCTTGGAGCCTGGGCAAGATGATAAGATGGAGTTTTGGCGGCGGTGAGCCCACGGTCAATCCTGACTTCCTGCCCTTGGTGGAATACATCAAAGGTCGCGGTGACTATGTCATGACAGTCAGCAATGGTAGCCGAGGAGTGGAATACTATCAGCGCCTGGCCCGTAGCGTGGACTGCCTGCAACTGAGCCTGCACTCGGAGTTCTGGAAACCCGAGCAGTTCCGACGCAACGCTGAAGCCATACTAGACGTTTTCAAGAAACAAGCCCGTGGTTGGCTCGACATCAAGATCATGTGCAAGCCCGGATTCGTGAAAGAAGCGCAAGTCCTGATGGGCGAGTTCAATCGCATGATCTCTCACCGAGAATCCCCAGGCGCACCTAGACTGGGATCTGCTGTGTGCGTGCCCATACGCGACATCAACGACGGCGGCGAACTCACACCGATCTACAGTCCTGAAGAACTAAGACTTCTTCTTTCGCTTTGATTTCTTCATGGCAGGGGCCGGAACGTCCCTGTCATCGCCCCAGTTTTCTTCGCTGGCTAGGTCGAAAAAATCATCCCAGGTGTCTTTGGAATCCTCACCCAGCGCATGATCGATGGCCTCTTTCAAGATGTTCTCTACAAGCTGATTGAAAGTGATGTCTTGCTCGTGTGCCTGCTTCATGAGAGCGAATAGCACATCATCGGGGAAATCCACAGGGATGCTGA
>CAZXGO010000082.1:0-10853 GCA_964640035.1 uncultured Chitinophagales bacterium
CGCGACCCGGGAGGCTGGGTGTGTGTCGGGATGCCGAATCCAAGATAGGTCATGCACCGTAAGGACCGTGGGCAGATCAAGCGGCATGGCCAGGGTGTTGGGCTCGTGATAGAGCACGGGAGCCTGGGTTAAACGCCTCAATCGCCTGGCAGCTCTTCTGAGTCCGGTGGCCACGAGCCATTGCTTGATGGAGTAGGCATAGGGCAGGTTTCGAAATCCCGACAAGACTCGCTCAAAACCAACTGGTTCAGAGTCGGCTGCAGAATCAGAGACAACCGACAAAGCAGCCCTGGGCCAGGCGAGTACCTGGTTCGGGTCGGTAGGCGAGGTCTGTGAGGCCTGCAGAGCAGTCAACAAACCGTTGATGTAATGACCCACCCCTGTGAGCGGTCGTCGCAGATCAGCGGTGTTGATGAGAACGGCCACAACCGATCCTAGGCCGCCAGCATGTCCGCAAGCACGGCCGTGAGCTCGGACCCCCGAAGACTGGCCTCATCCCAACTCGTCTGACTGAGTCAGAGAGTCGAATGAGCTCGTTGGGCCTCACCAGACTCGGGTCCTGCACCACATTCGGCCGATGGCCAGTCAACTGCTGTAATTGCTCCAGGACATCCGAGATGGCATAGGTGCGTCCAGTACAGATGTTGTAGGTCTGTGAGGCCTGCCCTGACAGGAGCAAATCCAGATAGACGCGGCAGACCCAACGCACATCATTAAATTCGCGCTGGACATACAGATTACCCAGGGCGATCGAGGGGGATCGGGCCCGAAAATGCGAGACCAGTTTGGGGACCAAAAAATCCTGTGACTGCCCAGGCCCCGTGTAATTGAAGGGCCGGACCACCACAATCGGCAGCTCCGGCATGAACACATGGGCAATCGCCTCCATGGCCACTTTGCTGGCGGCATAGTGGTTCAGGGGGGCTGGCATTTGCTGCTCTGACACAGGGCTGGCACTGCAATTGCCATAAATATTGGCACTGCTCGCCATGAGAACGGTCGGATGAAAACCAACCACTCGATCGCGGCAATCACGAAGGACTTGAAGGAGATTTAGGCTACCGATGGCATTGACCTGAAAAAAGGCAGACGGATTGTCTAGCCCCACAAAACTCAAGGCCGCCAGATGCACCACAGCATCCGGGCTCCCGTCCTGATCCAAGAGCATCTGAGCCTGGGTCTTGAGCGCCTCTGGATTGGTCAGGTCCGCATCCAGCGAGGCCACCTGATGGCCAGCCGACTGGGCAATGCACTCAAAATGCCGACCGGTGAAGCCTTTTGCGCCGGTGAGCCAAATCTTCAAAAGGTGGGGCCCGCCTGGTTACGTCTGAGGTCGGCATCCACCATCATCTTGCACAGTGCCTCGAGACTGGTCTGGGGGGACCAACCAAGGACTTCGGTGGCACGAGACGGATCACCCAACAACAAGTCAACCTCAGCAGGTCTGTAGAAACTGGGGTTCACGCGCACGCGCAGCTCACCGGTCTTGGCATCCAAGCCTCGCTCCTGCTCAGCCTGCCCCTCGAAGGTCAACTCCACATCAACCGCGGCAAAGGCCATGCGGACAAAATCGCGAACGGTCTGGGTTCGATTGGTCGCCAGCACAAAGGTGTCTGGTTCATCGGCCTGCAGCATGCGCCACATGCCCTCGACATACTCCTTGGCATAGCCCCAGTCTCGTTTGGCATCCATGTTGCCCAGTTCTAGGGTCTGCTGCTGGCCCAGTGCGATCTTGGCCACCGCATCCGAAATCTTGCGTGTCACAAACTCTTTGCCTCGCAGCGGACTCTCGTGGTTGAACAAAATACCGCTGGCGCCGAAGATGCCATAGCTCTCCCGATAGTTGACCGTCATCCAGTGGGCATAGAGTTTGGCGGCGCCATAAGGGCTTCTGGGGTAAAACGGGGTCGACTCTCGCTGGGGGATCTCTTGCACCTTGCCAAACATTTCAGATGTGCTGGCCTGATAAAACCGAATGCTGGGATCGGTGAGTCGAATCGCCTCGAGCAGGTTGGCCACCCCAACACCGGTAATCTGGGCCGTGGCAATCGGCTGGGTAAAGCTAGAACCCACAAAACTCTGGGCTGCCAGGTTGTAGATCTCTTGGGGTTGGGCCTTCTGGATGAGCGCGATGGCTGAGCCAAGGTCCGTCAGATCAAACTCAACCATCGTAAAGTTTGGGTTCTGACGCAGGCCCAGTTCGTCCATTCGCCAGAAGTTTTCAGAGCTGGTTCGACGAAAGGTTCCAAACACCCGATAGCCCTTGGCCAACAACAAATCCGTTAGGTAGGCTCCATCTTGTCCGGTCACCCCGGTCACGATTGCTGATTTCAATGTTTCTCCAGTCTCTCTTGCTTGGGTTCGAGGGCCTCGATGACCTTGATGACCGAGGCGGCGCTCTCTTGCCACGAATAGGGGCGGTACTGGCGCCGAATACGATCCTCCAGTGCCTGCCGATAGCCCGTCTCGGTGCTCATTTTATAAATTTCTGCCGCCCAGGCGCCTACATCCCAAGGATCCAGGTAATGCACCAAATCCTGCCCCACCTCCGGCAGAGAGCCTTGATTGGAGCAGATCACTGCCTTGCCAAAGCCCAGGGCCTCGGAGACTGGTAGACCCCAGCCCTCATAGAGAGAAGGAAAAACACAGAACAGGCTGGCCTGGTACAAGGCACACAGCTGATGATCATCAATCTGGTGTAAGACCCTGACCAGCCCATCGGTGAGTGGGTCGAGTGCAAGGTCTGTCATGAGCTGATCCACCCCCCAGCCCTTCATGCCGACGAACACCATCAGCGGGAGCTTGTCTGACAACCCCTGGCTGGCCAAGCGGTGATAAGCCCGATAGAGGACCTCATGGTTCTTGCGCCGCTCGATCGTGGAGACATACAAAATGAAGGGGCGGCCAGTCAGGTCCAGCCGCGCCAAAACCTGACTCATGCTCGGCTGATCCAGAGATCGCCCAACCTGGTCTCCCAACCGAAAAACGCTGCTGGGCACTGCGTCATGACCACCGATTCGGTTAACCACCGAGTGAAAGTCTTTTTGTGTCTGCTGAGAGATGCAGATGACGTGGTCCACGCTGTCAGCCAGCGTGGCGAAATAGCCGGTAAAGGTCTGCGCGACCTGTGCCAGACAATACTGGGGGAACAAGACTGGAATGGTGTCGTAGCAACACGCCACCACGCGAACACCCTGCTCACGCAGCGAATAAAACGCCTTGTAGACCTCGGTATCCCAATCCAGACCGACAGAAATCAGAACATCTCCCGGCTGCAGGCAGCCCATCTCTGCACCGCCGTGCCAGGGGCCAGCAGGCCCGAATGGCTGAAGGCTGGGTCGAATGCCGAGTCTTTTAGACAAACCCCTGAATCGAGGGCCCCAGGTTCTCTTTTGGCTGACCATCCATGAGACTGCATGGGTCAGTGCCGGACTCATCCAAATCATGAGACGAGTCATGGGCGCCCGCAGTGAGGTCGGCAGCAACGACAACATGGCCTGAGCCATCAAAACCAGGGCCTGTTTGCGTCCCACAGGGCGCAGGTAGCTGGTCACTTTTCGATGAAAGGCGGTTCGCGCAGCCACTGCTGCAAGATGATCTCGACTGGCCTGCTCAGAGCCCTGCACCCCGAGTTGCAGAGACTCAAATCCACCATGCGCACGCCAGATGCAACGGGCAAACCGTTGGCCAAAATGGGCCTCTAGCGCTCTGGCCAACTCTACCTCGACCCGAATGATGCCCACCGCCGAGCGGCTCCAGCCCATGGAACTGGTCACGTTCATCCAGACCTTGCCGGCGGTCATCGGGTTGGTGAGACCGGTCATGAATTGGACCCAGTGGCCTGCAGCAGTGGCTCTAGCGCCATTCGAATAGGCTCAAGCGTGGCGGTCCACAAAACCGACTGACGTGCCCGGATGTCCGGCTCGTCCAGCTGCGGCAGAGGCTGAGCCATGGCCTGACGAATGGCCTGCTTGAAAGCGACCGGGTCATCGCAGACCTGCACGCCTGGGGCCCGGTTAAACCGCTCAAACCCCCGCATGGCCAGGCTCGTGGCCACAATGTGCTTCCCAGACCAGAGGGCTTCGGCAGTCTTGAGGTTGGTTCCCGCACCCGTGGTGATCGGCAGAACCAGGCAATGGGCCTGCCCAAGCAAGGCGGCCAACAACTCCTCGGAGACATACCCTAAATTGATCAATCGTTCCCCCACCAACGCCATCTTCTGAATGCGACTGTCTCGACAAATAGCGGGGCCCGCACCACCTGCGATCACCAGTCGCTGATCTGGCTTGAAGGAGCCCAAACCGGGGACAAAGAGATCAAAAAAACCATCGATATTGGGGGGGTGGGGGCTCGCTGCAAACAAGGCATATTGGGCGGATCCGAGGGTTGACTGCAACTGCTCAAGGGCCTGGGGCCCCGGTGCAGGTCGTTGGGCTACGCCGTTGGCGGCCACTACAACGGGTCGTGAGGTCCATTGCCGGACCACGGCAGCCTCGGCCTCAGAGACCGCGAGCACCAGATCCGCCTGACGAGCGGCCTCTTGCTCTAGCGTCAGAATAGCGGCCAACCGGCTTTGGTTAACACCAGTGTCGTCGCGACCCATCAGAATGCCCCGCTTGAGATCCGCCTCTAGGTTCTGTGAACCATAGATCACTGGTGCAGCGGGGTTCAGCATGGCCTTTAACCGACCCGCAGCCGCAAACAACCAGGGCTGCTCCACATGAATCAGATCAAAGCCCGGTTCAATGGTCTGCATCAACCGCGCGAAGGCCCCTTCATCCTGACAAATCCACTGCCCAATGGCGTAGTCCTCCAGTAAGTCTGGTGGATCACAGACTGATGCCAGTGTGTGACGCCCTGGGTAGGGCAGATAACCAGGGACTCGCGGATAGATCTCGTTGCCCAGGATGCCCGCTGACTGAACATGAAAACCGAAACGCCGGTAGGCCTGCTCAAGCTGAAGCAGACGGTGCTGCCCACCGTGAATGGGCTGTTGGCTCGGATAGAGCGAGAGCAGAAGGAGTTTTTTCAATCGGGCGACCTGTCGGCAGAGTCTCAGTCTCGACCCAGCAAAGACCTGAAACGGTCTGATAGCCAGCGAAGAGGTGCGGTCACCCGCCAGGATCGGCTCTGATAGACAGCCTGAACAGTCTGCTCGAGTGCGCCCAACCGTTGCTCCAGTTTTATCATCCCATGGTCGAACTCGTCGGACTGGCGAGCGGCCAGGGCTTCAGTGGTCAACGGGCGCAAGCCTGAGAAACAGGCTGGTACATGGATACGCTCGGCCAGCGTCTTGCCTTTGAGTGCGATCAAGGCAAAGTCTCTGGATGAACCATCCATGACATCACTGGTGGTAATTCGAGCAGCGGCATGAAGCCAGTCGTTTTCCTGCAGCCCAATCACCTCAGCCGAATCAAACCCAGCGACACTGGCCCAGTACTGGGCCAGGCGCGGGGGCAAAGGCCTGACGTGGGTCGGGTCAATCCAAAAATCATGGGTAGCCACCCGGACGTTCTCACAATTGGGCGATTCGCAAATGAGCAGCCCGCCATCGGCCAAGACACGGTGGGCCTCGCGGATCACAGCTTGCTGATGACCGGCGTCCATATGCTCGATGACGTGAAAAAGCGTTAACAGATCAACAGAGCCATCTGGGCACTGCGCCAGAAATGCCGTGAGGTCGGCACTCACCAGCTGAACCTCGCCTGACAAACCAATGCGAGCCTGCGCGAGCATCTCAGGCGACTGATCAACCCCGGTCAGCTGCCAACCCCTTCGATCCAACGTCTGTAACCACTCTCCCCGACCACAACCCAGGTCGAGGGCTCTGATGAGCATCTTGTTGGTGGCCCACTGCGCCAGCAGACCATCGTAGATCGCCAAGCGCCTGCGAACCAGCTCGGCAGAGCCTCGGAAGCGATTCTCAAACTCGAGGTATTGGTCAACTGGCATAGGCGACACTGGCTTTGGTTTGAAGGTAAGCACAGCCCACGAAGGCAGGCTGATCATGACCGAACACCAGAAACTCTAGTGCAAAATCGATCCAGTCATACGACTCGCCCACGTGGGACAGGCCTTCGTGGGCCGCCACAGAAATAGAGTACTGGCCGGGCCCTAGGTTACAAGGAAACCTGAAGCAGTAGACACGGGTGTCGCCTTGCTGATCTGGAGGCAGCGTCACACCAAGTTGATGGGTATTGGTTCCGAAAATCGGAAGGCCCAGACGATCCTTGATTAGAAAACCGACCGTCAAATTGGGCAGACTGGCATGCGTCTGAAGCCGAACCCGCAGTTCCACCAACTGCCCTACCCCCACCCGCTGCAAGGGCTGCTCAGATCCCTCCGCCGACCAGAGGCCCACCTGCGTGATCTGGGCCCGACCATCGCCACTGCGAGTCTGCGGGGATGCCCCGGTTGGGGTCTGAATCACGGGGGCTGAAGACAGTCTGGCGTTGTACAGATCCAGCACAGACTGGGGATCTGACTCGGCCGCCATGTGACCGGCATCCAACAAAATGGCTCGGTCACAGAAGGACAAGATGGCCTGCTGATCATGGGAGACCAACAGCAAAGAGGTACCGGCTTTGCGCAGCTCCCGTATCTTCTCAAAGCTCTTGTTCTGGAAATAGGCATCCCCAACCGACAGGGCCTCATCCACGATCAGCAGACGTGGACGTCGGCTGACGGCCAAGGCGAAAGCCAGACGCATCTGCATGCCACTGGAGTAAATTCGAACCGGCTGATCGAGGTAATCACCAATCTCTGCAAAGGCCTCAATCTGTGGAATGACCTGCTCAACCTGTTGACGAGTCATACCCATTAACTGACCAGCGGTCATCAAGTTCTCCCGACCAGTAAAGTCAGGATGAAACCCCATGCCCAACTCCAGAAGCGCGCCGACATCTGGGGTCACCACAATCTCGCCCTTGGTCGGTCGCAGAGTGCCAACGATGAGTTTGAGCAGCGTCGACTTTCCCGCCCCATTCAGCCCAATAATGCCCAGTGACTGATTGGTCTGAACCTGCAGGCTAATGTCCCGAAGGGCCCAATGATCCTGGTGTGTGCGGATTCGCCCAAAGCTGATCAGTTCGATCAGACGATGCCAACTGCGGCGGTAGCGCCTGAATGACTTGCTCACCGATCGAAGGGTGAGCAGAGGCTCGGCCGCTGCGGTCTGATCGGTCATCACAGGTTATCCAACACTTGGCTCTCAAGGGCGGAAAACAACTTCACCCCAGCCGCCAATAACACCAGGGACAAGCCAGCGACCGCCAAAATGGCGTCAAATGCCGGCGCAATCTGCTGGCCAGAAAAAATAGATTGAAAACCCTGAACGACCGGGGTGAGGGGATTGAGACTGACGATCGATTGTGCCCACTGCGGCAGAGCCGACAGTGGATAGACAATTGGTGTGGCCCAGAACCAGAGCGTCATGGCCACTGAGAACATCTGACCCACATCTCGCACCAAGACATTCAGCACCCCCACCACCAAGCCCAATCCAACGGCAAAGAGTGCCAAGGTCGCGATCAAAGACGGCAGCCAGAAGAACTTGGCGACAGTTAGAAAACCCAGTCCGCCATGAACGATTGCGGCAAAGACCAAAACCAGCATCAGCAGAACGCCACTCCCAATGCCTGCCGTCAAGACAGCCCCTATTGGCAGGCAGGCTCTCGGAAATTGGATTTTTTTTAATAGGTTGGCATTGTCCAAAAAAAGGTTGGCCATGCGCTGACCGATCTCAGAGAAAAAGGTCCAGGCCAGAATGCCCGCACAGACGTGCAGCGCATAGTCAAATCCAGTACTCGCGACACCAAGCTTGGCTGGCATGAGGTTAGAAAACACCACGGAATAGACCACCACCATGACCAGAGGCTGGGCAATCGCCCACACAGCACCGAGCGAGGTCGTCCGGTAACGAAGCTCAAACTCGCGTCGGACAGTCGCTTTGACAAAGTCCCTGTGTCGCCAGAGCGTCAGCAATTCGGATGGCATCAGGCCCTTCCGTACTCATCGGCCAGGCGAATGATGTCTTCCTCTGCCAGATAAGACCCCGTCTGAACCTCAACCAGCCGAAAGGGGCCACTGGACTCGTTGATCAGCCGGTGCTGCTGGCCGGCTCGAATGTAGAAATAATCCCCAGGCTTGGCCTGGTGCCGCTGGTCTTCGACCTGAACAATCGCAAGGCCCTCCACCACCACCCAATGCTCATCGCGGTGTTCATGCAACTGCAGACTCAGGCTCTGACCTGGCCTGACCTGGAGCACCTTGAGCTTGTAGGAATCCTCTGTCTTGAGCGTGGTGTAACTGCCCCAGGGTCTGTGGACGATCGGCGGCAGAATCGTCGACTGATGCGCCACCGACTCCTTGTCTTCTGACTGGAGCTGGGAGACCACGCTTTTAACCTGCTGAGCCTGCTGTTTGGTCGTCACCAACAATGCGTCCGGCGTATCGACGATCACCACATCCCGCAGACCGATTGTCGCTACTACTTTGGGGCCATGGCTCTCAACATGAAGATGGGTGTTGTGAGTATCCAGACTGATGGTCTTGGTGCTGGTCGAACAGTTTTTGGTGTTGCCCTCGGAGTCGGCCACATGGGCCTGGCCAATCGATGGCCATGAGCCAACGTCACTCCAGCCAAACTTGGCCTTCACCATCACCACCCGCGTCGCACGCTCAATGAGCGCGTAGTCGATGCTAATGCTGGGCTGAGCCTGGTAAGCCGAGCCGTCATACCGATGGGTACGCCCCGATGATCGAAGGCCTTGAGCGGCTCGCTCAATGGACTCGAGCAAATCGGGAGAATTCAGCCGCATCTGCTCGATGAGGGTTCGGGGCGTTAGACAGAAAATGCCGCTGTTCCAATAATGTCGGCCCGACTCGATGAACTGAATGGCATCGGCCAAAGCGGGTTTTTCCACGAATCGTTTGACCGACTCAACAGGCAAGCCCTGCTCCACCTCAATATAGCCATAGCCAGTCTCTGGAGACAGGGGCTGGATGCCAAACGTCACGATGGCACCAGCCGCGGCTTGTTCGGCTGCGGTCATGGCACAACTGACAAAAGCAGATTCATCGGGAATCAGATGGTCGGCCGCCAAGATCAGCAAGACGCAATCGTCACCAAACTGTTGGCGGGCCAGCAAGGCCGCCTGGGCAATCGCCGGTGCCGTGTTTCGGGCATGTGGCTCGAGGACGTAGTGAATCACATCATTGAGGCCACACTCCGCAACCAAGTTCTGGGTCAGAAAGTAGTGCTCCTGGTGGGTGACGACCAAAACATCTTGCGCGCCACAGGCCTGCCCTCGGCGGATGGCCTGTTCAAGCAGTGACTTGCCCGCAAACCGCATGAAGGGTTTAGGCTGGGCATGTCGAGAGGCAGGCCACAAACGGGTACCGGCCCCCCCGGATAAGACAACTGGGATCAGCTTCATGGCGTAAGTGTAAGGGGCTAGCCCATCCCTTGCTCACGGCCCTTGAGGGCCCAAAGACCAGCACGACTGGCCAGTAAAGCCAATAAAAGCGCCAGAAAGTGTCCTTCCTCTCGATTCCACATGATGCTGTTAAATAACCCGCTGACTGCGACCAGCAGCAAGGCATGGGACTCAAAGCCCAGGCCGTACCTGCGGGACAGCCAATAAGCTCTCAGCAGAATCGCCAGCCAGAGAGACAGCCCAATGAGGCCGCCCTGCGTCAGCATCGCCAAATACTCGGAGTGCGGCTGTCCAGAGCCATCGAGGGGCTCTCGACCATGCAGCCCTCGGTAGGCCTGGGCATAACCCCCAACGCCGACCCCAACCAGCCAATCGCTGCCCTGCAGCATCTCCAGGGATGAACGCCAGAAGTCAATTCGAATGGCCTGGCTGGTCTGGGCCACGGCATCCGAACGCCCCACATAATTGGTCACATCACTCACCGCTTCTGCTGCACGGTGACGGACCTGGTCTGCCAACGGCGTGGCCAACGCCACAGCGATCGCCAATGCGATCAGAAAGGCCCGAGACCCAGTCTGCCGCCTTCGAGACCACCAATGCCAGAGCCACAAGACCAAGGCGATACCCAATAACAGGTAGCCGGTTCGGCTCTGAAGCAACAGCACCGTCAGACCCAAGAACATGGCGCCGATCAATGCAAGCAGCTGCTGATAACGAAAATAGCGGTGTACCAGTCCAGTGGCGCCAATCACCAGAAAGGTGGAGACTGAAATATGGGACTGCCCGAACGATGGATTAGATGCCGCCGGCAGAGAGAATTGAAATAGGCCCAACCAGTCGATCACATGGACACGATCAGCTCTGAGTCCAAAAAGGGCTTGGAAAAGGCCGGCATAGATCGCCCAAGCCACTGCCGCATTGAAGACGAGCCCCCAGAAGAAAAATTTCCAGGCGCGATCATAAAAATCATCGCACCACTTCGCGGAGGTCCGAGCCAGCAATAGGACTAGACCTAGGCTCAGCAGGACAACATAGGCCCAGCGACGATAACGAGACCACGACTCGACAATCTCCTGGACGGGCCCAACCGACCAGAGAACCGAGAGACTCAGCCAGGCAAACAAGCTCAGGCTCATCCAGACCAGAGGCTCTCCGCCCAAGACCTCCCTGCACTGCGGCAGACCAGAACGATGGCCCAGCGGCCCAACGAGAGATCGAGCGACGACCAACCCCAGCATCGCGAGAGCCAAGACGCTGGCCAATGCGGTCAAGACAATCGGGGGCGACGCCCCCCAACTGAGCGTCAACAACGCCATAAGAACGGAGGTTGCAAACCCCTTGGCTAGCAGGGACTGCCCACTAGCCCAAGACAACGGTGCGATCCACATGAATCAGTCGCTCAGGCGCATGGCTGAT
>CAZXGO010000083.1:0-10737 GCA_964640035.1 uncultured Chitinophagales bacterium
TCCATCTCTTCTGCAATGGCATGGTTGATTGCATCAACAATTACGATGGGCTCGCCTAGAGGTTCTTCTTTGAAGTACTCAAAATGTATTTCCTTATCGCTGTAAACATGCAACATAGCATCTTCAGGTTTAGGATCATCCTGTTCGAGACACCAATTGGTATCATCGTCGATTTGCTGACGCACTTCGGCTTTAATCTGATCAAAATTAATGCTACCCGTAACGTCTACCATGGAGATGTACTCCTCCATCTTTAAAATCGGATCATGTAGCATGTCTCTTTCAAGTTCTTCCTCGGAGCGGTACTTACGATGATCATCTGAGGATGAGTGCGGCAACAATCGCACAACATGGGCGTGAATGAGAACGGGACCATTTCCATTTCGGGCATGCTCAACTGCTTTTTCAGCCGCTGCCCAAGATTGTAGCCAATCGGTACCATCGATTTCCATGATGGTCAGATTATCAAACCCCTGGATGCTTTTTGAAATGCTGGAATTGGAGGTTTGTTCGTCGACCGGAACGCTGATAGCAAATTTATTATCCTGAACCACCATCACCAAAGGCGCCTTCACACGAGTGGCCCAATTCACCATCTCGAAAAAGACACCTTCAGACGTTCCGCCATCACCGGTCGACACGTAGACCACTTCCTTGGCATCGAGCTGTTGCGAGCCTTGAGCTAAGCCAAGAGCTGTCAGGAACTGATTCCCCAATGCACTCGACACCGAGACGATGCGAAGATCTTTGGAGTTAAAGTGGGATGGCATCTGTTTACCATAAGACGTATCGGTCACTTTACTCAGGTGAGCAGATAACAACTGGCGGGGCGTCATACCCATACCGAGTGAATAAGCCATATCCCGATAGTAGCACATACTCCAGTCCTTGCCCTTTTGCATGTGCTCAGCGAGCGCAAGCTGGATACACTCGTGACCAGATCCACCAATATGAAAGAAGCCCCTGCCCTGTTTGAGTAGGTTCAACATTTTTTCGTCCAGACGACGAGAGGTCAACATCAGACGATAGTTATGTAAAAGCTGATCCAGACTAAACTTTTTCAGTGATGCCGGTTTGATAATAAATTTAGATCCTGCCGGTACCAAACTGCTTACAGCTTTTTGGAGCTTACTACTCATAAGTAATTTGTTTAATTAACTAATCAAAGTATCATATGAACCAAACAGGTTGATCTGAGAGTTCATTATGAACAAAATTCATTGTACTAAAACGACCTATGATACATTCGGTATCGTTTTTCAACGAAGGCTCCGATACGTTCAGCAACGCGTATCATATCCACATTTGACTCTAAAATCCAACTCAGTTCAGCCGATTCAAAACCTTTTACCAAGCCATTTTCAATGGTCTGTTTGTGCAAAAGGGCATCTATACCACGTCCTTGATACTCCGGCAATACTCCCATAAGGGCAGTTCGAACCTGTCGGATTTTACGGGCGTAATATAACAATTTCAGTAGTCCGAAGGGAAAGAGTTTTCCATCAATGTGTTTAAGCGCCTGATTCAGATCGGGGAGGGCAACCGAGAATGCGACAGGACGACCATCAACCTCGGCCACGTGTGCAAAGTTGGGATCAATGACGGTTTTGAGATCTTTAGCGATGAACTTGAACTGTTTTTCGCTTACGGGGACAAATCCCCAGTTTTGAGCCCAGGCTTTGTTGAATAATTCTTGAATGATGGCAACCTCACTATCGAAATTTTTTAGATCGATATTTCGAATCACCAAATTGGGTAATCGTGAGCGTACAATTTCTGCTGCTCTAGCCATACGGTCGAGTGTGACGGTCTGCTTGGTGACCCGATAGGCAAATAGGTCCATCGCTTTGTATAATCCAGCGCCTTCCAACAATCGGTCATAATATGGAAAGTTGTAAGGCATGAGCAGACCTGGTTCGTATTCAAAGCCCTCAACAAGTACTCCAATCACATCCATCATCCCAGGACTTGTGGGACCAATTACTTCAGTGATACCACGCTCACTGAACCAATCCCCGACGGCTTTAATAAGGAGATTGCAAATACGTTGATCATCCACACAATCAAAAAAACCGAAGAAACCGATATTTGTTTTGTGATACCGATTATAGGCTTTATTGTGAATTGCCGCGATTCGTCCAGCAGTTTTGCCATTAAGGGTGGCAACGAACATCGCAAGGTCCGCTTCATCGTAAAAAGGATTCTGACGCGTATCGATGAGCTTTTTTTGCTCCATCATCAAAGGCGGAACCCAGAATTTGTGCTCCTTGTAGAGCTGGTAAGGAAAGGATAAGAACTCTTTTCGTTCGGAGGGATCACTCACCAAATAGATGCCAGTGGTATCGATCTGAGCTTCCACGTTATGGATTTGCTAAGAGTCCGTTACCCTGACCATCGATGATTCCCATTTTCATACCAATTTTTTTGAATGCCTCAAGGATAGCATCTAGCTGTTGATTGGTATGCGTGGCCATATAACTGGTACGAACGAGTGATTGTCCACGTGGCACTGCTGGTTCTACGACTGCATTCACATATACCCCCGCTTCAAAAAGCTCCCGCCAGAATGTGAAACAGGTCATCATATCACCAATGACCACCGGAATGATTGGGGATTCGCTCGTCCAAACATTAAATCCCAGGGATCGTAGGCCATTGCGCATGTAGACAGATATTTCTTCTAGTCGCTCAAGTCTCCATGGTTCTGCTTTAAGAATTTCAAGAGCTTTTAAAACAGTGGCGACATTAGCTGGTGGCATGGATGCACTGAAGATGTGGGCTGGAGAATTGTGACGAATGAACTCGATCACAGGCTTATCGCCAACAAGAAATCCTCCCAGTGATGCGAAGCTTTTTGAGAATGTTCCGCTGATCAGATCTACATCATCAAGTAGTCCAAAACTTGAGGCGGATCCACGACCACCTTCTCCGATTACCCCAATGGCGTGGGCATCATCTAAGTAGAGACGGGCACCAAATTCTTTGGCCAAACTGACTAATTCAGGGACTTTTGCAAGAGTTCCAGACATGGAAAAGACCCCATCGCTTACAATAATCTTGCCATGGGATGGATCTTCCCGCTCAAGCAGCTTTCGTAGCTGGTCCATATCATTATGAGCATATCGAACCGTTCTGGCATTCGAACAGAGCGTACCAACAACGATACAAGCATGATTGTCTTTATCGGAAAAGATCACATCGTTTCGGCCTGCGATCGTCTGAATAGATCCTTCATTGGTTTGATAACCGGTACTGAAGAGAACGCAAGCGTCTTTCTTCATGAAATCGGCAAGTTTTTCTTCCAGCTCAATGTGTAAATCGAGGGTGCCATTGAGATAACGGGAACCCGTACACCCCGTTCCATATTTAGCGATGGCATTTTTAGCGGCTTCAATAACCCTTGGATCATTTGTTAACCCAAGATAATTGTTTGAGCCTGCCATGATCACTTTTTGACCTTCGATCACGACTTCCGTTCCGTCGGTGGCAGTCAAGGGTTTAAAATATGGGAATAAACCAAGGGCCTTAACCTCATCAGCTTTCTTAAAATCGAAAGCTTTTGCAAAAATATCCTGAGACCTAACGTGTACCTTGTCTTTATCCATGTATGAGTGCCCCGAACGAACGATGAGTTAATAGTGACGTAATATACTTAGTAGAATTGATCAATCAAATCATGTGCGATGGCTGGTTTGACCTTGAATGACATTCTGAAATACTTCGATGTAGGCTTCAACGATGGTCGACCAACTGAACTTTTCCACAACATATCCGGCAATTTCTTGGGGGTCAAAGTGCTGAGGATCGGATAACAATTTATTTATCATTAGCGCTTTTTCTGTCGGATTCAATGCGGGTACCAAATATCCGTTTTTTCCATCTTTGATAACATCGATGATGCCCTCGATTCTAGTTGCTACCACTGGGATACCATAGAGGTTAGCTTCAATCATCACGACTCCAAAGCCCTCCATATCTCCTGCGATGGGAATGTTTGGCATCACAAAAATATCAGCAGCAGCATAACAAAGATGCAGATGTTCGTCTTCGATTATCCCTGTAAAAACGATAGCTGAGGAACCAGTATAGCTACCAGCCAGCTGTTTTAGTGAAGAATGTTCGGGACCATCACCAACGAGTACAAAGACTGCCTGTTGGTCTACGAGAGGTAGAACATGTTCAATAAACCATGCATGGCCCTTGCGTTTGACCTGCCTGCCAACGGTTAGGAGCAGTGGTTTTGATGCTGGGATTCCAAGATCACGCTCAAGTTGTGCGCGCACAGAAGACTTGTCGATGGAGTTTTTGGGACTTGTATTTGGTAATCCGTTTGGAATGACATACGCTTTGGATGGATCCATTCCTCTTGCCAAACACTCAGAACGCGTTGCGCTACTCACCGAAATGGTTGCATCCAGCGCCTTAAATACTTTCTTCAAATACCATTGGTAGATACCCAGTGGAAGGGTGATATCCAGACCATGGTTAATGGTTATCATTGGAACAGCACACCGTCTTTTGATCAATGGTACCAGTGAAGCCGTCACCATCGATGAAAACACAACCAAATCAGCTTTTTCGCGTCGTACAATCCCTGGGAGTTTGAAGAGTAGGGATAACAAAAAAACCGTGGTACTCCAGGCTATGCCTTTCCAACGGGAATGCAAAATAATAGGCACAACCTGTACATCCTCACGTTGCTGAAGAACATCCAACAACTGCATACTCACTCTTTGCATACCCCCCATATTTTCCAGAGGGGTATCGGTCGATGGGTGAAGATGTGATATATAGATTACACGCAATGAATCAGAATTTTAGATCCGGGCACGGTTGAGCGAGCGCTTCTTTGTATTGCTCGAGGAGGCCGTTATTGATCTTTTCCCAGGAATAAGCGAGTGCTTTTTGGCGAGTATTCACTGCCATTTCAGCCCGAAGTGATGGGGCGTCGATCAATTTGATGATCAAATCAGCAAACTCCTTCGTCTTCTTAGGGGTTCCCAAATATCCGTTTATGCCTTGTTCGATCAAACTTTTACTGCCTGTAGCATCTGCTACTACCGATGGGAGTCCACTCGACATCGCTTCAAGGGTAACGTTGCCAAAGGTCTCTGTGTCGGAAGGGAAAAAGAAGATATCACTGGAAGCGTATGCTGTTGCCAGATCTTCGCCAGTGAGAAAACCTGTAAAGAATCCATTCGGAATGAGCTGTTCCAGCTCTTTTCTGGCAGGTCCATCGCCCACAATCATTGGTTTTACATTCGATCGGGCAATACTAACTTTGCGAAGGGTGTCTACAACCGTTTGGAGATCTTTTTCCCAAACGAGTCGAGAAACAAAGGTTACCACGATCTGGTCATCCTCGATACCATTAGAACGACGCCAATCCATTGACCTTTTCTCGGGTTGAAACAGATCGGTTTCGACTCCGCGAGCCCAAATTCTGAGACCATCCGTTATGCCACGCTCGGTTAGTTCGTCAGCCATCGAAGGTGTGGGCACATAAATATGCTTGCACTGGCTATAAAACCACACCAAATACTTCCATCCAAGTATTTCCAACATATCCATGTTGTAGTATTTCAGATAGCTGGTGAAATGGGTGTGGTAGGATGCTACGATCTGAATTGAATTTGCCTGAGCAAAACGCATCGCCCTAAATCCGAGTAAATCAGGGGTCGCTATGTGGATGAGTGTTGGACCAAAATCACGAAGTCGTTTTTGAACGTCTTCAGGAAAACCAATTGTAACCCGGTATTCTGGTCGACCAGGCATAGGAATGGATGGAGCAGATATAAAATCACCCTTATGCTCGAAGGCTGGCTCATCGGCTGTTGGCCCAAAAACAATAACAGGAACCCCTTTTGACTCTAAAAATGCAACGAGTCGGTTTAAGGTAAGCGAAACACCATCTCTGATGTGGTTGTAATTACCGGTGAAGATGGCCACTCGAAGTTCTTTATCGCTCATTCGATCATGAAGATTAGCTGCTTGTAGCAGGGGAAAACCAAGGTTATATTTAGTGCGTCCTCTCAGGAATCAAAGACGGTTCGGATAAACTATCTTCGATCATATAGCTACCAAATATACGAAATTTGAGCATGAAAGCCTTTATCACAGGTGGAACGGGATTTATCGGCAGTCATTTGGTTGACCACTTGTTACGCGTTGATGGATGGCAGATCGATTGTCTCGTTCGCAATGAGTTAAAATGGCTTGAAGGCCGGGATATTATCATCAGCAAGGGCGATTTATTTGATATAAACCTGCTCAATGAGCGATTAAAAGGGGTAGATGTTGTATTTCATAACGCTGGAGTGGTGAAGGCTCCTTCCTTTGACGCTTTTGACAGAGGCAATGTGCAGGCTACTGAAAATCTTTTGAGAGTCGCCATCAAAAACAAGATTCCAAAGGTTGTCATTCTATCCAGCCTGGCTGCTGCAGGACCTAGTCAGGGAACACCACTTCGGGAAAGTGATCCCATGCGACCCGTGAGCCGATATGGTGAATCAAAAATGCGAATGGAAGAAATGATCGCCCGAGTTGCCTCCGAACCGGAATCATCGCAAACAAGTATCACAGTAATACGCCCACCAGCTGTATATGGACCGCGGGAGCAAGATATCCTCACCATATTTAAGATGACTGCAAAGGGATTATGTCCAATTATCGGACATGATCGTTCCACCCCGATTTCAATGGTTCATGTCAAAGACTTGATTCTTGGAATAGAATTAGCTACAAAGCACTATCACCAGGGTCTTCAGACCTACTATATTTCCGGGGATCCTCCCATCACTTGGGATCAGTTTCGACAATCGGCCGAACGTGCTTTGGGTAAAAAAGTACGGGCTTTGAAGATAAAACCCGACTGGGTGCAAAAAATCGCTGCTGGAGTTGAAACCGTTGCAGGCATTTTTGGAGCCTATCCGGTTTTAAACCGTGAAAAAGCAAAAGAAATGGTTCTGGAATGGACGTGTTCAATAGAAAAAGCACGCAATGAACTCAATTTCCATCCAAAGATATCGTTGGATGAGGGTATCTATGAAACCATTCAATGGTATAAAAGCCATCATTGGATTTAATATGAAAACGATTACGATTTTAGCCAGTGTCTTCATTAGTTTAACCTGTTCTATGAGCTCTCAGGCTCAGGGTCTGATGCGCATTCCAGCGATATCAGCAATGTCAGGTTCTAACACCCACGCTTATATACTGAGCGGGCAAGAAGGACTTGCCGTTTTTAATGCCAGCTCAGATTCCCTCAAATGGCTGTATACCTCCGATGCGATGTTACGTCGTGGCACACATCTGCGCAGTGATGCTCGGTTTGCATACCTGTTTAGCAGTGAAAACCGACTTACCATCATCGACCCTACCGTATCTCAAGGCTTGTATGCTGTTGCCGTCTTTGAACAGGAACCCAAAGGAGTGGCTAGGGTTGGTTCACGACTGTTCGTTGCTTTAGGCGAGGGTGGCATTGGATCGATCTCATTAGCCTCACGCTCTGAAATCGACGACAGCTTTGAGTCTGTTGCATCAAAAATAGGGCCAAATGAATCGATAGTTGATATTGTGGCATCATCAAATCGATTTTTTGCTTTGGGTAGCACAGGGACGATCTACCCCTTTTTAATTAGTTCTGGACGAATTCTTCAGGAGGCCCCCGTTACGATTGGTCAGCCTATCCGCAGATTGTTTGAGGATCAGGGTGAATTCCTACTAAGCACTTCAGAAGGGGTCGTATTTACCTGGGAAAGAGGATCACAGGCAAACGAAATTGGAACCGTAAACAGCGAAGTAGCATCTGCGCAACGTTTTGGTACCACATGGATCGTGAGAACTACAGATGCCAAAATATGGTCATTCACTAATGGTAGCGCATATCTGGTTAGAGACAATTCGAATGCCGGAAATCATATCCTTGTAAACAAAGATGTACTATGGCTCAGCGAGTTCGATCGTCTACGACGACTAGATGCCCTGCCAGAGCCCTCCATATCAGACAGTTTGGATACCGAATCGGATGTCGTACCTGGTACGATCAAGATCTCTGGAGTATCCAATTACAGCATTCCATTTCCTCAACCCTTGTTGACCTATTTTTCTGTTGAGAATGGATCATTAGAGGGGGTGAACTGGTTTGTCAGACATGGCGACAATCCTGTTCCAACCAGGGGAAATGCTTTGATCTGGCAGCCTAAAAGTACCGATATCGGGCTAAATTATTTCACAGTGATTGCTACAAACAGCATGGGTGCTAGCGACAGCATCCGTTTCACTGTTGATGTTCGCGCCTTTAATGCTCCACCACGTCTTACACCGGTTCGACAAGTCAGCATACCCGTTGATGAGCTCTTCACCCTTCAATTAAGTGGTTTTGATCCCGATGGATCAGATGCTGAGTTGATTCGATTTTCAGGATTGAATCTACCCGAAGGTGTCGTCATAGAACCAGAAACAGGCCTCTTGAAATGGACTCCTACTGATCGTCAGATAGGCCAGAACGTACTTCAAATTGTGATTAGCGACCAATATGGAGCATCTATGGCAAGCGAGATTATCCTGAATGTGATCCGTCTCCGACGATGAATGATCTGTCTGATCATGTGGTAAACCTGCGCGGTGCCCTGCTCTCCTGGTTTGAAATTCATCGCAGAGAGATGCCCTGGAGGCAGAGCAAGGATGCCTACAGCATCTGGCTATCCGAGATTATGCTTCAACAGACCCGGGTAGACCAGGCAATGCCCTATTATCTGCGTTTCAAGGCAGCCATCCCTAGTCTTGAGGATCTTGCTACTGCTGATCTTCACCAGGTACTCATGCTATGGGAAGGTTTAGGTTACTATAGCCGGGGGCGCAACCTGCATAAAGCAGCAAAAAAAGTTTATCACGACTACAAAGGAGTCTTTCCAAGGACTTACGAAGAGCTCTTGGGCCTGCCAGGAATAGGCCCCTACACTGCGGCGGCAATAGCAAGTATAGCGTTTAACGAAGCCAAAGCAGTGGTTGATGGTAATGTAATACGCGTATTGAGCCGCTTATTGGGAATTATGGATGACGTTCGTCTGGGTAGCACTCAGCGACTGATTCAAACTTATGCCAACGAAATCCTGGATCCTCAGCGACCTGGCGACTTCAACCAGGCGTTAATGGAACTTGGATCGTTGGTATGCAGACCAAAAAAACCTTTGTGTGAACAATGCCCATGGTCGCTATCCTGTGTTGCCAACAAACGAGTGGAGCAACACAAGTATCCTTTCAAATCGGCAAAGGCAAAAATCCCCCACCACGATATTGTCGTAGCCGTTCTCCATAACTCCGAGGGCAAAGTACTCATCTCGCGTCGAAAGGAAGATGCGATGCTCGGCGGACTCTGGGAATTCCCAGGCGGTAAACGTGAAGGAATGGAGAGCCTGGAAGAAGCCCTTCACCGGGAGATACACGAAGAATTGGGTATCACGATGAAAATTCTTCGTCCCTTAACGCCCATTCGTCATACGTATAGTCATTTTAAAATTACACTACATCCCTATTTATGTACGCCTGTTTCGGGTGAAGCCAAAGCACTACAGAGTGACCAAATTCAATGGGTGGAGGTAGCTCAATTAAATGACTATCCATTTCCCAAAGCCAATCGTACACTCACCTTGGAAGTCCAGCGTTTGTTAGGATGAAAAAAAACAAGCCCTTCAGAGCCCTTGGTCCCAAAAAACTGAATGATCTTAGGCCATACCTAGATGATCTGGTGTTGCGTGTTGAGCAACCGGAATACATCGATAATGATCCCGTTTCATTTCTGCACGCCTACACCTACAAAGCGGACCGGGAAATAGCAGGATTCTTTGCTGCGCTGATGGCTTGGGGACGCCGTGATATTGTGATGGCGAAGGTGGAAGATCTGATGAGGAGGATGGGTCATCAGCCCTATGCCTTCATCATGAAATACAACACCGATGCTTCAAAAGCATTGGAGGGATTTGTCCATCGAACCTGGAACGCCACAGATGTTGATATTATATGCCAGGTGTTACAGCGAATTTACGATACTTATGGTTCTTTTGAGGCCTTTTGGGCTGATGTTTACCACGATAGTCTTGAGAGAGGGGTCTCGGTGATGGAGCGCTTCCATCCTATGTTTTTTGGGATGATGGAAGAGGTACCAGCGCGTACGCGTCGCCATGTAGGCGATGCAGGTAAAGGCAGTAGCTGCAAACGCCTATGGCTGTACCTGCGGTGGTGTCTACGCAAAGATAGTGTGGTTGATGTCGGCATCATGGATTTCATGCCTGTATCTGAGCTGATGATACCATTGGATGTCCATGTGGCTCGCTATGCTCGTATGCTGGGTTTGTTGACCCGGCCATCTAACGACTGGAAAGCCGTAACCGAGCTTACAGATCGATTGCGCACCCTCGACCCCCTCGATCCTGCCAAGTATGATTACGCTCTGTTTGGCCTGGGAGTCCTGAAGATCCCGGTTCCACAGACCCTTATCCTCAATCGATGACCTGCTGTAGCGCTTGCTCGAGGGCTTCCTGATCAAGGGTCCACTGATCCAGGAGCTCATTGAGCTCGCGCTCTATCAACTCAAATCTGCGGATGGATGTGGAAGCTTCCGAGGTTTGGTAGAACGCTGGATCCCCCATCTTCTGCGAAATCTGATCCTTCTCGGCTTCCAGTTGCTCCATCTTTCGCTCCAGCTCTTCGATGCGCTTGCGCAGTTCTTTGGTCTCC
>CAZXGO010000084.1:0-10735 GCA_964640035.1 uncultured Chitinophagales bacterium
ACTTCAAAGGCGATATAGGTATTGTTCGTGTGTACAACCGTGCGCTAAGTGGCACTGAAATTAAATACAATTACGATAACACCAAGAGCGTATACGGATTGGCCTAACATACTATAAATATATTGTATGTTAATTAAGCGTATTCAGTTTGACACAATAAAAATGATCTGGGCTGAGAAACTTTGGCCCAATCGTGCCAGCCCTATAGAGCCCATGAGCGCCATGACATGGCCGTTCGAGGGCGACCCAGACCCCATTGATATGAATATCTTTAACTACGATCCCACGTTCTGGGCTGTATTTGACGGAAACAGAATTGTGGGTGTCAATAGTGGACACCGCACCACTGATACGCAATATCGTAGTCGTGGTATCTGGGTCAGCCCAGAGTATCGTGGTCAGGGCGTTGCTGGGTTGTTATTCCACTCTCTAGAAGACCAGGCCAGACTAGAGTGCTGCGAAATGCTCTGGAGCATCCCAAGAAAAACCGCCCTCAGTGCCTACACCAAATTTGGCTTCGAAACAGTGGGCGGTTTTATTCAGACTGAAACGGCTGATGCAAATATCTATGCTGTTAAGCGGCTGAGCTAGCAGCCCTAACGCTGCGTAGATAGTTAAGCATGGTGTCCACATCAGACACTTCGAATGGGTCAGTTGGACAATCGTCAACCATGCCTGGCTCAACAAACATTGTTTCAACAACACCGTCACTTACGACCATGCTGTATCTCCAGCTGCGCTGGCCAAAGCCTAGGTTATCCTTGTTGACAAGGAAGCCCATCTGACGAGTAAATGCAGCTGAACCGTCTGGGATTGGCTTAACATGTGTAATACCCAATTGCTTGAACCAGGCATTCATCGTAAAGCTATCGTTAACGCTTAGGCAGTACACTTCGTTGATACCCAGCTTCTTGATCTCTTCATAATTTGCTTCATAACCTGGCAAGTGTGTACTGCTACAGGTTGGTGTAAACGCACCTGGAAGGCTGAATAGCACTACTCGCTTCCCTGCGAAGATATCACGTGAGGTAACGTCCTTCCAAGCAAAACCTGGACTGTCGTCTGTCTGTACACGATTTTTAAATACCACTTCGGGTACTCTAATAATAAAATTTGACATTGTGGCTCCTATTGTGTAATGTGTTTATTCAAAAAATTCAATGTGCGAGATAACTCAGCAACCAATTTGTTGCAATCTTCTTGAGTATTATAAGGACTCACGCTAATCCTAACAATACCATTTGAACCAAAGTGTTTGTCAACCATGGGATGAGCACACACCCGGCCGGTTCTGATAGCAACTCCTGATTCGCTCATAAGTGTTGCTATATCACTGCTGTGGTTCCTAGCAGGATAAAATGACAGTATACTACGCTCTTTTCCCTTCAGTTTGTGCTCGGATATAAAGAACAAGTCAGGCAGTTTAAATAAGCCTGCTTGATCCAACCACGACACCACTTCTGATTCAGCTAGCTGAATCTGACTGTAAGAGTCATAATTAATTATCTCCGCAGCAACACCAATACCAATTATTCCAGCCGTGTCTGGGGTACCAGGGCTGTGCTTTTCCATACTCTCTGGAAGATCAAAGGTGTCAAAGGTGGTGTGCCTAACAGCACCACCACCAAATTCCAGGCTCTTTATCGCAGTCAAGTCATGCTTGCTGTATAACACGCCTACCCCATTTGGTCCATACATTTTGTGACCACTGAACAGTAGCCAATCAGGATCAAGTTCTTTTACATTGTGATCGATATGTGCTATACCCTGACAGGCATCGATACACAGACTGCACCCGTATGTTCTAGCTATCTCCCTGATAGTGTGTATTGGCTGCAATTCACCTGTGGTGTTAGTAACGCTAGCAATACTGATTAGACTGTTTGGATAGCGTGAAATAATATTGCTTGCTAATTCAACATCAATGAGTCCGGTGTCATCAACAGGTAATACCTGCAGACCCTCTCCCTTTTTGCGGCCCTGTGCCAGCCAGGGAACAATGTTAGAGTTATGTTCTGCCTCAGATATAATAACAGTGTTGACGCTGGAATGCCAGCGGGCTACCCGATTAAGAGCATCAGTTGCCCCACGAGTAAACAGTATATTTTCAGAGTCAGCGCCAATTAATGCTGCTACTTGTTCACGTGCATTTTCAACGGCTGCACTAGCACGGGAGGCCAGTGAATATTCTCCGCGGCCAGGACTGGCTCGATATTCAGTATAGTACTTGAGCATTGCGTCAAGCACGAACTGATGTATCTGTGTGGTAGCAGCATTATCAAAATATGCCAGTTCAGGCACATTTTTGAATATTGGAAAATGACTCCTGTCAAGAAGCATTATACAGGCTCGTGTGAAATCTGTAATGGATGACCTGAATGTCTGCTAATAATAGTTGCTTCCTGAACCTTCTGTTCAGCAATTTCAAGACTGTAGGTGCCGGCAACAGCTCTGCCCTCATTGTGAATTTTAAGAGTGATGTCTTTGGCCTGATCAATATTTTTATTAAAGATTTCAACAAGAAGATGAATAACAAACTCCATGGGAGTGAAATCATCATTGTGCAGAATTACATTGAACCTGCGTGGAAACTTTAATTCAACTTTGGTCTTTGTGAGTGTTTGAGTCTTTGCCATTATACCTAATCCAGTTTGGGGGTGGGGGAAGGAATCCTTCCCCCGGGTTTAGCACTACGCAATAGCAATACGCTTGGGCTTTGCGGCCTCAGGAATATTGCGATACAAGCGAACCTTCAAAATGCCATCCTTAAGAGCAGCAGATTCTACTTCAACATGTTCTGCTAGCTTAAAGGTGCGGATGAAGTTACGTTCAGCAATACCTTTGTGCAGGTATTCAACTGTAGTATCAACATCTTCTGCGAGCACGGCACTCTTACCAGAGATCTTTAGTTGACGATTTTCAACCGTGATCTCGATGTCATCCTGTGTGAACCCTGCTACTGCAAGAGTAATCTCATAGACGTCATCAGTGTCTGCCTTTGAGATACGGGCGACATTGTATGGAGGATAGCCTGTGCTTTGGAATGTTGGGTTTTCGAACATGTCGTCAAATAGACGATCAAACCCTACTGCTACTTTAAAAAGCGGACTGTTAATCAGATCCGAAGTGATTCGTAATTGCTTATTCATGTTTATCTCCTTAGTTAAGCAAGATTATAATGTAACAATCTACAACACCCTTATGGCATGTTGCTTGTTACATTATTATTTATGTTGACCAGATCAAGTCTGGCCAGATGTTCGGCCAGCCTGCGACCGAAAACTTCGTTAGCTTCAACGCCAGGGTGTCCATCAGGACACAGTGGCAGTTCACGTTCACGATAGAACCCAGGAAATACACCAGTAATAACAGGGTATACCCAATTGGGAACCTGTGCTGATTTGGGTGACTCCAGTGGTACATTAAACATCGTGGGAGCCAGATCTCCCAGTATACCCACATCAAATGTGGTTGTATGAATTACTGCACGACACTTGGACTTAAGGTACATATCCATGTGGCTGATGATTTGCCAGGTGTCATACTGTGCATCATAATCGTCATACTTGTATTTGAAGTAGGACCTGTTAGCTGAATAAATCTTGACCTTTTCCTCATCGTCACGTGGATAGTTCAGGTCCATGGCCATGAACACAGCAAAGTCATCGCGGTCAATAATGTCTGGACTTTTGAAAGTGCAGGTACGGGTGTACGTGGACCACATGCAAATTGCAATATCGTCAGGCTGAATATCTGAATTCTGTATGCGATACTGGATCAGCTTGTTGGATGCCCCTGGCATTCCGCGATTAACTGTGGGCACGCCGGTCAGACGTTCAAGCCATCGTACCCAGGAATATTCGCTGCCGGGATCAGTGTCCAGTCCTTGCATAATTCCATCAACACGATCAGGTAGACCGTGACCAAAAGTAAAACTATCTCCAAATGCGTAAATTTTCATAGTATGGTTATCTCGTCAAATTTTGTTTTGGGAATCTGATGACTAAAACTGAGCCTAAACGCGGCTGCATCAGCCTGATCAGTAAACTCTGCTATTGCTTTGCATCGTAGCGAATATGTAGCATAGTCTTTATCGGTTTGAAATGAATACGTGACTTCAGAATCGCACTCATTAGTCCATTCCACAAATTCAGTGATGCTGTTTTTAATAAACTGTACTAGTATAAAATCTTCCATGCTGTCAGATATGCTTACTGATAGCAATTCAATTCTAGTGGGGTTTACTTGTATCACTTAATGTATTCCGTTCCTGAGAAAGATTACTAAACCGATCAGCAATCAGTCTAATTTCTTTTGCATCTAAATTTGATGCACCATATTGTTCTACGTTACGAGCTATGTCATGCAACCTAATTACTATTTCACGATCTGTCATTTTCCCTTACCCCCAAGGTATTTTACTCAATTGTGTATTTAGTTCTTGGAGGATAGGTATGCAAGTACCAGGCATAACCCAGTCAATAATGGATGCACTGGAAAAAAGATGAATGCTAGAATGAGAAATAGACAGCCCATATATCTTATCCAAAAAACAATTTTATTAAACCGGAGAACAGAATGACACCAATCACTCCGTTGAGAATAATAAGTGCGCGGTCCTTCCACATGAAGCCCACTACGAACCAACCAACAGAGCCGATCCAACTGCCCACCATGTCAATCCAGTGCAGTTCAGGAATACCTGTTGCTCTTACGCTTACCGCAAACAGTGTGATAATACTAGCAATCCACTTGATATACCAAGTTATATCACCCTTGGGAGTCACGCTCTTAATAATACGACTGCTGTGTTTGATTTCTCCAATGGAGAACTCCTTGCCCTTATCGTTTACAACCTTGTCAGTGTCTTTAATTGTCATCGTCTCATACTCGCAATCTCTTTAGCCTGCTTGTCATCAATGATGGGCACCGCATTGCTCTTGTGCATGGTAGCGATTCCCTTAATCAGGGTACCTGTGTATTGCTGTGGTTCTTTCTTTGCTGTGCTTTCTGCACTGCCAAAGCCGTTGCCGCTGGGGTACATTTCTTTATGCTGACGAATACGTTCCATCACCGGATCGGACTTAGGCTGTAGCGGCACAAACTTCTTTTCAGTCTTGATCCGACCATGCAGTGCATCAACATATTCTTCGAAAGTGGGTTTGGCTAAACCCAGTCGTTTGTTCAACTTACAGCGTTCGCGATAACCTTCAGTCCAACGCTTCATCTGCGCCTGAGTTACTTTGCCTTTGCGCCGGCGATAGTTTGTAGTGGTCAGGTATGGACCTACAAGATGCATAGTCATATGTATATGTTAACCCATAATAATAATGTTTATACTGAATCAGTATACAACAGTTTTCCCTACATGTCAAGAAAAAGGGCGACCGAAGTCGCCCTAAAGTGGGTAGTTGTGTGTGTATTTTTTATTTTATGCTTTGTAATATTCAAGACGTTCAATGTCGTCCTCGTTGGTCTCCGATCCATACTGTATCTCAATAATGTGACACGGTGATTCGGAAGTGTTGTACACCTGATGCCAGGAACCCTGCTTAACAGTGAACACCTGATCAGGACCCATATGGTACACGCTGTACTTTTCTGGGTTGTTGTCGCTGTGTTTGATATAGCACTCGCCCTTGCTGATGAACCAGATCTCGCTGCGTTTAAAATGACGCTGATAACTGATTCCCTGGCCAGGGGCAATAACTAACTCTTTGACACGAACAGCATTGTCCTGGAAAAGATCAGTAAACTGTCCCCAAACTCTCTTCTCAGGAATGTGGTTCCATTCCTTGAGAATCCAACTACTGCTATTGGCTTTAAAATCCCCACCAACACCGAATAGGAAGTTTACGCCCTTGACGGCCATTTCAGGAATGTTTTCTTTAGTTCGGTCTCCACCGTTACAAAAAAATACTTGTGCGTCTGGGTACAGATCCACAACCTTGGTTAAGCCATCAATGCAGGAATTGTCGCTATCGTCAAAAGCAATAACATCAGCTACATTCTTTAAATTCTCTAGGATTCCTTTACGTTCACCGAAAGGCATAAATGGTCGGCCTTTCTTGCGGGTCAACCAGGAATCACTGTTTAATAACACTACAACCTTGTCACCAACAAGCTCTGCCGCATTGTTGATCATGGCAATGTGTCCGCTATGAATTGGGTCAAAGCCACCTGAGACAACAGCAATCTTTTCCATTTAAACCTCTTTATCGTTTTTTACGGTTGAGTAAATCAAGCATGGCGTTGCGATCAATAACTTCTCTGCGCTTACGCTTGCTCTTCATCCACTTGGTGCCTTTGCGTTGACATGACGGCACTTCGTTGGTAAGAACGTTACGCATACGATCACGCTTGGCTCTGCGTTTTGCCATGTCACGGCTACGCTTGTTCTTCACGCTGGGCTTCTCGTAAAACTCGTGCTTTGCGAGATCCTTCTGGAAGTTGTCGTTCTCAAGGATCTTCTTGAGGCGGCGCAAAGCACCGTTGACATCATCTCCCCTAACTGCTACCTTGGCTCCTGTGAAGAACTCCTCAGGGTCGCGGTAAGATTTAGCGGGGTTTCTATTAAAACGCTTGTTTTTCATCTAATCCTCTATATAGGTTGTAGTCTTGATCTATTATAACAGATCCATCTGCATAAGTCAATACCGGGTATTCTTCCGGTGTCAATGGATACTTATTAAATGTGATTTTGGTTACTCCATTTTTATGGAGATCCGGTGCTCGGTACATGATGTTAATTAGGCTTTGTTCAACAATTCCTTTTAACGCACGGGCACCAAGTTTTCTAGCAATAGCAAGTCTGGCTGTGGTCTTCATATAGTCTGTGGAAAATTCCAACTCAATTCCATCCATTGCTAATAATTCCATTGACTGTTTGATGACACTGTTTTTCACACCATCAAGAACTTCAAATAGCTGATTTTCTGACAGTGGCTCAAGCACACCAATTATGGGCAATCTACCCATAAGTTCTGGAATGAGACCGTAGCTGACTAGATCTTCGGGTGTTACACTGGTAATCAGTGCCTCGCGATCTGATGAGCCCATAACTGTTGCACCAAACCCAATAGTGCTGCTCTTTTTGATTCTACGTTCAATGTGTTTTTCTATACCCACAAACGCCCCGCCCAGAATAAACAGCACGTTATTGGTATTGAATTCCACCCAGTCGTCACCAAACTTTTTACTCGTTGGAATTTTGACTTTGGTGCTGGTACCTTCAATCAGTCTTAATAGTGCTTGCTGCACACCTTCACCGCTAACGTCTCTGGTGGCAACGTTGCTCTCTGAGCGTCTGGCTTTTTTGTCCAGCTCGTCGATGTATATGATTCCTCTCTCAGCCAGGCTGACGTCATAGTCACTCATCACTAGCAGTCGTTCTAACACGCTCTCGACATCTTCTCCAACGTATCCACTTTCTGTGAGTGTAGTAGCGTCAGCGATAGCAAATGGCACGTTCAACTTTTTAGCCAGTGTCTTGGCAAACATGGTTTTACCAGATCCAGTGGGACCGAGTAGTAGTACGTTGCTCTTCTCTAGATCAACTTCTGACTTGTTGCTGATACGCTTGTAATGATTATAAGAACTAACTGCAATCATCTGCTTGGCTTCGTGGTGACCAATAATGTATTGATCAAGATGCTCTTTGATTTCAGCAGGAGTGGGCATTTCTTGTTTGGTGCGGTCTGTTTCGGGAGCAGACCCTAGACCTTCAGAAACAATTTTGTAACTTAGCGATACGCATTCATTACAAATATAAACGTTTGGTCCAGCAATAAGTTTGTCAACGGCGTCTCTGTTCTAACCGCAAAAACTACAGTTTAACTTGGAATTATCTGGCATTAAATTTGGTATCCTATAACTTCAAAATATTTATCTGCGTTTGGAAGTATATTTTTTGTTAACTGGTCCAGCTTCTGAGTCAGCGCCAGGTAGTGGTATGGCCCAGAAACCCAATTTTCTCTTTACTTCGTCCTCTGAACTTTTTTGTAATGCTTCAAAAATATCGTCCTCGGTCAAATCTTCTTTGTTCATTTCACTACGAGCTAACAAGCGGGCCGCATCTCGCAAATCTTTTGACGCTGCTTTCTCAATAATGCGATCAACAGGCTTCTCTATCTCAACTACTTTCTCAACCACAGTGGGCTTTTCCAGTAACTGCTTTTCAAGTTCAGCTATTCGTTGTTTGAGAGATTTGTTATCAGTTGTTAGTGTTGTGATGCGTTCATTATCAACTACCACTTTTTCAACTTCGCGAATGACTTCGACAGGCTTTTCAACCTCGACTATTTTTTCCACCTCAACTAGGCGCTCTGGGCCAGGTACTTCCACGTGGACAATTTTTTCCACTTCAACAATTCTTTCTGGCCCAGGTACTTCCACGTGGACAATTTTTTCCACTTCTACTGGAACATGCACCACTGTGGGCTCAGGTATCAGGATTTGTTCTTCAGGTAATTTCTTTTTTTTTCAGCCGAGTCGAAAGGTTCAGTGTCAAATCCTACACTTTCTGGTCTATCAGTTGGGTCTTCCACACCTGGCTCAATATCAACTGTCCCTTCTTGTTGTAGGTGTAGGTCTTGTCCGTTATCTGTGGTCCCATCTGATTCAGGTTGATCTGCTGGGCCTGCTTCTGCAGGTGCTCCTTCTGGGGGAGTGGGTGCGAGCTGGGGATCGCTCCGGTCTGTTCTATTGGGGGTATCATCTGGTCCTGCCTTTTCTAAGTCAATACCGTGGCGTCGTAGTGTTTGGTTGGCAGCGATCAATAGTGCAACTGCCAGTGGATCAAACACTGCAACTAAAATTATAATCATCCAACGGACAGCACGTTCCATTAGATTTGTTTCTGGATTGTCACCGTATAGTAGTGCAGCTATGTATTTGATTGGGCCTACTTCGCTTTCTACTTTACGCACTTCAACTGCTAGTGGAGCACGTTCTTCGTTGATAGTAGCAATTTCTCGTTGTGCTGCGCTGATCTCATCTACTAGGCGCTGGCGGTCTCTGCCTTGGCTTCTGCGTACTTGTAGCGCACGTTCTGCACCTTTAGCATCAGTAGTACGAGTTAGTGTTTGGTTAACCACTTCGTCCATCTGTGCAATTAGCTTTTGATTAGTATCTATAATAGTGCGCTGATACGCAATCTTCTCATCTAGTAGCGCAACTTGTTCAACTGCGCCACCACTAACAATACTCTGGTCGCTGTGTGCTTTACTCAAATAGCCAAAGATACCTAAGCTAGTAATAAACATTAGAACAGCTACCGCTATGGTTAAATAGGCTTTTAGTAAAATGCCTGTGTCTTTCCAATTGCGATATAACCAGCTTGCTGTTACTAATTTGCCAACTTCCAAACTGCCAGCCATAACGGCAACAGCCAATGCGGCGCCACTGAAGATAGCCATCAGACCAGCGATACTAAAGTATGCTGCGACGCCTGCAATTACCAGTGATGTTATAAGTGCTAATATTCCTATTCCCATAGCTATATTTATCTATTTAAAACGCACTCTTTCTTGTTTGTGAACAGTTAAAGCTATTGATAAATATTAAAAAGAAGGTATATTATGCATAAAATCAGATTTATTGTTAATGATGTTGATAGATTTTCTACAGAAAAAATAGGCCATCTATATGATTTTAATTGCATCAATATGCATATCAGCAAGCTTCAAGAATTTGAAACTGGCATAAAAAGATCAAATTGGAACATTGGCAATAAAATTTTCTTAAAACGGATAATAGACAGCGGTAACATTGAGCTCATTTCACGAGAACAAATGTTCCTATACGAAAATGATTGCCACCATACCCCAACATTTTTTGTAGTTTCTATACCAGAAATAAACGGAATGTTTGAAACGGGTTGGCTTTATTGGTTAACCGATAACGTAAAACAGTTTTTAGCCAAAACAAATATACCAATCCTATTAACTCAACCTGGTGAGTATGGGTTTGACTGGTTAGAATCAGCCGGGGAAACAGTTATTACTACAGGACACTTTATTTTCTTTAACAATCGTCTAAGCGACGAAGGATTGAAAAATAACATTCTAATACATAACATGTCTAAAATTTATATGGATATTAATCCTACCGGAAGGAAATATAACTCTGTTTATTCTAGAGGGTGGATCGAACATGTAAGGATAACTTCGAAGGATGGGTTGATTACATATGAAGACCATCTTAAAAATATAGCAAATAAAAAATCATTCTTTTGCTCAAACAGGGCACCTCGCGAGTATCGGTGTTTAGTATTGCTAAGTTTATTAAAAAATAAAAACTTAGATAAAGGTTATTTTAGTTTTCTGACAGAATCTCCAGCTAATGTTAAAATGTCTGAAGAGCAGATTGCTGCATACTTCTCTTCATTGTTTAAAATAATTGGCAAGCAAGGAAATGAATACAAAGAATATTTAGATCAAGCATTATCTATCCTACCATTAGAACTTAACGAAAACTCAGAGCTTAGGAAAGATCATGTTATAACCAACAAAGATATAAATCAATATAGACTTAACTCCTTTGTTGAGATAGTAACGGAAACGCACGACATGTTCTTAGAAAATGTGTCAGCAGGCGTATTAAGCGAAAAGACATTCTGGCCTATTATTAATCAAATGCCGTTTATAAACATAGGGCATAGGAAGAATAATGATTTACTGCGAGAACTAGGCTTTAAGACATTTGAAGAAAACTTTTCTACACCTGAAGTTACAGG
>CAZXGO010000085.1:0-10681 GCA_964640035.1 uncultured Chitinophagales bacterium
ACTTACCAGTTACAGGGGCTTTACCGCCGTATTCGCCAAATCGGCTGACATACTTATTTACAGCAGCTCCTAGGTCAAGCTTTGTTACCTTTTGGTTTAAGGCGTTGTTGATGGTCTTAACGTCCATCAGTCCTTCTGTAATCACTTGTCCAGTCTTTGGATCAGTCTTAGCGATGTAAAGATTTCCATCGGCAGGGTTGATATAGAGTTGCTTGTTGACCAAGTCGGTCATTGACAAGTAATTCTCACGGGCAAACTCTTCCAACGCAGACGCTGAACCATTGTCTACACGCTCCAAGAAGTCAGCGTAGTCTTGGTTAAAGGTCTTCATGTTGTTGGCGTATGCTCCCCAACCTTCTTGCGCCCTCAAGATATTCATCTTGTACTGAGCTGGCGTAAGCATTCCTTGCTTGAGTAGCTTGTTCTGAGAGGCCATGTAGTCACGCATGGTGTTGATACCATTCAGCGTAAACTCGTTGGCTGTTTGGGACTTGCCCATCTCGATCTTGTTGACCTCCGCCATGGCGTCGGACTGCATCTGATCAAGCTCAGCTTTTTGGTTCTCACGATCTTTATATACCTCTTGCAGCCCAGTTGAGAGTTCACGGGTGATTGCTCCCCAGTCTGTGCGAGGAACCTGTGGTGCTACGTATTGTGCGAATGTTGCCATTATTGGAGTGTAGTGTATTGGCTAAATGGAGATCTAAATGCAGCAAATGGATCGTACGCTCCCAAGTTATATCCACCCATTGATGGCGGAAGTTGTTGACGGTTTACAATAGGAGTATTGGCAGCTGACATACCACTAACCATTGATGGGAACCTATTTCCAGGTGCCACAAAGTTTCTTAGCTGTGGATTATATGGCAGCTCCTTGCCGATAGTAGGCACTTCAATAGCGCTTGAGTACGATGGAGTGGGGGTGGCCCCGATTCCATATTGCGGTGGATTTACACTTCCAAGTGATGCGTATTGAGCAGTTAATGTGTTTCTTGGGGCTGCCTTTGTTGCTGCAGCGCTAGCCACATCTGCTGTCTTTTTGTACAACGGCATCGTGCTATAAATATCAAGCCCTGCTTGTGCGATAGTAGATGCTGCGCTTCCAATCGCAGCTCGCTTCTCTGATTCAGCTTGTGCGGCAGCTTGTTGAGCGCCAGCCAATTCCATGCCTTGAATCCCAAGCTCCTTGTTAATATTGGCCTCTGAAATTGCTTGACGGTTTCTGGCAAGTTCAAGATTACGGGCATACTCAAGTTGCTCAATTTGTGCTTGTCTAGCCAAATCCTCTTCAGCACCCATAGCCGCTAGGCCAGGTGTTCCACCAAGAACAGCAGCTCCACCAGCCTCTTGTAGGGCTTGGATCTGCATGGCTTCACGTTGGGCTTGCTTTTGGGCAGATTGCTCTGCTCCCATCATTGGGATCTGAAGGCCAGCCATTGTGTCTTCAAAATTAATAGCGCGCATCTTGGCAGCGGCAGCATCTGCTGCAGCCTCGGCTTCTTTACGTCGCTTAGATGCATTTACTGCTTGACCTGCGCTGACGCCAGATCCTATGAGCGTGGTGGCTATTGGTATTAATAGTGCTGGTAGCGCCATATTGCAAAGATACTATATATTATGGGTAACTCTTGAAGACCTCTGAAGATACTGAGAATAACTCAACGTCTGTAATGCTATCGTTGGTGAGCTCGACTTGCATATAATATCCACGAGCTCCAAACGATTCGGCTTGGCTATTCTTGATATAAAGAATAAATGCTCCAGGAGGAGGGGTATTCACTACAGATACTAATGTTAGTGATGTTGATGTTTTAGTATCAATATCCCCAACATACAACATAGTTCCAGTTCCTGTATTGTAGTAATATACAGAGTCATAGGTATAAACAGGAGGGTTAGGTGGTATTGTTATTTCTGTTTTTGCGCTTATAGAAGTTGGCAGCGTAAATGCAAAGTTAAGAGTAGTGCCTACTATCGATTGCAATGCACCTATTCCCTGAGCAGATAACAAATCCAAATCTGTGGCGCCTGTGTTTCTACGGATATAAGTAAAGTAGTTGCCTTCCTTCAGATCATAGTAAGCAGCATCCATAGACCCAGATGACATGTCTGTAGTGATAACGGTGTTCCAAGGGCTGTCGCTCTCAAGCTCCATTGTCTTGAACATTTTAGCATCTAGTGGGTCTTGGTTAAATACCATTGTTACTTGAGAAGGAGTGTATGTGCCATAGAATGTATTTCTATCTACGGATTGGTCATTGTGCAAATACAATTTTCCTTCCTTAAAAGTATAGAATCGTCCTGACATTCCAATCATCCACTCTGGATAGTAAGAGTGGAATGACGTCCATCCGTCAGCTTGAGGTGAGTATGTGAGTGTGTACGTAGACATTATTTACAAAGTTATGGACAAATGTATTGGTTAAGGGTCCATGCCGTTCCGCTCCACTCGGCTGCGTAGTATGGTTCGTCTTGACGCTTATACCATCCGTATCCAGCCAAAGTAGTTCCAGCCGCATCCATGTACAATTCACCACTGACACCCCACGTTCCACTGTAGTAGTGGGTAATGTAAGATGCCGATGGGCATACCATAGGTCCTGTTGCCTCGACTGCCACAGAGACACTTGGGAATGCTACAGAGGCGCAGTTTGCCAAGTCAAGCACAGTACCAGTGGTGTCAATCTGAACAGCTTGGTTATTGTTCATGATATACCACAGGCTATTGCCGTTGAATGCAGACACCCTATTAGAATCATTCCAAACTTGGTCGTCAACCACTGGGAATGTGTAGTATCCATCATGATACAATACAGAGAATGAAGTTACTAAACCGCATGCTGCTGCAGACGATGCCTGACCACTCAAGTCAATACCGATTGGTGTAAGGTTAATCTCATTACCACCTATCTGAATATTGAACGTGTAGTCAGAACTAGTACCAAAGCAGTTGGTAGCATTGACTGTTACCTCTGTTGTACCTGGGTTCTCAGGAGTCCCAGAGATAACACCAGTATCTCTGTTTAGATACAGCCCGCTTGGAAGAGCATATTGATCACAAACTCCAAGCAATGTGTAGCTAGCGTTGGCTCCAGACAGCTGAGAAATAGATGTTTCTTCAAAGCATTGAATACTGGTCTCTCCGATACCAACAGATACGTTCTTTATCAGACCTGTACCGCAATCAACGCCACTGAACACACCTCCAGTTGATCCGCCTTCAAGTTGGAAGCTTCCGCAAGTAGATACCAAATCCCATGACGTTGGATTGAATGATGCCGACAGCTGTATGGTAACAGTTTCTGTTGCTGCAAAGAACATGTCTCCTTGCGTAACTATAGGAGCTGTAGTCTCTGAGCATACACATGACCCAAAGCCAACAACATATCCGTCTGCATCAATCAGAGCGAAGTCATTTCCAGTTGGACCAACCCTATGGTATGCATCTCCTCCGTTGAATGGCGTGAGTCCGCTTGAATCAGTATAGATGCGAGCGCCAAGCTCTACAGCACCGCTCTCGCTATCAGCGTAGTATGTTCCATATCCAGTCTGAGAGCACACATTGGCGTTGTCTCCGTTGGTAGGATCAATCTCAATTGGCTGAAGCACTGGGCACAAAACACTGATTGCATATGCCATTGTTCCTCCACCAAGATTCTCATTTGTAGCAACTACAGTAACGGTAGTTGGAGAAGTTCTGCGCTTGATGAATGACAGAGTGCCGCTTGAAGACACTGTGCCAGAGCTTGCAACCAATGCTCCATCATATATCAATTGGAAGCTAGCGTTACCAGTGGTTACGTTATATGTAAAGTCTACAACGCCAGTCTCTGCTCCTACATTGAAGCTGTAGATGTTTTGGTTTTCATCACCGCTATAGTTAATGGTATCACCACAATCTCCACCGCTACGATAATCCCAAATCATGTACAAGTATCCGTAATCACTGGGGTTAGAGTAAGTGAATGTGGCGTCATAGTTTCCAGCTACAAGAGATGGCGTGATCTCGGTAGAGGCAGCAACAAATGTATTGTAGTCACTTTCTGCATACTTGGTATCAGAAACCAAGTAGTACATCTTGTTACCAGCAGATGGCAGGAATGGCTTTGCTACGCCTCCGTTCACTCCTGCGATCTCATCGTAACCACGCATGGTTACAGTCTCTCCTGGAATTGGGAACTGCGTGTCACCAGAGTATCCAGCGTATACATCAAACAATGATACTGGAGAGTTCTGAAGAACAGTGTCTACAAACTCAATACCTAAGCCACTAGTGCTTGGCATGTTGTATAGTTGGCTTGTAACCTTAGTGAAGTCTTGTGGGTCATTTAAGACCACAACAACAAGACGCTTCTTGCTAGATGGTCCTTGAGTAAGGGTAAATGACTCTGTGCCAGAACAACCGGTGATGGCAACAACAACAGACCTATTGGATCCAGTATTGTTTTCAGCAAGCGTTCCGTAAATATCTTGATTACCGCTACCGCTTACAGTTACATTAGTAAGCCACGCAGCAGAGTATGTTACTGTCCAAGAGCTGTTGCTGCGGATGGTAAACAAGTACTCGGAAGCACCTGCTTTTCCAACAAACAACTGATTTCGGGAAATGTCAAACTCACATGGCTGAGATGGAGTTTCGGTTGACGTCAACACATACATATTGTGGTATGGGTCGTACGCTCCAATCTTCTGTGTACTTCCATCTGCAATGAACAAGTCGCGGAACCAGTCTTTCATGCCCTGAGATGAAATCTCAAACATACCATCTTGGCCTAGGCGAAGCGCAGCGTTTCTGCGTTGGTCAACGAAGAATACATTGTTTCCCCACTCAGCAAAGCTTTCGGGGTTGGTAGATATACCATACTCGCCGCTGTATGAAATCTGAGTTCCTAATACCTGTGGTATAGAAGCAATAGTACCACCTCCAACTGAATCACTAAGCAAGTTTTTCTCATACAACACCTTAGATACCTTATTCTCTTGGAACACCACAAGATCAGTGTCACGAGAGTATAGCTTTTGAATGCTACCAAAGTCTTGGTCTAGATACTTGAAGTTTGCGTTAGACAAGTTGAACTCGTTAAGCTTATTTAAGCCAGATGTAACTTGGTATACACCACTGTATGTTAGAGCGTTCTTAACTCGCTCTTGTCCGTAGTTCTCGGTGGTAGTAGCAGCGCGTAGGCTGTACTCCATGGTGTAGGAATTAAAGTCGTCTCGTATGCGATAGCTCTCACATCCATTACCAAACGTAAAGCAGTTAAAGTCGTTGATCTTGACGATAGCTGGCTTCTGAGTCGTAGATGGAGATAGTCTTGTTTGATTCTGCTCATTTGCCTCGTGAAGACCATCTACGATATCATAGGTGTCAGATAGCTCGTGATAGATATCAACGTCAGTCTCTTGAGGAGCTGTCTCAATAATGATAGGCTCAGTCAATTGAGATATCTCTACGTTTACAGTAATAAAGTTTCTTTCGCACCCGCTGCTTTTTGATGCATCTGCATACCCTTGTATGAACATAAACAAATCAGAGTTTGCAACATCTAAAGCATTACTATCTCTATCTACTTGATTTACTAATTGTCCATCTACATTTTTAGTATATAAACTTATGCCTCTTCTAAAGGTTATGCTTTTTGATCCTTTGTTTGTATTTGGCGCATCGCCAACTTCTGGACCAGACAACATTACGAACTTTTTGTAAATACCATCTTGGATAAACCACTCTTCTAGATTTTCGTAGTATCTAGATGATGTAAATATTTGCAATGGCTGTTCCTGTACATTTCTTGTTTCCGATACTTTGAATGTAATTTGAGCTCCAGGGTAAATTTGAGTTTCGCTTGGTATTATTGAAAATCCACCTAGATTTTTATTAAACCCAAAATAAAATGGAAGACCAAAATAGTTTGTAGAGATATTTGTAAATCCCCTACAATTTAATATCCAAGTATCACCAACTTTAAGTCCGCTTGTACTGGTAAACATTACTTTACCTACGACACTAGTATTTTGGTTGTCAAAGAATATGTCTATGTCTACATTGGGGACAATGGTTTGATCCGAAGACAAGATAGGAGTGGTCTCTTCAAATCCATAGTAATTAAATTTAACAGTTGATCCAACGACAGATGTTATTTTAAAAGTATATCTCTGGTCGTTTCCATTGTTATATGTATTTGATCCAGAGGCTACGAATAGATTTGCGGCATTGATATTGGTTCCATAGTATATTGGATGCTCCATTACACCACCACCCTCTGGCCTTTTAGATGTAATGTCCACATAAGGTTCAAGTGTGTCTTTTCTACACAACCCTTGTCCAGTTGTTGCGTTAGCTCCAATTCCTTTATACTTTATTTTTTGTATAGCTGAATCAGAAATAGAAACACTATCGTCTATAGATACCTTGATATAAACACCAGCTATAGCTGGTTCTTCCTTAGAAATATCACCAGTGCTATAATACTTAAGGTCTACAACTTTATATTGAGATCCTGTATAATTTACACCATTGGCGTCTGTCTTAAATGTAATATAGCCATTGATCTTTACCTTGTCTACATCAGACTGATTAATCTTAAAGTACTTGTACTCTCCGTCATCTACGAAGAATGTTGGAAACACGTTGTAGTAGTCGCCCTTTGTTTGCTTCAATACCAAGCGGTATTTGGTAGCGAAGCATGGGGCCTCATTGTAAATGTTTACGAACAGCTCGTTCTTCTTGTCAGAGTTCTCTGGACCTACGAACACAGTGTTGGTTGGAGACGTCTGAACCGTAGTCATACGGCCATAGTCGTCCAAGTATACAATGCCAATCTCGTAGTCACGGTCAGACTTAAAGCTCTCCTCTGGATACCCTTCGGTTTGACCAAGGTCATCATAGGTAGATGACTTTAATGATACTGCAAAGGTGGTATCAATATCAACACCATCACAGTCTTTCAGATCGTAGAATTGGGTATAGTTTCCATATACCAATCTGCTACCAATAATCTCCTGAGCCTTGGCCTTTAGTGGCACGTTGTCAAACAAACGAGTAACTTGATCCTGCTGCAATGGGGCGTAGATCTTGCTATTGGAGAAAGTAAATGTAGCCGTAGAGTCGTCATCGTACTTCATTTGGTCTTTGTCCAAAGTCTCGATGATGCTTACGTTGACACTTGACGTATCTCTAAACACCAACTGTACAGCCTCTACAGTGTCGCTTCCGGTCTCAAATGTGATGTCGTATGCGTTGTTCTCATTTAGCATTGCATCGTTAACCCCACTGGTTACATTAACTGCAAAAATTCCAGGGACAAATGCTACACGGGAGAATGGTGACAAAGAGCTATACTCTCCGTCCAAGTACTTATAGCGGTAGGCAAAGTAAATGAACTTAGCCTCCATGTTGTTGCTATTACGATCTGGGTCGTTTGCTGGCGTTACAGTAGGCGCATTCAATGGTGGCTTCACGATAACGTTGATGTCGTCCTCGTAAAAGTTGTTAGCACCATATGCCTTAGCACGTTGTACGCTAATCTTGCGTGGAGGGTTGTAATCATCCGTCCAGCACAAGAATCCATTTATATAGTTTACGCCTGTGATTAGGCGCTCGCTATCAAAGTTCAAAACGTTGTTTGCTCCTGGGCGGTTATCCTCAAGAACTATAGTTACGTCACCAGTGGATTTGTTGTACTCATATACATAGTTACCGTCATCTCCTACAACAAACCAGTAGATGCACCCTACCTCTTCGGCAGTCACAGCACCGATACAAGTACCGGTTGTGTGGCCATAAGCAGTTGGGTCAACCAATGAGTTGCCATACTCGTTCTCTATGGCGCCCATGTTCGTGGATTCAGAAGAACCCACTTGGATGTTCATGGCATCCACGTACTGGCCGTCTGGTATCAGACGCTCATCGAGGTCCTTGTTCATGACCCCTGCGACGAAACTCTTGGTTATCTTCATATTTATTTAATCCACTTGTCCTGTCCTCTCAGGTTCATTAAGAGACGACCGGGGTGAAGGTTGCTTAAACGAATCTTTGCGTTGCGCAAATTTGCTGTCTTTTCTTTCTTGGCTCGGTTGACAACATACTCTTGAATTCCAAACTTGTTGTTGAGCAATGCCCACTTGATGTAAGCGTACAAGAACTCTTCTGCAAACTTGTGAATCTTTACACTATCATCATCTCCGTTCTCCATTCCATCTGATACGTACTCAAGTACAATCAGTTGGTTGGCTACGCCTGAGCTAAAGTTTATCACGCCACCGGCTTTGTTTACTCGGAAGCTTGGGTTGATGTTGGCAGTCTCGGTATTCAATCCAAAGGCTCCTCCAACATTGTAACCGAAGTACCACGCGCCATCAACTTCCCACCCGTACTGACCAGCGTAAAGACCAGACCCAGTGTAGAGTGTTTGAGGCAAACCGGCTAGGCGGTTGGCATCCAAGTCAGAAGTACCAGTAAGTACATTCCCGTCTTGGTCAAACAACACATTCAAGTTATTGTCCTGCAAGTACGCAGAGGCATAGTTCACTTGAGTATTCTCGTGCAATGGATACAGCACACCATTGATCTGTACAGATACTCGAATGTAGTTCACATAGTCAGGAGGCAGAATAAGGCGAAGGTCATCTCCAACCTCAATCTCAACAACCTTGGTATTCTTCAATGCATCGTAGTTGATCTCTTGGATACCACGCTTAGCATGGAACAAGACATTGTAACGATTGACATTGTTGACGAGCTTGTCGTCTCCGACATACATCAACATGAAGTTGTTCACTAGGTCAGCAAGACTGACATACTGATACTCGCCCCAGTTCTGATCAGTGGGAGCAACTCCGTTGTTGGTGTAGTATTGATAATTACTAATGTATGCCATTATTCTCCTTGTTGTTTATTCATCATCTCTTCCTGCTTTGCAAACTGAGTCACTTCGTACTCGCGGATGTTGACACCAGCGTATTGAAGAATTCGCAGAGTCAAGTCATTGGCATCAGAGAGAGGTAGTTCAAAATCTTGGTAATCAACTGCTGATTGGTTAAATAATGGATTACCGCCAATCTGAGTATACGTCCATTTAGGATCCAGCGGGTATCGCACATAGAATGCGCTTACTCCAGCGGTAATGGTTGTTGGGTATACGGTAATCAAGTCGCTACCATCGGCCGCTCTGTCACGCTTAACATAGGCAGGGTAAGCCGTAGTAGGAGCAGTCAAGTTAGAAGCCAATAGGTTCAGTGACTTGTATTGCGTAATAGGCTCAACCTCTTTCCCGTTATAGTATACCACATTGATGGAGTAGTAGTCAGACGGCAACTTGAAGCTGCTGCCAGCATCTAGTGTGAGAGAAGCATTGGCTGAGAATGAGTCAATCACCTCTGCTGTTTGCTTCAGTTTATCTGCATAGCCACTATTGTACGCTCTGTTGTTTTGCTTTACAACACCATCAACATAACGAAAGAAGTAGTCCTCAAATACTTCAAGCTGGGCCTGCTTGGCGAAAAGGTTGAACTCCTCGGGCGTAATGTAGCCGTTGTTGTCCTTGCTGAGGATCGCCATCACAGTATTTCTGACCTCGTTGATCATTTGCACAAAGATAACAAAAAAAGGCCACCCGAGGTCGGATGGCCCTTTCCTGTAGGCTATTGCTATTAAAGGAGTTTAATCAATGCGTCTTTGGCTTCAATACCCTCTTCTGTCATAAGCCAAGCTGACAACACATCGATAGGGTCTTGTCCATAAGGAGTAGAACAAATCTTTTTCTTGTTGTCAGGAAGACTAAAGAAGATATCGTTATTGCGACGGATTGTGATCAAACCATTGTCTACAAAACGATGTGCGTAATCATCAAGCTCCATATCAGGATCATCAAGCATCTCTAAGAAATCACGTGGTCGCTCTTTGGCAAACAATAGTAAATCACGCTTCAATTCAGAAGAAGACATCTTAGCTACATTCAAACCAAGCGCAACACGGCAAATGGCCTCTACCTTTTCAATTGGCAAAGACTTAGCTGCAATCAAGGCATCAATCTCATAGTTGATATTATCTACAACATCTTGAGCGTCTTTCTCCATATCAGCTTCTTCGAAAATGTATCCATTCCCTGGATGAAATTCTAAAAACTTATTCAACAATACATTTTGCTTGTCAACTCTCAATACGCCATCTTCAAAGACAATTGGTTCAACAATTGCATGCTCATCCTGCTCGTCCATGAATGGTGATTTTTGGTTTCGTGCATAGCGAAGTGCTCGGTTTACGCCAGTCTTAGCGTCAAAATACAACAACGAAGCGCGGTGAGTGTGGCGAGATGCCAGTGTGTACGTTAGAGGGGTACTCTTCCCCTTCAATACGTAGATTCTTTCTTTAAATTCCATTGTATATAATATTAGATTTAACGATACAAAGATAAGACAAAAAAAAGAGGGGGATTTCTCCCCCTCTAATTAAGCTAACTTATTGTTTTAATTACTGTTGAAACAAGAAGAAGTTGTTAGCGCCCATGGTGCACAAAGCACGCTCAGACAAGAAGTGAACTTCCATAGCGTCCAAGTCGCTGTTGCTAGCGCCACCAGCAGAACCGGTCATCCAAGTCTTGTAACGACGATTCTCGGTCTCAGAAGCACGGTAACGAACGTGCAAGAAAGGACGCTTAGCGTTCTTACCCAAAACCATGTC
>CAZXGO010000086.1:0-4609 GCA_964640035.1 uncultured Chitinophagales bacterium
CAGGAAAATCCGGTAAGTGGTAATCGCAGAGCCTTCGGCTACACCTGGGAACAAGAGCTTCAAATTGGAAAAGAAGCCGATGCTCAGATTATCACTCAATACGGTTTGTATGATGATCCAAAGCTCTCTGAATATGTAACCAAGGTAGGAGAGCTCGTACTCGCGCAAAGTCACATGCGCAGAACGGATGTCGATGAACAGTTCCGAAATACGAAATTCACGTTTCGGATCTTGAATAGCCCCATTGTGAATGCATTTGCCTTGCCTGGAGGATATGTCTATGTGACCCGCGGACTCCTCACTCATCTAAACAATGAGGCTCAATTGGCTGTGGTACTCGGTCACGAAATTGGCCACGTTGCAGCGCGCCATGCTTCCCAGCGCGCTTTTGAGCAGCAAGCAGGCCAAATCGCACTCATCGGAGGTGCCATCCTTGGAGAAGAGCTTTTGGGTGTGCCCGCTGGTGACATCTTAGGAATTGGAGGCACCGCTGCGGAGTTGCTTTTTTTACGATACAGTCGTGATCACGAACGGGAATCCGATCGACTTGGCGTCGAATACTCTGCGATGTCGGGATATAAGGCTGCTGAAGGCTCAGCTTTCTTTGTCTCCCTAAAGAGATTATCGGAAGCTGCTGGAGGTGGACTACCCTCATTCCTCTCTTCGCACCCAGATCCGGGCGACCGTGAACAATCCATCAAAAGTATGTCAGCGGAATGGGCAAATAAGGGTTTGAACCTTGAAAAAGTGGGGCAAGATGAGTTTTTGTCGTTGATTGATGATATGAACCTTGGCGAAAACCCTCGCGAAGGATTCGTTGAAAACGGAAATTTTTATCATCCAGATCTCAAGTTTTTATTTCCTGTACCATCCAATTGGATCCTGGTCAACGAAAGTGCTCAAGTATATGTCGTAGATAAAGATCAAAAGGCAATCGTTGTGATGCAGGTAGCCTCCGATAAAACCCCTCAGGGTATGGTTGAAGAGTTTGGTAAGCAGGAGGGAATGACTACAGTTTCCTCCGGACCCCTCAATATCAATGGATTGAGTGCATACCAAATGATCACCGAAGCCAGTGGTAACGATAGTTCCAAGTATCGCTTTAGTATCAGCGGCATTCAGCATGAGGGCATGACCTACCGGTTTGTAGGATATACCTCTGCCGACGATTTTATCAGTTTTCGCGGTCTCATAGAAAACATTTCGAAGGGTTTTCGTCCGCTAAAAGATCAGCGTATCCTGGATATCAAACCGGTTCGTGTTCAAATCAAAACAATTGAACGCAATACCCGATTCAGTGAGTTATTGCCGAATCCTTTGCCAAATAATATGAAGGCAGAAGACTTGGCTATTCTTAATCAGGTACAAGTCTCGACGATGATTCCTGCCGGGACGAAAGTGAAATTACCTGTGCAGTGATCGGGGACCAGAGATCGGGGATCGGGGATCGGGGATCAGTTTTACTTGATGGTTTTGTTTTGGATGGTACGATGAAGTGCTTGAAGCTGTTTGGCTATTATTGTGCGTTCATCTAGTAATTTTGATAAGGTACTGTGATCGATGTATCCTAGATGGTGAGATATGATTAACTGAGTTTCGAGCTCAGCTAAACTCCCCAAAGATATTCTCAAAAAGTGAGCATACTCATTCGAGTTCTTTCTTGCCGCGCCTTCAGCAATATTTGAGGGAACAGATACGGCACATCGTCGAATTTGAGTTATTAACCCAAACTTCTCCTCAGTTGGAAAGGCTTGAGTTGTAACATATAGATCTGTAACTAATCTTATTGATCGTTTCCAAGCATCTAGATTATGGTGTGTATACATGAAAGTGGTGGTTTAATTACTATTTCAATTGAATTAAGCCACCACTCCCACAAAAATTCCGATCCCCGATCCCCGATCCCCGATCCCTGATTACTGCCCCGGTCTTCTCCATCTCACCGGTGGTGCTGGCTCGGGTTTGAGCTTGACCTCCTGAGTTTCGAGCAGGCGTAGAGCTTCTTTCACAGCAGCTTCGAGTTGTGGATCACGGCCCTTGATCACATCGGCTGGATTCTGGAACACTTCAATGTCGGGAGCCACACCTTCTGCCTCGACGGCCCAATTTCCATTTGCATCGATGAATCCACCTCGTGGGGCTACCATCGAACCACCGTCAAGGTATCGCGGTGTATCCCAGGTACCGACCAATCCGCCCCAGGTCTTGGTACCGATGAGGGGACCAATCTTGCGCTCGCGGAACATATAAGGCATAAGGTCGCCGCCAGAACCGGCCATTTCGTTGATGATCATCACTTTTGGACCCCAGATACCTGCGATCGGTGAGGTCGATGGCTTGCGTGATTCGGTACGGTTATTGAAATATCCAACCAATGGTCGCGCCAGTACATCGATAATGTAATCGGCGGCCGATCCGCCTCCGTTGTTGCGCTCGTCGATCACGGCGCCTTTCTTATCCTGCTGGCTGAAATAGTACCGGTTAAATGACGTATATCCCCCTTGGCCCGTATTTGGTACATACACATAGGCCAGTTTGCCCCCCGAGAGCTCATCCACTTTGCGACGATTCCCTTCGATCCATGCTCGCGAACGCAGACCCGATTCATTACTAATCGGAACTACAGTGACCAGACGCGAACCCTCACTCGTTGGGCGACTGTTGACCCTCAGCACCGTCTGACGGTTCGCCGTGGCCTCAAAGAGACTATAAAAGTTCATGTCGGCTGTCAATGCCTTCCCATTTACCTCTAAAATGTAATCGCCTACCTTGACATCTACCCCTGGAATGGCTATCGGTGCCGTGAGTTCTGGATTCCAGCTCTCACCAGTCAAAATATACTTGATTCGGAATCGATTGTTGGCAATCTCAATATCAGCACCTAGTAAACCAACAGGAATAGACTCCACATTCGGTTCATCACCCCCACGCACGTATGAGTGACCCACGGCAATCTCGCCAGATACAATATCTAAGAGGTACGACAGATCACTGCGATGATTCACATCTTTCAGCCATGGATAGTACCATTTGAACACATCATCCCATGGAGCTCCGTGTTGGTTATCGACGTAGAGAAAATCCCGCATATTCCGCCATCCTTCTCTGAAGATCTGCTCCCACTCCTCACGAGGATTTAATTTCATGCGCATGCCACTCAGATCAAGACGCCCATCACCCATTTTTGGCGAACCGGAGGTTGATACAATACCCCAGGTGGAGTTCGCACGATAGAGGAGATTTTTCCGATCAAAGGATATTGTGAGATAATTCACACCACGCATATATTCGCTTGCCTTACGGTCTTTAAGGCTATAGCGGTGCACAACCGATCCCTGCTGACCCGCAACCGTCTCCGATACAAAAATCTGTCCCTCACTACCGGCATCCAATGCGGAGTAATCACGTACCGGCATGTTCAAAGCAAGAATTCGATCATGAAGACCATCCATATCGATTGTTACTGTCACCGCTCCCTTTGAGCCACTCTCTTTTTTCTCATCGACTTTGCCAGCTTCTTCGTCGCTCATGGGCAGTAGAGGAGAGGGCGTTGACTTAGATAACACCGCCATATAGACCCCACGGGTTACCGGGCTATCATAAGAGCTCATATCCAGCCAACCGCTGCTGCGTCCAAAATTCGTGCTGGCCAGGAAGTATAGATATTTGCCGTTTTCATCCCAGGCTGGACTTGTCACATCGGCCATGCCATCGGTCACCTGGAATACCTTCTTCTGGTCCAGCGAGTACACAAACAACGCTTTGAACTCGGTATCCAGGAGGCGAGGATAGGCAATCCACTTGCTATCGGGCGACCACACCGGATTCAGAGTACGATTCGGGTGAGCAATCCGATCAGCATCCACACGAGTGGTGTTGCCAGAGGCCAATTCGACGATCCACAAACGGTAATCAGTGTCTGTATAGGCAATGTACTTACCATCGGGCGACCAATCTGGACGGAAATAGTGTTTTTTATGAGGAAGGGTGATCTTTCTGGGCGCTGTAAGACCTGATTGGTCAGCAATCATTAAATGATATTCCCCGTCACCATCCGAGAACCAGGCAATAGAATTCCCATCAGGCGACCAAATCGGATAGCGATCGGCCGCGCCTGAACTTTGAGTGAGATTACGCCAGTCGCCGTTTTCTTTAGGAACGGTAAAGACCTCACCACGAAACTCGAACAAGGCTCGCTTGCCGGTAGGGGAGAGCTTGGCGTTCATCAGCTGTGGTGCTGAGGCATCGACCCAACGTTCACGGGCCCAGTTGAGGTCGCCGCGTACATGGATGGTAAGTTGTTGGGATTGCTTTGTGGCCGGATCCAGCAGGTGAAGATATCCACCTTGCTCATAAACGATGCGATCGCCTGCTTTGGTGAGATTTTTCACATCAAAGTCTTTGTGGAAGGTAATTTGCTCTTCAGCTCCGGTTAGAGGATCGTAGGACCACACATTATTCGCGAAATCCCGCTCGCTTAAATGATAGACCTTATTACCAAACCAGATCGGATGCACATGACGCTCATTGTCGGCCTGACGCGTGCGCTTGAGTTCATAATTACGAAGATTGAGCACGAAGATGGGCTGAGCCTGTCCACCGCGGTAAT
>CAZXGO010000086.1:4619-10646 GCA_964640035.1 uncultured Chitinophagales bacterium
TCGAGGCCTGAGGTACCACCATAGCGGATGGTGTTCCACCTGTCAGCGGCACCTGGAAAAATTTGATCGTCGCGGTAGGATGTCCCTCGCGTGTAGAGGTGAAGATGATATTCTTACCGTCGGGGGTCCACCCGGTCACCATATCTGGTCCGGGGTGCCAGGTGAGGCGCTTAGGCTCTCCACCCTCAAAAGGAACGATAAACACATCCATATTACCTTCATATTGGCCTGTGAAGGCTACGGTCTTGCCGTCGGGCGACAGACGTGGATTCACCTCAGCGCCGATGGCGGTGGTCAGACGACGGGCATCGCCACCCTCACGTGCCACTACCCATAGGTCGTTCGAGTGCACGAAAACGATATGGGACTGTGAGCCTGAAGGCATACGCAGGATGCGCGTTCCCTGGGCGTAAGAATAAACACTGCTCAGAAGCAGGACAGTTAATACAAGGATGAGACGATGCATAATAGGATTGAACTTGGTTTCCGGTGGAATCGGAATGTAGTGAAGGGACGGACGTCGCACAAGTGGCCGATTACAATCTCATACAATCTCATACAATCTCGTACAATCGCTTACAATCACCCGATCCCCGATCCCCGATCCTAGAATCAGCGCGAGCGCTTGAAATGAAGTCCTATCGATGACCTTGTCGTGCCCACTCCGTCGCATTTTACTTCATTTTGACCCGTTCCCGCCAAGGAGTTAAACTATGGCTCGTAACACCAATACACATCTTTTCCTCGATATAGGTGTTGTGATATGCAGGTATGAGGCTGTCATTCAACTTGGATATTATCTACATCGCCTCGACCGAATCTTCAAATTATCAACCCAATCAAACCATCAGTACTTCAGTTCAATCTTGAACGATTGTCACTGATCGAAAATGATTGAAAATAATTGAAAGTGATTGAAAATGATTGACCACCTACCATTTACCGACCGACTCCTGGAAGATCGTATTTGCCAGGTTTTCAACAGCAGCGCGCGCGGCAGCCGATTCACCATCCAGTGCATTGGCCGTAGGATCATATTCACTGAAACCGGTGAATGAACGATCCCACAACGGTTGCTGCTCGCGGGTGTAGCGGTAGCTGGCGCGGATCACGACCTCCACGCGGTTCAGGCGCGCGGCCTGGTCGGCACCAATGCTGAACGGACGGTTGCTATAACTCTGGATGGCACCGTCGAGCACGATGTCGGCCGACTCCGGACTGTCGGCCAATCGAAGACGGCTACGTCGCGTGAATCGGTCGACCAAGGCCTGGTACATCAGTTCATTTAGATTTGCAATTCCACCGCTAGAGTTGTCCGGGAAGAAAGGGATGTAGATCGTGTTCACATCGGCCGGAATCGACGTACCTGTGGTCGAATAGCGAAAACAGGCAGTCGCGCCGACGATTAGCGTGAATATGAGAGCAACGATTAAAAGGCGCGACTGAGTCATATTGAATAATTAACAATAATCAACAATGAATAACAATAAATAACAGTGATGATCCATGACGGTCAAACCGATTGATCGTCTTTTACTAAAATACAGATCAGAGTTTAGAATTTTTCATATGACCATCATCAAGGATACAATCAGCTAAGCAAGCCTCAACCCCAGAGGTAATTCCTGATGATTGAAAATAATTGATACTCATTGAAAATAACTGAAAATGATTGTCAATGATTGTCACTGCAATCCGTACTGCTCAATCTTGCGATACAGCGTCCGCTCACTAATCCCCAGGGCTTCTGCGGCCTTACGCCGGTTACCCGCATACTCATCGAGGGCGCGTTTGATGAGTTCGAGCTCTGCCTGTTCGAGACTTGGTAGAGAGGCATCATTGTTTGAATCCTTGAACCCTTTTTCGCGATCATTCGCCTGAATTTCCGCTACGGGCATCCCTTGAACCCCCAGCGGAACATCGTGTTCAATATTAATAGTGTCGCTGGCAGGCCATGCTTGCTGTGTGCTTGGTGGTAAACGCAATGGCATGCGTGCAGGAGATGCACCGGTCTGGCTCATCAGGTACGTCGCCAGCATGTGACGAAGTTCTCGGATCTCGTGACGCATTTCGAGCAGCGTCCGCCAGATCCAGTCTCCACGCTCGTCAGGATACACCCCAAAACCAGAGGCTGCCGGGGTATCCATCAGGCTTGGAAGATTATCGACCTGACCTTGCTTCTGCCTTCCGGTGAGATATCTGGATAGAATCTCAGCGTCTATAAATTTCGACTTCTCCAAAACCACCAACTGCTCGGCTACATTACGAAGCTCCCTGATATTGCCCGGCCAGCGATAGGCAATCAATAAGGCCTTGGCTTCATCAGAAAATCCTTGAAAAACGGAATCATATTTCGCGGAGAACTCCTGGACAAATTTCCTGAAAATGAGCAAAATATCTTCCTGACGCTCTCTCAAGGCCGGAATTCGGATGGTCACGGTATTCAGGCGGTAATACAAATCCTCACGGAAACTTCCATCATGTACACTGTTGATAAGATCCTTATTGGATGCTGCAATGACACGAACATCTGTTTTACGTGCTTCGGCAGAACCCACCCGAAAGTATTCGCCCGACTCGAGGACCCGAAGGAGCTTAACCTGGATGTTTTTTGGGGTGTCGGCTATTTCATCCAAAAAGATGGTGCCGCCATTGGCCTTCTCAAAATAACCCTGGCGGGTTTCATGGGCACCGGTAAAGGAGCCTTTCTCGTGACCAAAAAGCTCGCTTTCGATGATTCCCTCGGGGATGGCGCCGCAGTTTACAATCACAATGGGCTTATGTTTGCGGTGACTCAAACCGTGAATCGCACGTGCGATAACATCCTTTCCGACGCCACTTTCACCCTGTAGCAATACACTGATATCGGTGGCAGAAACCTGGACGATCTTATCGATGACCTGTCGAATGGCAGGACTCTCACCCGTGATACCAAATTTTTCCTGAAAAACTTCTCTATCCATGCCGCACTCCTCAGGCGGTTACGGCCGCACGGTTAAACTCGTGTAGTGTGGTTGATCCAATGGGATCAGCAATCAAAGTGGCCGAATTCGCGGAGTTGATCACTACTTCCACATACTGGCCAGGTTGAAAATCGCGACGATCAAAGATCACCATTTTATTGGTATCGGTTCGTCCGCTCATCTGCTCGTCGCTGCGTTTACTCAAACCTTCCACGAGTACAATATGGCGTCTGCCGATCTCATTTTGGTTATTTTCGTGCACAATACTGCGCTGTAGGGTGATAATCTCCGATAAGCGAGCCTGCTTTACCTCCTCCGGCACATCATCCACATATTTACGTGCGGCCAGGGTTCGATCTCTTTCAGAATAGGCGAACATATAGGCCAGGTCATAGCGGACTTCACGTAGCAAAGACAAAGTATCCTGATGCTCTTCCTCGGTCTCACCACAGAAGCCTGCAATCAGGTCGGTGGATAGCGATAACCCCGGGATCATGGCTTTCATGTGACGGGTGAGGTCGATGTACTGCTCGCGTGTGTAAGGGCGGCGCATACGCTCCAGCATGGACGTAGAACCCGATTGTGCAGGTATATGGATGTAATTGCAGAGGTTGTCGTAGTCGCGTATCGCCTGCAGTAGCTTATCTGGGAAATCCTTGGGATGGGGACTTGAAAAGCGGAAACGCATCTCTGGAGCCAACTCAGCCGAAGCCACCATGAGGTCAGCGAAGCGCTTGGAGCCATCTACGTACGAATTCACATTCTGACCCAGGAAGGTGACTTCTTTATATCCGCGATCATACAGATCTTTCACCTCATCGATGATGCTGGCAAACTCCCGGCTGCGCTCGCGTCCACGGGTAAAAGGCACAACACAGAACGAACACATGTTGTCGCAGCCCCGCATGATGCTTACGAAGGCGCTTACACCATTACCCACGGTACGTACCGGTGTAATGTCGGCATAGGTCTCTTCGAGGGAGAGGATTACATTGACCGCCTTGCGACCATCTTCGACTTGTGCTAGCAGATTAGGAATATCCCGATATGCATCGGGTCCGACGACGATATCCACCAGTTTTTCCTTTTCCAGGAACTGCTCGCGCACGCGTTCTGCCATACAGCCTAATACGCCGATGGTCAGATCTTTGCGACGGCGATGCATACCGCGGAAATGTTTGAGACGATCCCAGATCTTCTTTTCGGCATTATCGCGGATCGAGCAGGTATTCAAAAAGATAATATCAGCCTTATCGGGGCTTTCAACGGCCTTGTGACCCTGCTCGGCCATGATGGCGTTCACAATCTCGGTATCAGAGAAATTCATCTGACAGCCGTAGGTTTCGATATAAAAACGCTTACCACTCATATTAAATCGAAGATCTTGGTTCAATACAAAGGTAAGAAATCGCGAAGGGATGACAAAATGGCAGTTATTCGCCCGTCCAGGTTTCTGGAGAACTACGCCATTGCTCGAGAAGCGCCAAATCAGCTTCTTTTACATATCCCATCTCAACAGCTACTTCGATTAGGGTGGTATAATCGGTGAGCGCATGCACCTGGAGATGATGTTCCTTGAATTTTTGATTGGCCACATCGAAACCATAGGTGAATATGGTGCATAAGCCCTGCACATCGGCGCCGATAAAATTCAGCGCATCCACTACGCTGATGATGGATCCGCCAGTAGAAATTAGGTCTTCGATAACAACGGTCTTTTGACCTTTCTTAACCCCACCTTCAATTTGGTTACCCATGCCGTACGATTTGGCTTTTGCGCGCACGTAGGCCATGGGCAGATTCATCTGATCAGCAACCCATGCAGCATGAGGAATACCTGCAGTCGCGGTTCCAGTGATAACTTCCGTTTGTGGATAGGTTTCTTTGATGAATTTCGAAAATTGATAGGCGATATCACGACGCAATTCTGGATACAGTAAAGTAAGACGATTATCGCAATAAATGGGCGAATGCCATCCCGATGACCATGTAAAGGGGTCCGATGGACGAAGTACTACAGCATTTATTTCCAGGAGCGCCTTCGCCAGCTTTTTGGAAAATTGGTTATCGATGATCATCGAAAAATTCGCAAATAAATAAAATCCCCAACTCAAATTCTGGGGTAAAAAATGTCCCTAACTAGCCTAGAAAAATACGAAAAAAAGAAATGAAAAAGAGAAAAAACAAGGCAACAGAAAATCAAGGCAACAAATGATCAAGGCATCATCGCATCAATTTAACAAGATGTCATACATAACTTGCATCGTATACAACAAGGCCATAATCTTTGCCTTGCTGCCTTGCTGCCTTGCTGCCTTGCTGCCTTGCTGCCTTGCTGCCTTGCTGCCTTATCTAATTCTTCAGATACTCCAGCCCTGACCACACCGTAAGTATCATTACGGCGATTAACGACCAGTAGTAAAAGCCGGAATCGAGAATACTTCGGGCCAGCTCGCCCAATTCAATCGTTGAACTGGCAAAGGCACCAACGATCAACGCGGTATATAAAAAGATCATCTGAATAGCAGTTTTCCATTTTGCTAAACGGCTGGTAACCACCGATGGTTTTGACTCGGATCCTTTAACAACACGGAGCAGCGTCGTTCCAATATCTCTGAGGAGAATGATGGCGATTGCCCACAGTGGAAATTGATCCGGGCGTATGTACCATAAGCATAAAAAACCAGCCATAGTCAGGAACTTGTCTGCCAGCGGATCCAAGAAATCACCGGACGAAGAACGAGCCTGATAATTTCTAGCAATGTATCCGTCAAAAAAGTCGGTGATGGCAGCTACCGCAAACACAGCAATACTTAGTGCACTCCAAAACTCTTGTTCCTGGACGTACATCACCACGAACACTGGCGTGAGCAGCATTCGGGAGATACTAAGAATGTTGGGTAGGTTTTTTATCAATTGGAAAATCTTTACAGAAAATCAAGGCAACAAATGATCAAGGCATCATCGCATCAATTTAACAAGATGTCATACATAACTTGCATCGTATACAACAAGGCCATAATCTTTGCCTTGCTGCCTTGCTGCCTTGCTGCCTTGCTGCCTT
>CAZXGO010000087.1:0-10509 GCA_964640035.1 uncultured Chitinophagales bacterium
AAGGTAAGAAGCGCATGAAACAGGTGGGTAGCGTTGAAATCCCACAAGAAGCGTTTCTGGCTGTACTTTCAATGGATCAAAACTAATGAAAAAACTCCTCTTCCTATTGGTCGCTTTCCTGCTGAGCTCCTCTGCTGAACTACTGGCACAGCCGTTTTCGGCTTTTGCTGCCCCTAAATTCAGAAAGATTGAAAAATCTGAACTCCCTGCATTCTTCCGAAAATACAACACCAGCAATCTCACCGGACGCGGACTACAAAACAACGAGACCATCGACAATATCCCTACGATGGAAGTACGTGCCCGCATGCAGGCCGTTTTTGGTGCGCCAACCAAAAACGTGATCGATATGATGGCTGAAGCTGATTTTCGTCCGGCAAAATACATCCAGTTTGAGTACTGGTTTGAAATCAACGACTCCATCCCCATGGTGATCCTGGACCCCAACGGACCCTTCTCAAACGGGTTAACCTACGGCGGACTCCCACGTTTTGTGGATTTGATGCCTGAGATCAAACGCGAGCTCAATAAAATGCTCATGGGTACCCAAACCTTGGGTGAATACAACGATTATTATTTTGCCCTCGATGAACGAGACCGCGCCACCCGTAAACCTATCCCTGAAGGGTGGTATCTTGTCGAGTATAAAAATGGTTCATTCAAATACGACCGAACCACAGCACCTAAACGGTAAATAAGGTATGAAATCAAAAACCACGGGATCCCGCCGCAAAGAGCGCCAAAAGAAGAACGCAGGCGATCCAAATACAAAAAAATCAGCGCTGCGCGAATGGTTGGAAGCTTTTTTATATGCTGCCACTGTGGCCCTCATCCTTAAAACCTTCTTCTTCGATGCCTTTCGCATTCCAACGCCATCGATGGAAGACAGCTTGCTCACGGGCGACTTTCTAATCGTATCAAAGCTTCATTACGGTATTCGTACCCCGATGAGTGTGTCTGTACCATTCACGGAAATACATATCCCAAATCTCACCTTGCCTTGGTTTCGCATCCCTGGTTTCAGCTCCATCAAACGCAATGATGTGTTTGTGTTCAATTATCCCGTCGAAGACAAGGTGATCTCAGCACGAACACACTACATCAAACGAGCGGTTGGCATGCCTGGAGATACCCTTGAAATCACCAACAAAGTACTCAAGGTGAATGGTCAGGAAATCGATGAACAACCGGGAATTCAGTTTTTCCATGAGGTTTTCACCTCGGGACAGGCTCGAATCAGTCCTACAAAGATTGCTGAAGCTGGTGGTAGTGTAATCGGAACCACCAACTCGGGTAGTATTGTCATTAACATGACCAAGGAAGAAGCTGCCCAGGTAAGTACATGGCCTGAAGTGGAGCTCGTCCAATTGTATGTGAATCCATCTGACTATAATCTATTTGGCCAAAGTAGTGGATTCTATTTTAGTAAGGGTATTGTTGGAAATACTGATCAGTTCCCTCCAGTTGTCATTCCCTACGAAGGTCAACAGATCATTCTAACTCCTGAAAACTATCATCTCTACCGTGACATTCTGACCCGTTACGAAGGAAATATCGTTTTAGTTGAAGGTGATGAGTTTATCATCAATGGAGAGCGGACCAACACCTACACCATCAAGCAGAACTATTACTTTGCCATGGGCGATAACCGTGATAATAGCGAAGACAGTCGTTTTTGGGGCTTCGTACCCGACGACCATGTTGTCGGTAAAGCGGTGATGCTCTACTTCTCCTGGGATGCCGAACGTTTCTTACCACGCTTTGGCAGGATCTTCAACCTGATTCGATGAACTACGATCCCATTAAAGACCGACTGGGTGGTATCTTTAATCGCCGGCCCTGGTTGCAGCGTGTCTTTTATGCCCTTCTGGGAGTCTTCTTTTTGCGTACATGGTATGTGAAACGAGAAGTACGTCAGTTATTGTCACAACTAGGTAACTCCCCAAATATTTTAGATGCAGGTACCGGTTTTGGTCAGTATACCTGGTGGATCCTTCGGCGGTGGTCGTCGGCACGCATCCTGGCGGTCGATGTTAAAACCGACTATCTGACGGCATTGGGACGCTTTTTGAAACACTATGGCGTAGCCGACAGGGTGGAACTCCAAACGGCTGACTTAACCCGCGACACCTTCGACCCCGTCTATGACCTGGTACTCAGCGTTGATGTGATGGAGCATATCGAAGATGATCGGGGAGTGTTTCGCAATCTTTATGCATCGATGCGTGCCGGTGGGTATGTCCTTGTAAACACCCCGTCGGATCAGGGGGGCTCGGATGTGGATGATGATAGCGATGAAAGTTTTATCGGTGAACACGTCCGTGATGGCTATAATGTGGAAGATTTGCGAGAAAAACTGGAGTCGGCCGGATTTACCATCACAACATCGATGTACACCTACGGATGGCCCGGTTCGATAGCTTGGAAAATGCTGATCAAATGGCCGATGCAACTCCTGAATCAGAGCTTTGGCTGGATCCTGGTACTGCCTTTCTATTACCTTGTGGCCTTGGTTCCCGGATTGCTCATGAATGCCCTCGACATGGTCGGTTCGAACGAGGGTGGGACCGGTCTCATCGTCATCGCACAGAAGCCCGCATAAGTAATTATGACCGATCTGAAAACACTCAATCGCGCTGGAATTCAAGCGCTGTGCAAGGAAATGGGTGTAGAACGCTACCGTGCCGATCAGCTTTTTGAGTGGGTTTTTGGAAGCACGGTCCCCGATTTCGATGGGATGTCGAATCTGCCTAAAGTCTTGCGTGAGCGCCTTAAAACAGAGACCCGTTTTTACCGGGCAAGCGAGGCTAGCCGTCAGATTTCTAAAGATGGTACTGCTAAGTTCCTGTTTCAATTGGAAGACCAGCGTCTCGTCGAGGCGGTACTCATCCCCGAATTTTTCGATGATGGCGTGGCAGATCGCCTTACTGTTTGTGTTTCGAGTCAGGTAGGCTGTATGTTTGGATGCAGTTTTTGTGCTACCGGACGTATGGGGCTGCTCCGAAATCTGACCATGGGTGAGATTGTGGATCAAGTGCTTCATATCAATGATTACGCACTCGAAAAACACGGTAAACGGATCACCAACATCGTCTATATGGGCATGGGCGAACCTATGCATAATTACGAAGCGGTGATGCATTCGGCCCATGCAATCTGTGATGCCAAGACCATAGGCTTATCGCCCAAACGCATCACGATCTCCACAGTGGGTCTGGCTCCTTTGATCAAACGCTTCGGAGATGAAGAACAACCCTTTAATTTGGCTATTTCCCTTCACGCCCCTACCGACGAGAAGCGCAGCCAGATTATGCCTATCAACGAATCACTGGATTTAGGAGCCCTCAGAAAGGCCCTGGAGCACTACTTTAGCAAATCCGGCAAAGCGGTCACCTACGAATACCTCTTATTTGATCAATTCAATGACAGCAGCGAGGATGCCCGTCATCTGGCGGGGATAGCCCAGTGGATACCCTCGAAGGTAAATATCATCATGTACAACCATGTCGCTGGCGTGAGCTTGCATCGGGCCAAAGAAGATCGACTGGATGCCTTCTTGCGCCAACTGGTACGCTACGATGTGCGGGCTACTGTTCGTCGCAGTCGTGGCGATGATATCGATGCAGGATGCGGTCAACTTGCCATTCGCGAAGGCGAACAGGTCATCGGCGTAGGTAAAACCCTGGCTAAGGCAAAAAGCGTATCGTAACCCCAACAGGCAGGTGATCACTGAGCTCACCCGCTGCCTGAACAACACCCGGCGCACTAAAGGTAAATCGATTGTTTACGAAGATATAATCCAGTCGTCTATTCGGCACCGTTGTAGGGAAGGTATACCACTCAGGATTCACGTCGGAAGCATCAGCTCCCCGGGCGATTTCGGTGAATCCATTGATACTCGTTAGTATTTCCATGGTTTGATCGCCCGTGTAGTCATCGCCGGAGTCATCGTTAAAATCAGATACTTTGACGGATCCCACTGGAAGAGCATTCATATCGCCACCAATCGCCAGTATGGGATGTTTTTGACTCAACACGTCCACATACCCGGCTAAGGATTGGGCATGTTCCATACGATTGGCAGCACTGAAGGCCTCAAGGTGATTATTGACCACATAAAAGGTGTCACGGTTCACAACAATACCAGCGGCCTGATGGAATCGATACAGGTAAAACCGATTGTAATACCAGGCATTTTCAGCTGGTTTGTTCAGAATCATCACCCTATTCTCAACGATGGGATAGCGCGATAAAATGGCCCCACCACTCTTGGTACGACCAAAATGATAGCTGAAAGGCCAATAGGGGAAAGGTACATAGTTAGCATCCCAGCTCACGGCTTCAGCCCCATACGATAAGCCCGTGAGTTCGGCCAACATTTTCAGCTGGTCCATATTTCCGGATCGATCAGCATCAAAGTCAATTTCCTGGATAAGTACAACATCAGCCCCATCTTCCCGGATACGATCGGCCATGCCTCGCACATTCGCTTCTATCTGGTCGGCTGTTTTGGGCATGTAACCCGTTCCATCCGAACCCATCCCAAATCCATAAGCGATATTATACGACATCACTCTGATACTATCTCTTCTAGTGGTGTCTGTTGATGCATCATAGCCTGACATACCGTAATCATGTATCTCCTGTGGATATTCTCCCGGTTCCGGTAAGTGACCTGGACCCCAGTACAATAAAAAGCTGAAAGCAGCTAAAAAAAGGGCTAAAACACTCGATATGAGCTTAAAAAATAGCTTGAGCATAAGACAATAACTTTCTATATACTTGAAAGAATGGGGCCGATATGCCTTAAGATCAGCATTCTAACATTTATTGCAAATACCGGTGGAGGATTTATGTCAACTGTGCTCCTGATATTGGTGATGGCAGCCGTATTTGTGCTCTATTTGCAGGTACGCTCACTTAACGATCGACTAGATGTCGTTCAAGATCAGATTAAGCGAATTATCGCCCAGAACGAAACCCAAAAAAGCTCTCGTTCAACAGCCAGTTCTCAGGTACACAAAGAAACAGATGATGCTCTCCACAGGCTTGAGCCAAAAACCGAAACGGTGGATGAGTCCTGGTATAGCCTGCCTCGTACTCTGGCAGACTGGGAAATGCTTATTGGAGGTAATCTATTTGCCAAACTGGGCGGATTGGCTCTCATCATCAGTGTAGCGTATGCTCTAAATTATGCCTTTGTCAATGACCTGATCGGAGAAACTGTACGTGTGGTCTTAGGATTCGCCGGAGGTGGAGTTTTACTGGGACTGGCTCATATCGTACACCGAAAATCATTGCCAGTTCTGTCTCAGGTGCTGGTAGCAGCTGGTGTATCTGTACTTTATATCACTGTTTACGCCATGGCTCAGTATTATCGGATGGTTCCTTCTGGTGTTGGGATATCCCTACTGATTGTCGTGGCTTTGCTGACGGTCGCGCTTTCTCTATACTACCATTCCCAGCCCGTTGCACTCATGGCTGCTTTAGGGGCCTGGTTAGTTCCCCTTTTGGTTGCATCTGAGACCACGACGGTTCTACCCTTATTGGTTTATATTGTGCTGGTGACCCTGGCCCTGAGCACTCTGGTATGGTATCGACCCCTGTGGCAATGGCTCAGACCCACGCCTATGATTGGGGCTATTGTCCTGCTCATTAGTTGGTACTCCACTTCCGAGGTGACGCTTTTTTCACTGGAAGTCTTTTTTCTATACCTCATCCTCCTTCTTTTTTTGAGTATGGAGGTCTTTCATTCCTACATCAGCTCAGAACGTTCGGTATGGATCGATCGGATTGTCGCCGCTTTAACAGGATTTTATGCCCTCTACATCACCATCTCATCCACGATCGATCAAAGCTTACTGATACAGGTAAGTTTTGGCTCAGTTACAGCATTTCTGTATGCCTCGCTCGTGGCCTTTGTCTACAAACAGCGTCGGGAGGAACTCTTCATCCCTTCTGTTTGGGCTGCTGTGGCGGCAATGTTGGTTTTATGGGTCTTCGATACCCTTGATCAGGACTACATCGGTATCGCACTTTCTGCTATTATGAGTCTTGTTGCGCTCGAGATGGTACGCGGCTACAAGAGCACACCTTTTGCAACGGCAGCGATCATTATGATGGCTGCAAACACCATCTTACTCTTTGGTTTTGGTTCTCAGCCCGTCAGACCAGATATCCTCATCTTTCATGATCGCAGCCTTGCGTACGCGCTGGTCATTATAGCATGGTTATTCTGGGGCTTATTTATCAGAATTTCTGCACTTCAGGCTCATTACCAACGGGCCCTGGCCGGAATTGCCGCTGTTTTCGTGGGATTTGTTTGGCTCAACATCGAAGTGGATACCGGGTTAGAGCGGTGGATGCCGGTCGTGATAGGCGAAACGTCAACCACGCGGGATAATCTTATCGAACTCACCCGTTCCATAGCCTGGCTAGCCTACAGCGTACTTCTCTTTGCTATTGGTATGCTTCGAAGAATGGCTGCTCCCCGCTATGCAGCCATCTTTCTGTTCAGTATCACCATTCTGAAGATCTTCATCACAGATCTATCGTTTCTTGAAATTCCCTACCGGATTGTATCCTTTATGGTCTTAGGACTCATTCTGTTGGCTGTGTCCTACATTTATCAAAGCAGAAAAGGGAAGCTGGGATCACATTAGGATGTACGTTTACCCCTTCGATCGATCCAAATCAGAAGGATCGATGCCAGCCAAAACAGGAAAAGCATACCGACCGAATTATATAGGACTGTAGCCATGCCGATGCGGTCGACATCAATAAACGGATAGGGGTAATACCCTGTAAGATTCCCTCTTATGAGTGTGGCGGTCAGATAAATCACCGGTGCGATAAGCCAGGGGAAACTGAAGCTGTACTTTAGGTGAGCTCTTGGGCTATCGTTAAACCAGTAGATAATATAGAAGATCGGGATGACCTTATGCATAAGGTAATTGAGCAAAAATTGCATCCCCTCAGCTTCCCACAAATCCTGGAGCACCAGATCAAAGATCATCACAACCATAAAGGAATAGACCACCACCATGGCACGAACCCCGTTTGAAACAAAGAAATTATAAACGGATCCGCTTTTAACCACCATTGGAACAGTTAAGATCATCGCCACAGCGAGATTCGTTTCAACCGGAAAAAAACTCAGAAAATTGATGAATGCTTCAAAAAAAGAATCACCCGTAAATCCTTTAATGATACCGATTATGGAAAGCTGGGTGATGAGAACGATCCAGGTAAAGATGGCCAGACTGAGTGTTACGTTCTTTTTCATGGTCAGATTCCTAGATAAGATGAGTACCTCCGGTTATACTGCTGATGTGTATGTTCGCGTTTAATCCCCGTTGTTGCAAGTAGGCGCGCTGAATCGTAGCGCTGAACTCTTCTACGGCCTCATGGTATACCAGGCTGATCGTACATCCCCCGAAGCCACCACCCATCATACGGGTGCCAATGAGTCCCGGTAAAGGCAATGCGAGTTCCACGAGGAGGTCCAATTCAGGGCAACTCACATTGTATTCGTATTGTAACCCCCGATGGGACTCGTTCATAAGCTTTCCAAATGCAGACATATCATGTCTGCCAAGGGCATCTGCGGCCTCCAGGGTACGTTTGTTCTCTTGTATCACGTATCTGGCTCGCCGGTAGGTGATGGGATCCAGTTCCGATGCATGCTGATCGATCATCTCCAAACTCACATCTCGCAGACTATGTACCGGGTAATGTGCTGCCAGTGTTGCAACGGCTGACTCACACTGAGCCCGGCGGTCATTATACTCAGAAGCGACTAGCTCACGACGTATCGTCGTATCGACCAGCACAATGGAGATCGTATCGGAGGGAAAGGGTAGGGGTCTGACCTTCAGAGAGCGGCAATCCAATAAGATTGCATGCCCTTCGCGACCGTTTAGTGAAGCATATTGGTCCAAAATACCACTGCGAATACCCACGAAGCTGTGCTCGGCTGCCTGTGCAATGAGTGCCATCTCCGGCCGGCTTAGACCCAGATCAAGTAGCTCGTTTAGACAAAAGGCCGTCCCACCAGTTAGCGCCGCGGAGGAAGACATACCGGCTCCAATGGGTAGGTTGCCCCCAAAATCAAGGCTGAATCCAACACGGGGGATGCCACGTTTCCACATCTGATCTACCACCCCAAGAACGTAGTCGGTCCAGCCTAATCCACTGTGAGGAAGGGCCTCGTCGATAGAACACTCGAATTCCTGACCCTTATCACGGGCGATCAATCGGATGCGGCGATCATCACGTAGCTCAGCCTTCATGGTCAATCCCCGATCGATGGCAGCAGGCATCACAAATCCATCGTTATAATCGGTATGCTCGCCAATGAGATTGACCCGGCCCGGTGAAAAAACGGTTATCATCGATGAAAACGTTAGTTAGTCTTCGTTTGGAGCTACTATTTCCAACTATGTCTACGTTCCAATTCCTTGATGAGGCTTGCCAGCTCAATATCTTTGCCCACCAAGAGCATCATCAAGTGAAACAGCAGATCAGAGGCTTCGTAGATGAATTCATCATCCTTTTCATTTTTGGCGGCAATAACGGTTTCAACCGCTTCTTCCCCTACTTTTTGAGCGAGCTTGTCCAGCCCCTTGGCAAACATCATACTAGTATAGGAACCCTCAGGCATCTGCGCTTTGCGATCCTTCAACAAGGCCTCCAAATAGGAAAGAAACAAAATGCCTTGCTCATCGACGCGCCCAGACTGACCCGCGTCAAAACAGGAAATCTCCTGTGTATGACAGGTAGGTCCTTTTGGATGCGCTTTGATCAACAGACTATCATGATCACAATCATTATGGATAGAAACAAGATGAAGCGTATTACCGGATTCCTCCCCTTTGGTCCAGAGCCGCTGTTTGGATCGGCTGTAAAAAGTCACCAGGCCAGAGGATAAAGATTTTTGAAGCGCCTCCTCATTCATGTAGCCAAGCATGAGCACTCTTCCAGAATCAGCATCCTGAATGATGGCAGGAACAAGGCCGGTATGTGAGTCGAAACGGATATGAGAGATGTTCATCCTCAAAGATACCACTTCTGTGTATCTTTAGGGAAGTTATCCCAAAAACCACGAGTAGTCATGTCATCAGATAGTGCTTCGACACATCTTCAAAACATCATCAAAGCCCGCCGAACCATCAAACCGGCTCACTTTAATGGCGAGCAGCTATCACACGATACCATTCGAAATCTACTGGAATTAGCCGACTGGGCACCAACCCACAAATTCACCGAACCATGGCGATTTTTAGTGTACGGCCCGGAGCGTAGGCAATATTTTTGCTTTGAACATGCCGCACTATATAAAGCGCATACCCCCGAATCCCAGTTTGAGACATCCAAGTTCGATAAACTGTTGCACATGGGAGATAAAGCCTCCCACATTATCGTCGTCTACATGAAGCGAAGCCCCGGAAATCGTTTGCCCGAGTGGGAAGAACAAGCCGCTGTGGCCTGTGCGATCCAAAATATCCTCATCGGCGCTGAATCTGAAGGGATCGCCTGCTTTTGGTCAACAGGGGGGATGAGTGCACGACCTGAATTCAAGACCTGGCTTAACCTCGAGGATGATGACTTTCCTATGGGGATACTCTACCTGGGTAAGAGCGACGAAAAGCCTGTCGGAGTACGTAAAATTCCCCTCGATCTTAAAGTACGCTGGGAAGGGTAGATAGCACCAAAGCCTTGATCCGTCTTCGGATCATTATCTCTACTACTCCTCGCGTATCAGCAAGAGTACAGCTTGCTGAGGGACAATCATATACTTCTCGTCCTCATATTGGATTTCGTGGGCCTGACTCTGAAGATAAATGGCCAGATCGCCAACTTCTGCCTGTAACGGGATATACTTTGGTCCTTGGTGAGAAGCTTTCCAGGGCTCATCATCTTCAACAGGGGGTGCCACCGCATACCCCGGACCTACCTTCATCACATAGCCACTCTGGATTTTCTCGTTTTCAACCACACTTGGAGGCAAAAACAGACCACTTTTGGTCATCCCTTCTGATGATTTGGGCTTGATCAAAAGTCGATCGCCCACCACAATCATTTTATCAATATGTGTGAGAATGTCCATAGCTATAGTTTTGCAACAAAGGTACAATGAAAGAAACCGAAGATCCAAACCTAGCCGTTTGGATCATTCCAAACAAATCAGCACGTTTGGATCATTCCGAACAAATGAGCACGTTTGGATCATTCCAAACAAATAGAGAACTTCCGATCATTCCCCTATCCAAAGCCATACTTTTATGAAGTTCACCATCCGCTTATTGGTACTAAGCCTTATCGTTTTACTTGGTCTTACCAAGGTTCACGCTCAAAACGGTTCAAAACCGGTTTCGATGACTGATATGACCCGCATTGCCCAGTTGGGCAGTATCGCGGTTTCTCCCGATGGACGCTTAGTCGCATATACCGTTCAAACCATCGAAGCTGATAAAGCCAAAGCTGGCGAATATCAGTATCGTACACACA
>CAZXGO010000088.1:0-3861 GCA_964640035.1 uncultured Chitinophagales bacterium
CCACGTGGCCAAACTGCGCAGCTCGATAATCGCAGGCCGGCCGCTCAGCACCGAAGCCCAGCGTTACCTCAGTGACTGGAATTCCACCCTGGATCTCGACGACGGTGTCAACAACGGAGTCTGGGCCTGGCGCGGTGCCTGTGACGCTGAAGCCTTCGTGGCCTCAGGGCAGGATGTTTTCTTGATAAATGACTACACATGGCTGACAAACTACTACCACAATCTCTACACCACGGCGAAGTGATCATGGACGACGGCGTGCTGGCTGAGATACCAGTGTTTTTCAACGCGCTGTTCGGACCCGATTGCACGGACGCCACATCAGTGGCGGAATTGCGCGATCATTTCAGGATCAAGCAGATGGCAGGAAAATCCTGGTTGTGCCAGGCCATCGGGCGCTTGGGCTTGCCCGACATGCCAGTGCTGATAGTGGGAGGTTGGCTGGGCTTTACCGCGGCGCTATTAGAGCGATTGGGCTATCATGACATCACTGACGTGGATCCTGACCCGCGCGCAGCAGTGATCGCCCGCCATTATCGCCGCAGGAATCCCCACTATCAGCGGGTGGTGGCCGACGTCAATGACTTGGATCTGCGACGCTATGGCTTGATAATAAACACCTGCACCGAACACATCAGCGACGACCGCTGGTTCCAGGGCTTGGCGCCTGGGCAGACAGTGATATTGCAGAACACTGACTGGCCCGAAGAGGATCATGTCAACGGCGTGGCATCAGTCACTGAGCTCATGGCCCGATATCCCATGGATCTCATGTATGCTGGCAGCCTGGATCTAGATCAATATCACAGATTCATGACCGTGGGAAGGAAGAGATAAAATAAAATGATGAAACAATTACCTAAAAGACTGTTTTTCACTGGCGTGCCCGGATCGCGATGGTCGGGCATAGCACAGATCCTGGAAGAAAAGCTGGGGCTCAACACTTCAGATCGGCGTCCTGAGCGCGAATATTCGCACGGGCAGTTCTCGGGACACCGCGGCGCTTATTTCGGAGCAGGCATGGAATATCGCGCGCACCTTTCAGACCCGGATTATCTAGACCAACCCTGGCTGGAGCCCGGTGGTACCAGGCTGATAAAGAGCCACGACTGGGCCTATCAGCTCGACGACGTGCAGAATTTCTATCCCGAAGACTGGACCATCCTGGTCTACAGGCCCGACAACACCAGTTTCGCGTGGTGGCACCAGGCCGGCGGGTTCACCATCTCTTATCCCGACTACACGCACTACCAGGACAGCGTGGGCATGCAGGCCGAGATAGGCCGCCAGAACGCTGCTATATTAGCCTTCGCCAGCCGTAATTCAGCGGTGTGGTATCCGTTTGGAGCCCGATTCGGGCGTGAGGTTTTCGGTGTGGATATCCAGGATCAGGACATCTACCGAGACATCCTGATCACTGTGATCGAAAATCAGGGTCAGTAACGCACCCAGATAGCGAACAAGCGTATGCTGTGATCGTCTCGTTCCACGGATTCTTCCACTTGCTGGAAACCGTGCTGGTAAGCGAAATTACGCAGGCGCTCAAAACTCCAAGGATAGAACGGCACTGACTCGCACTCGGGATGCGGGTGGTCTTTGCGACCAGGATTCAGCCTCCAATACACACGGGCGTTGGGTTTGAGGCAGCTGACCACTTTGGCGATCTGTGCCGAGATCACTGACTCTTCACCGAAATTGATGCTGCCCAAGCAAGTGGCCACGTCGAACAGCTCCTGAGGCTGATATTCCTCGATGGTGCATTTCTCGTCGGCTTCGTCGAAGGCTGGGTCGATGCCCCAGACGTCTACGCCCAATTGCTTGAAAGGGTTCTGGCCGCAGCCCACGTCCAACACACGCTCGGTGTTTTTGATCATTTTACTGAGTCGTGCGTGGTTGGTGAGCTGCCCGTCTCGGTGATTGGGCACCCAATATTCCGAGAAATATCGGTTCAGTGCTGCTTGGTCATGCGCCAAGTTCGTAGACGAAGTAGAGTCTGTCATTGTTGTCTTTCTTGAAAGTAGTCATTTTAACACCCAACTGGTCTGCAGTCAAGCGGGCATGTTCGAAACTCCAAGGAAAAATGTCCAGCCACGGTCCATTTTTCCATGCGATGCCGGGATTGGCTCGCACATATATGCGTCCACCCGGCGCCAGCAATGCTTTGATGCGGGTCATGCGCTCCAGGATGTCCTCGGCAGTGCCGAAATTCACGCTGCCCAGGACCATGATGGCGTCATAGCGTTCGGGCACATGATAGTCCAGGATGTCCACCATGTAGTCCGCGCTGTTGTTGTAGGGGTCTATGCCCACCAAGTTCTGTATGCGCCCCTTGAACTGGTTGTAGCCGCAGCCCACGTCCAGCACATGTTCAGGATCCAGTCCATTGATCTCAGGCACCAGTGCCCAGCCCGAATATTGGTAAGTGTCGGTGTTGGGGCGCCACACTTCGCTGAAGAAGCGATGCATGTAGCGGCTGTCTAGGTCGCAGACGATGTCGGCCACCGTGCCCGAGTAGTCGTGCTGTATGCCCAGAGTCAGCTCCATGAGATCCTGGAACTTGCGGAAACGCACTGGCGTCCAAGGCAAAGCGTCCACCCGCGTGTCTAGGTCCAAAGCGGCCTGCACGTCGCGATATCTGGGCAGGCTGAAACTGTCTTGCAGCCTGTCCATCAACAATGACTTGATCTTCTGGTTCATGATTTCTGTGGTCTCGCTAAAAATCTTTTGGTCTCACAAAATTTTTCGCTGGGGCTAAGTAAAAACCTTGGAGATGCGAAAAATCTTGATTCTTTGTTATCTCAAGTAATTATGCGGCGCATGACTCGTGCATGCGACCAAAACACACAGACGCTGCCAAAGGTCCAAGAAGGACACACAAGGAGAGATCGATGAAACGATTCAAACACATGGCCGCAGCAGTGGCCTTGGCGCTGGGCTTCACTGGCGCTGCACAAGCAGAATACACCCTGATCGTACCGCAGGGTCCCGGACAAGGCACTTCGGTGTGGGCCGGTATCGTGGCCAAAGGACTTTCTAAGTTCACCGACGAGCCCGTGGTCATCCGCCACATCCCTGGTGCGCGTGACATCCCTGGCTTCAATGAGTTCCACAACAAGTTACGCAACGACCCCAAGACCATCATGGTAGCACACGGCGGCAACGGCGTCAGCTTCCTGCTGGACAAGGTGGACTATGACTATCGCCAGTACGACAGCATCGGCATGATGAACCTGGACATCGTGGTAGGCAAGCGCAGAGACGCTGACGCCAAGACCACCAACTTCAAAGTGGCCGGTGGCTCCGGCTACGAGCCCGATGGTGCTGCCATGGCCATGCTGGTGTGTGGCCCACAGCCCGGTGGTCGGATCGACGCTTACTTGGCTTGCTGGAAGAAGCGCGTGACCTGGGTCAACGGCGTCAAGGGCAACGAAAAGCGCCTTGGCTTCCTGCGCGGTGAGTTCAACACCACCCGTGAAAGCCCAGCGGCTTGGTTCAAGTTCTACACCGACGAATCAGTCAGCAAGATCAACCATGTGTGGTTCACCCACGGCATCTATGATCTCAAAGCCAAGAAACAGATCGCTGACCCCAACTTCCCGGGCACGCAGTTCGAAGATGTCTATAAAAAGCTCTGGGGCAAGATGCCCGAAGGTGAGCTCTACGAAGCCTACCGGCTCACACGCAACTGGCGTGATGTGATCCAAAAGAGCCTGTGGGTCAACAAAGGCAACCCCAACACTGAAAAACTGCGCGCTGCGCTGACCAAGATGTTGGCTGATGCCGAGACCATGGCTGCCCTGGAAAAAGACACCGGCAAGTATGGCTGGATCGTGGGCAACGATGGCAACGCTGTGATCGGTG
>CAZXGO010000088.1:3933-10474 GCA_964640035.1 uncultured Chitinophagales bacterium
AACCCGCCCTCAAAGCGGCCGTGCGCTGGAACCAAGAAGCCTATGGCTTCCCTTCAGTGTTCAAACCCGAGCTGCTGAAGAAGTAAACCATGCTGACCTACGCACTCTGGATACTAGCGGGCAGCTTGTATGGCTTGTTGATAGGTGTGATCCCCATCGCGGGGGTCACTACCGCGCTGATCACGGTGTTTGGCATGGCGCCATTCTTCCTGTCAGACCCTTACGCGGGCATCCTGTTCCTGACTTCGATCACGGCCGCTTGCGCTGCCGCTGACAGCTATACCAGCATACTCACTGGCATCCCGGGTGCCAGCACCACGGCGGCCTGCGTCATCGACGGGTACCCAATGACCCAACGCGGTGAAGCGGGCCGAGCCATGGGCATCGCTATCTTAGACTCCACGTTCCATGGAGTGTTTTATGGACTCTTGGCGTTCTTGCTGCTGCCACTCTACGGCAAGATCATCATGTGGTTTGGGATACCTGAATTCGCTGGGTTCATGATCATGAGCCTGGCATGTGTGGGGTTCGTGGCCAGCAAGAATCCCTGGAAGAGCCTCATCGCGGTGTTGCTGGGCTTGTGGATAGGCATGATAGGACAAGAGCCCAGCACCGGCGAGTTCCGCTGGACTTTCGGCTGGGAGTACCTGGGCGCTGGCGTGCAGATGATACCCTTGATCTCGGGCTTGTTTGGCTTGCCTGAACTGATCTGGGGCTTCCGTGAGCGACAGAATCGCCCACCCGTGCTGGACAACTACTGGGCGCAGATCAAGACTGGATTCCGGGACTGCTGGATCTGGCGACGCGACATGCTGCGCGGAGGTTTCATAGGATTCGTCACTGGCTTGCTGCCGGGCGTGGGAGGAGCCATCGGAGACTTCCTGGCCTACGGCGCTACAGTGGCCAAGAATCCCACACAGAAGTTCGGCAACGGCAACCCCTTGGGCTTGCTGGGCTGCGAAGGAGCCAACTCCGCGCAGAAAGTGTCTAGCATGATACCCACCGTGCTGTTTGGCATACCAGCAGCACCTTTCGCGGCCATCATCATGGCCTTGTGCATCTACTTCGGCATCGAGCTGGGCACACCTGCTCTGATCAGTGACACACGGTTCACTTGGAGCCTGGCCGCGGGATTCGTGGGCGGCGCCATCATCACTGGCCTGGTGTCCATAGTGTTCATGCGCTGGATCGTCAAGATCTTGGAAGTGCCTTACTGGATCTACGCGTCGGTGATCATAGCGGTCATCATCTACGCCAACCTGGAATACACTGGCGGTTGGCAGGACTTGGCCATCCTGGCCATCTGCAGCTTGCTGGGACTGGTGCTTAAATACTTCAACATATCGCGTCCAGCGGTGTTGGTCACTTACGTGGTGGCTGAAAAGCTGGAAAGCTATGTCAAGCAGACCCTGCAGCTCTACGACTTCGAGAGCTTGATCACTAGGCCCATATTCATGACCACTGTGATCATCGCGGCTGCCATCGTGATCCGCAGCATCATGAAAAAAGACAAAGGACTAGACTACGCATGACGGACCCAAAAAGCCATTGGGAGACTTCCAAGGCCAAGAGCGTGTATCACTTCGATCCGCGCGAGATGGACCCGCGATGGGACACCATACAAGGCATAGGGCGCTTTTCAGGAGACTGGTCGGAGTCTTTGCGCCGAGCCATCGCAGACGCTGAGCCCGTGAGCTGGCGCACCAGGAAGTTCAGCCCCATACCCGGCAAAGAAGTCAGCCCCAGCATCGAGCGCGAAGAGTATGATCTAGAGCGTGCTGGCATCCACAAGGACGCCAAGATATTCCGCGTGATCGACGAGCTGTATCCCGAGTTCCAGGCCATGGTGGATCGCATAGGCCTGGCCAACGTGACCACGCGCTTCCATGTGCAGTTCCCCGGCGAAGTGTTCACCATGCACATAGATCAGCTCGCAGAGAACCGTCGCGCACCACCCGAGAACATCATACGCGTGGGTGTCATGCTCACTGACTGGCGTCCGGGACACTTCTATCAGTACGGCAACTACACCTATGAAAAATGGCGCCGTGGAGACATACACACTTTCGACTGGCCCAACGTGCCGCATTGTACTGCCAACGCTAGCCTGGAGCCCAGGGTCAGCATGTTGGTCACTGGCGTAACCACACCCGAATACCGCGAGTTCCTGAAGGCGGCTCGCAAAACCCCCACCATAGAGATCTGACGCATGAATCCCGAACAATACACCAGCAACTGGGAATACACCAAGAGCCGCAGCCGTTACCATTTCGACCCCACCATCATGGACCCGCGCTGGGACACCGTGCAGGGCATCGGACGCTTCGACTGCGATCTAGCACCCACCGTGGCCAGGGCCATAGAACAGGCGCGTCCAGTGAACTGGGAGACACGCAGCGGATCAGCGACACCATCGGATTGGAAGATCCCAAGAGCCGGGTCCACGTACAGTTCCCTGGCGAAGTGCTGACCCTGCACATCGACAAGCTGGATGTGTATCGTGACGTGCCTGCCGAGGACATAATGCGTGTAGTGGTCATGCTCACTGATTGGGAGCCTGGACATTTCTACCAATACGGCAACTACACATATCGTGGTTGGCGCGCTGGTGACATACACACTTTCGCCTGGCGGCATGTGCCGCACTGCACGGCCAACGGCAGCTTGATCCCCAGGGTCAGTTTCCAGACCACTGGCATCATCACTGACCGCACGCGCGAGTTCCTGCGCGAAGCGGCACAACAGCCAGCGATCCAGCTATGAAGACCATACTCATACTCACAGGTCCGCAAGGATCCGGAAACCACCTATGGAGCAAAGTTCTGGGCTTGCATGCCAGCGTGTTGGGTTGGCAGGATCTGCAGCAGGAATACTGGATCGGACACGATCGCGAACCTTTCAATGAGTGCTGGCGCGACGTGAACCTATTAGCTGACTTTGACTGGAGCGTCAGCGACTACTACGTGACCAGCATATCCGTGCCTTACATGGACAACGGCAAGGCCACCATACCACCCATCAGGGCCTTTGGTGAAGCCTGCGAACGCTTGGGTTTGCGCGTGATCTACGGCATCATCGGACGCGATCGCAACATACTTGGCATGCAGGAGCAGCGCCTACGCTCGGGAGAGACCTATCCCATGGCCTTGGAGATCTACCAGCGTTTGCCCTTGGAACGGATCTACTACTTGAGCCACGAGCTGCTGATCTTGTATCGCCAGCGTTACTTGGCCAAGATCGGCCAGGATCTCGACTTCCCTGTGGCGGTGCAAGACCCTAGGGTCGAGGAGTTCCTGGAAGACAACGCCAACGCCAAATACCTGAGACCCATCGAACACCACTGGGTCGATGACCTGGCTAGATTGACTTCCAGCCAGTGGAGATAGTATAATACTAATATCTAAAGGAGAACGACTGTGATGCAACGCATATTGATCATGGGATTGCCCGGAGCCGGCAAGACTTACATGGCCGCAGCATTGAAGAAATATCTAGAGGAAAACAGCACTTTTTTCCATGCCAATCACGAAACAGCCAAGTCCAGCTCGGCCCGTGTGGAATGGTACAACGCCGACGAGATACGCAAACAGTTCGACGACTGGGATTTCAGCCATGATGGTCGCATCCGCCAGAGCAAAAGGATGCGCGAGATCTCCAACGCCAGCAGGGCGGATTTCGTGATCTGCGATTTCGTGGCGCCCTTGCCTGAGATGCGCTACAACTTCTGTCCGCACTGGACCATCTGGATGGACACCATCGATCAAGGACGTTTCGCTGACACCAACCGCATGTTCACACCACCCGACGTCTACGACTTCCGCATCATTGAACAAAATGCCGAGAAGTGGGCCGAGTTCATCGGCAGTCACATCCTAGAGGGCCGCCGTAGACCCACTTTCGACTGGCGCCGCGAGACTGTGCAGATGTTGGGCCGTTGGCAGCCCTGGCACCCAGGGCACCGCGCCTTGTTCGAACGCTTGATAGCCCGCACCGGACAAGTGATCATACAGATCCGCGACGTGCAGGGCTGGCAGGGTTCGAATCCTTTCAGCTTCGAGCAAGTGGCTGGCTTCATACGCCGTGACTTGGATCCCATCTATCAAGGACAGTACGAGATCATGCTGGTGCCCAACATCGTACACATCGGTTGGGGACGCGGAGTGGGCTACACTTCTGGTGAAGAGACCTTCGACGAGTCGATCACGCAGATCTCTGCCACCAAGATAAGGAAGGAAATGGGTCTTGAGTGACACCACTGGTCGCAGCCTAGTCAAGGCGATCAGCTGGCGCATCACTGCCAGCCTGGCCACTTTCATAATCAGCATGATCGTGGCCGGGGACTTCTCCGTGGCCGGCACCATCGCCGGCATACAGCTGGTGGTCAACTTCCTGCTGTATTTCATGCATGAGCGGATCTGGAACCGCATCCGTTGGGGACAGACCCTTGGTCGATGACATCATCGCAGGATCTAGTACTAAAGCCGCAAGGGTCTGCCTACACTATAATACTTTTTCTTTCCTCTACCTGGGCTATACGACTCCACAATCGCCGGATTGAACCATCGACGCAAAAGTATTAGCATAAACGCGAAGTAGAAGATCAACCCTGCAATGACAATCTAAGTAAGTCAAAGAGACAACAGTCTCGGAGACAGGAGAGTAGTGAGATGGAAGCTATAAAATACCATGGTCCCAGCGAAACAGACACAGGACCATTGGCACCACAGAAGACCGTGTTGCGTGTGTCCGAGTTCAGACCCGCCAGCATGTTGGAAGAGATATCAGCGCGATTGAAGTTCCGCGTGCATCGTGTGCAAGACCTGCGCGAGATGGTGGCGTTCTTGTGTTACATGGATCGTGCACCAGATCTCATAGTGCTCACGCACGAAGAGATCGCTGAGTTCGAACCAGCCAAGATCATCGACACCCTCAAGACCTTGTTGTTCATAAGATTCCCCGGCAGCGAATCGCGCATCGCGGTACGCATAGGCGAGTCTTTGACCAAGGCCGAGACCAAAGCCTACAAGAACGCTGGTGTAGCAGGATTCGCGCTGCCCGCTGACAAGTTTGGCTACAATCTCAATCTCAAGTGCTTCGAAGAACTCTTGTATGGCAGCGGAGAATACTGGCCCAGAGAAGGCACCGAGGCAGTGACAGCACCCAGATCCACCAAGATGAGTTCGGAAGGCATCGCCCTCACTGAGCGACAGGATCAGGTCAAACGCTTGCTGTGCGAGCGCGGCCTCTCAAACAAGGCCATCGCCCGGCATCTCAACATATCCGAGAGCACGGTCAAGATACATGTGTCGGCCATCCTCAAACGCTATGCCGTGAGGAATCGCACCCAGTTGGCCCTGGCGGTCAAGAACGACGCTAGGTTATGATGCCATGGGTTACAATCCTAGATTCCGATACCAGCGTCGCGTAGAGACTCCTGCTGCTGCAGTGGCAGCATCACCCGTGATGGAACCACCTAGGCCCACAGAGGCCCCTGCGGTAGAACGCCTGCGAGACACCAACCGAGATCTCTGGAACGACTATGTGTGGCGCACCAGGAACTTCCTGCTGGCCAAGAACAGTTCGTCTACGGAACTGGCCATGGCCGAGACTTGGGTGGTGCAGAACATCGACGACATCACCAACCAGTTTTTCATATATTACGGACCCGATGCTTCCAACATGCTGAGATCCTCTTTGCTGGCCTGGCACACAGCCTTGGTCGGTGTCATGGACTATCTGCGCACGGTTCCCACCAACTTCGATCCATCCGCTGACCGTTGGCTGGGCGAGAAACTACTGACCTGGCGAGATCGCACACAGGCACTGACCACTGCTTTCACGTCCATGAATCCCGTGCGCTGGAACAACATCGACGTGGGCAACATCTTGGACAACATACGCGAGTTCTGGTACAACCAACTGCTGGCGCGCCGCAGCGAAGAATGGGTGCGAGACTTGTCCTATCTAGATCGCAGTTTCGACGAAGCCGTGAAATTGGCCGCGTTGATCACTGAAGGCATACTGGAACAGCAAAGCAGCAGGTTCTCCTAGGCATCGATCACTCCAGTACTAGACCAGGCTCCAGCCTGGTTTTTTCTTGGCCGAATCGCTCTAAGTAGATACGGGATGGTTCCATCCCAATTCAACTTAAGGAGACCACTAACATGGCTGACATCACAGGAGCATTCACTACAGATCCTTTCTATGCGCTGAGCGCACAGGTGCAGGCAGTAAACACCAAAGTTTCTGACAGTGTGTTCGAGAATTACAAACTACAAGTCGCACAAAGCAACGACATCAACAACCGCGCAATGCAGACAGCGTTCCACACGGACTCTGCTCTAGCTGCCATCAAGCAAGCCGTCAACGACGCTAACACACAGGTCATGCTGGCTGCTGCTCGCACAGACGCGCTGGTCATGCAAGAAGCCAACCGCACTCGTGAAGCCACGATGGCCGAGGCTGCCCTCACACGCCAGCTGATCAACGAGATCAACCGTGAGAACCTCAACACCGCACTGATCAACACCAACACCAACCT
>CAZXGO010000089.1:0-7701 GCA_964640035.1 uncultured Chitinophagales bacterium
CGAAGCGTTGGCTCTGGATCACTTCTATGAGAAGTTCGCTAGGCTGATCGAGTACATTTCTGGGTATCAGCACGCTCTCATCATATGGCTGGACTGTGATCAGCGGCCCGTGCCCCTGTTTGCTGACCTTCCTGACCTGAGCACTTCCATCTCAACTCGTCGCTGGTTAGAGGAGGCTTACCGATTAGACCCCGCTTATTCGCTTTACGCTAACAGCTCTGAAGCGGGTGTATATGCCCTCTCAGATATATCGCCAGATGAATTTTTCGAAACCTCCTACTACGAAAAATACTACGCGGTTACCGGCCAGTCCGAGGAGGTTTTGCTTTTGATTAGGGTGGGCAACAGCAGCGCAGTACTGATTACGTTGGCCAACAAGAACCCCGAAACCCACGCTGTAGACGCCGTCGCAAATCTGGCAGGTTATTTTCCCGTGTTGTCCGCGCTTTGCCAGCGCCATCAATCAGCTGCAGGTGGAGAGGTCAATTTTTCGGGTCCTCTAAAAAAGGCGTTTAGCAATTTTGGCCGTGACCATCTCACGGAGCGTGAAAGGGAGGTGGTGCATCTCTTGCTCAAGGGGCACTCCACAAGATCCACTGCGGAGTTATTGGGTTTGAGTGTGAACACTGTGAAGGTATATGCGAAGCGATTCCATAAAAAGCTGGGCGTGAGCTCTCAGGCCGAATTGTTTTCTTTATTTTTTGAGGCGATCTCGCTGTGCCCTTTCGACGCTGATATCGATCCGCTTACCCACTATCTCTACATTACCCAATCGGAATCAACGGTGAACGAAGGAGCGGTTCCCGCTTGAGCTTATTCAGAAGTGCTATTGCTTTCTCGATAGTGTTGCGGTGCCACTCCATGTACTTTCTTGAAGGCGCGGCTGAATGGGGCGGGGGCGGCGTAGGCTAGCAAATAAGCAATCTCCTGTATCGACAGCCTTGTGTCCATCAGGTAATGCTTGGCGAGATCCATGCGAACTTCGAGAGCGAGCTTTTTGTATGAGGTGCCGCAGCGGTATAACCGCTTGCGTAGCTGTCCCGCCGATAGGCGCAGATCACTGGCAGCGTCTTCCAGTGAGGGGAAGTCACCTCCGGTTCGGGTAAGCAGCAGGCGGCGTACTTGTCGTGACATGTCCTGCCTTATCTCCCCCGGCCCCAGAACTCGCTCGCATACCGCTGCGTATACATCGGAAAGTGCGCCACTGCCATAGTGTATAGGCCGGTTGAGCCATTCGGATGGGAAAGACAGTCCCGCGGTGCTACTTTGAAATTCGCAGTGATCGCCGAAAATCTCATGGTAGGTGTCTGCGTACCTAGGTTGAGCATAGGGGAGTCGGATGCGAATTTTCGACTTATTGGCATTTGGCCCGAGCAGCAACTGCAGGGCACGCCAGTTGCCACTAAAGCTGTCTTCGCAAATATTCTGAAAGTCGTCGGCGTATCCGGGTAGCGGCGCTGGAGTAATGCGCGCGGTGTCCCCTTCTCGAGTCAATTCATCAAGGTAACGGTCTGAGGCCAGGCTGTGGTATTGGTTCATGATCTGCAAGGCTGAGCCTACAGATTCGCTATTTATTGCGGCATAACCAACCAAGCCCAGATCGAGGATTTCAGCGCGACTGAACAGTCTCAACGTTATGTCGGGGTGATACACCCTGACTTGAGCGAGCACCCGGTCAAGATCTCGCTGGCTCAGGTTGATGCTTTCTTCCAATGTTTCTCTATTTATACCCGACCGTTTCAGCGCTGATGTATAGAGTGCTGCTTCTGAATGTAAAAGTTCCTCGAGACGCCGTAGCCAGACACAGACAATTCGGCGTTCCTCGGTTTGCCTAGAGGAGAGATCAATTGAGCGATATTCACGCATTTAGCCGGGGGAGGTTTCAGAGCCGGTCAGCTGTTCCAGTAACTGGAGTGACAACCCCGCCGACCACCCGCCATCGACCTTGATAGCCTGGCCAGTGACGTATCGGCTGGCATCGCTAGCCAGAAACAGAAACACCCCCGAGATATCGCCGACGGTCGCCATTCTGCCGAGAGCCGTGAACGCCTCGCAGAGCTGTCGGCCTCCATCGCCACTACCCATATTGGTGTCAACATAGCCCGGGCAGATGCAGTTCACACGGATGCCACGCGGCCCCAGCTCCAAAGCGGCCATTTCGGTCAGACTTACGACAGCTTTTTTTGAGGCAGAATAGATGGCCGAGCCGGGCACATTGACAAATGCAGCCAGCGAGGCGGTGCATATGATCGCTCCGTCGTCGTTCATCACGCCAGGGGCATGTTTGAGCCCGTAGACGACGCCGTAATAATTCACTGCCGTTACGCGCTCGATAAGCGAACTGTCCGACTTTTCCAACGTGGGTCCGACGTCGCCAATGCCCGCATTCAGCACTACGATGTCAAGGGAGCAGCCCAACAACTCGCGCGCCAACGTCAGTGCGTTGGAAACACTGGTTTCGCTGGACACATCACATTGAAGACCAATCGCGCCAATTTCCTTTGCAGTGGTTGAAGGATCTTGGATGTCTGCTATCGCTACTTTTGCGCCTTGCTCAATAAACAGTTTGGCAACCGCCAGTCCAATGCCCGAGGCGCCGCCCGTGATAAAGGCGGTTTTTTGAGCTAGATCAAATGCCACGCGTGTCTCCCTGGAGGCGATCCACTCCGGGCAGTTGTCTGAGGTCTTCTTCCGGTTGTGGCACTTCCGCTAGCTCAACGATGTTGCCCTCAGGGTCGCGAAGGTAAACCGCAGTCACGCCCTGATGTTTCTGCGGTGTTCCCAACGCCGTTGCCCCCAAGCTCAGCACTCGGTTGAACTCCGCCTCGACATCGTCGACGAAAAAACTGATATGGCGTATACCCGGTTCATGTGCTTTTAATTGAGCGGGTTCGGGGCCGGTAGCGCTGGGCGAATCAAATTGAAAAAGTTCCAGAAAGCAGTTGTGTCCTGCAAGCATTCGGCCTCGGACGGAAGATCCCTGAAGGCCAGTTGCGGCATCGATGTGCGGTGCATTTGACCAGCTCTCAAATGCCTCGCTTAGGGGCCGAAAACCAAAGGCATTGCAGTAAAAGTCTGTGGCGCGATCCAGATTCTGAACGACAATAGCTGGGTGCGCAAAACCCAGAATCATGCTGCAGTGGCCAGCTTGAGGGCGGGTGCGTATTGCTCTGTGAGAATGATGGTATTGCCACCACAAGGTTCCGAGAGATGGCCCGTTCTTAACCCGGTCATAGGGTCAGTATGCAGCCCCATAAGTGGCTCCATGCCCGCCCAAAGGGCATCTTCCCAAGCTCGCTCTATATCTTTGGCCTGGTACAAAATTGCCGAAATATGAGGTCCGTGCGCCTCCAGCTTGGCTTTTTCAAAATCGTGTCGCGCGTTGTGCAAGAAGAACAAGGTCCGCCGACCCACCGGATCATAGTCTCGATCTGTCATCACCACCACCGAGTTGTCTTCATGATCAAACCGCTCTAGCACCTGCATGTCGAGGACGTTCTGATACCACTCAGCCATGGCGTCCACGTCGCTGCACAGTTCGGCGTTGCCCACCATCTCCAGTCCGCACTCCCCTGATGGGGCGTGGGTGAACTCCTGTACGCGGAAGATATCGTCGGTGTATTCCATGATCTCCACCCATCGACCTTCCGGGTCGTGAACAACAAATCCATCGTAGGTTGGAAATTCCTCGAAGGGCATGACCTCGGTCGCGCCATTTGCAAGCAGTTGTTCCATTGAGGCTCGCGCGTCGGAAGTTATCCAGCAAATATGGTTGTAGCCCCTGCCATGATCACGCCACCAGTTGCGCTCGTATTCAAACTGAAAGGGTGGAGCCTCCAACTGGATCTGATAGGCTCGCCCGCCGCAACCCATGAAGGTGTAATCACTGTGCCCTTCACCCGTCACATGGAATACCGCACCCGAGAAATAGTTGGTGATGCCGTGATGCCAGCGCAGATACGGGAACATACTCTCCCGCGGTCTATCGTCGTAGATGCAGAGGTGATGAAGTCGATATTCGAGTTGGCGAGCGGTTTTCACAGTGGCGCCTCCGAGTGATCTGCGCATAAGTACAGTCTCGCGCATCGGAGGTGAAAGCCCAATAGCCGTGCGCCGCATTGACCTAAAGTATCATAACTAGAGACAGAAATATCATTAAGTTGATCTGGGGCCGCCGCTACACTCCAACGGTCTACTTGATCTGAACCGAGAGCGGCGATGGCGAGCACGGATCCTGTAAATGTAGCGCTGACGATACCACGGCCGGGGACGTTCGAGCTGGTAGAGCGACCATTCCCGGTCATCCAATCGGGATATGCCGTGGTGAAAACCGAAATTGCGCCGATTTGCCTTGAGGGCAGCCGCATTTGGGCGGAGCATGATTTTGAGTTTCATGACGACCCCGAGCACTTGGGGCACGAGGGGGTTGGCACTGTCGTGGAGGTAAAGCCGGGTTCCAATTTTCGGGTTGGAGACCGAGTTATCGTTTTTCAGGGGGACCACTGCGGCCATTGCCACGCATGTACCTCTGGCATGTCGCCCACCTACTGTGATGCCAACGACCCTGATGTGATGGGAGTGGATAAGGCCGCGATGAGGGGCATCGAGTTGCGCAATGGAAGTGCGTCAGGCGGATTTGCCATGGAGTACTATCGCATCGCACCCGAGGCCAATTTAGCTAGGATTCCCGATTCATTGGATTTTCGCTACGCCGCCTCAGCAAACTGTTCTTTTGGCGTGGGTTTTTCGAGTCAGGAATTGATGGATGTCAAAGCTGGCGATACGGTGCTGGTAGGGGGCGTCGGGTTTATTGCGCTAGGGCATGTGATTTCTGCGTTATATCGAAACGCGCGGGTTATTGCATTGGCCCGTAATCCCTATCGAATAGATCTGATGAAGCGCATGGGCGTTGAACATTTTATCAACCCTGAAGACGACGATTGGGCGGAGCAAGTTCGGTTGCTTACCTACAACGGTCAAGGCGTTGACGTGGCGATTGACGGCTCAGGAGTCGCGTTCTATCAGGAGAGGCTCATGTCGGCCGTGCGCAAGTACGGTCAAATTAATTTTAGTGGCCACACGCCAGGCTCTAGGGTATCTCTGAGCCCGCTACAGCATGTGTTGGATCCAGCACACCGCATTTCGGGACAGCATGATGTCAGAGTGAGAGACCGCGAGCGCTTGATTCGAGCTTTAATGGACCCGGAAGTACAGCGTATGGTGGATGTCATGGTGACTCATGAATATCCCATGTCCCGAGCGGGGGAGGCCTTTGCACAACAAGTCTCGAAAGAGTGCGGCAAGATCTATCTTTGGGCTCATCAGTAAGCGAGGGGATCGCCATGCACATCTTGCAGGGTAAACGCGTATTGATTATTGGTGGCACGACTGGCATCGGCCTTGCAGTCGCGAGGGCCTTTGCTGACGCACAGGCTCAAGTTGCAATTGCGGGCCGACGCGAAGAGGGTGCCATCGCCGCTGACGCCGTCGGCGCCCAATTTTTCCGCTGCGATGTGACAGATGAGGAGGCCGTGAGAAAGTGTCTCGAGGATGCCTCCGACGCGCTTGGTGGCTTAAATGTGCTGGTAATCAATGCGGGGATTGCGTTGGATGAAGAAAGCATCGAAGCCTTGCCCAGTGACGATATGCAGAAAATGCTAGACGTTAATTTTAAGGGCGCGTTTTATTGCCTGAAGTACGCGCCGTCAGTAATGGAAGACGATTCTTCAATCATCTATACCGGATCGGTCGCTGGGTCAGGTATCACGCATGCAGGCTCCGCTGTTTACGCTGCAAGCAAGGCGGCCGGCGCATACCTTGTGCGCGCCAGTGCGATTGAAAATGCCCCTCGGGGTATTCGCGTTAATTGCGTTGCACCGGGCCTGATTGCCGATACCGGCATGATGGTGGCCGACGATGGTAATGAGACTGCCCAATTTCTTGCGCACTTCAACGCTTTTGGTCGTTTAGGCAAGCAGTCAGAAGTTACCGGCATTTATATTTTTCTAGCCAGTAACGAGGCCTCTTTCATCACGGGGCAAGAGTTGCGGGTGGACGGCGGCATGTCGGCGGGGTTTGGATTGCCGCTTTTCGAGGGTGTTGCTGGTGACTGAGACGGAACAACAAGCCCAGCTCGACCAACTGCTCCTGAAGTATCGAGCGTTGGCGAGTCGCTGTAAGTCTGAGGGCAGGATGGTGCTGAATCATGTCTGTCTCCGGGTTGAAAATTTAGATGATGCAGCGGCATTACTTCAGGAGTCATTTGGGCTGCCCGAATTTTTGTCGCCCGGAGGCGAAACTTTTGAGGGCGAGAAGGAATATCGGGTGGCCTGGCTTGACGAGCACGATCTTTACCTTGAGCTCTCTCAGTATGAGAGCGAGCAACAGATTGGTTACGATACTGGAGCGGGGCAGCCCATAGGTCATTTGAGTGAGGTGGGATTTTTCGTGCCGAATATGGATTCTGCTCTCTCAGATCTTCAAACCAAAGGATGGCAAGTGCAGTCAGCAATACAGACTTCTGGCGCTCGCATGATGAAGCTCTATAGCGATAGAGTGCCGGGGTTACCGGTTGAGCTGATTGACTTGCTGGATCCGGACGACCCAGATTTCCTGAGTAGCGAATCAGGGCGCGCGGGGGGCTGATAGTCGATGGATTTGACGCTGGAACAAAGGCAATTACTGTTTACCAATCTCACGCGCGCCGATGTCTATAATCAGATGATGTATCGGCGGATGATGCAAGGAAAACTGATCGGTTTTTATCATCCGGCGGAGGGAGGCATAGCACCGGGGGTCGGCGCTTGCACCTTTCTGAATCAGGACGATAACTTATCGCCGCATCATCGAGGCCATGGGATTGCGCACATGTTGTGCAAGGGCATCGATATCAAGTACTACCTTGCCGAGCATACTGGCAAGGTTACTGGCTGCTGCAAAGGTAGATCCGCCTTTCATTTCAGCTTTCCTGATCACAAGGTCTATTTAATGTCCGGTTTTATCGGATACAACTTTGCGCCCGTTGTGGGTTGGGGATGGGCGGCAAAGCGTCGAGCTAAGGCGCAGGTCGTTATGAATTGCTCAGGAGATGGCTCCTACGGCCAGGGGCGCGCTCACGAAGCGTTGCTGATGGCACAAAACTGGAAATTGCCAATTATTTTCTTCTGCGAAAATAATGGTATGAGTATTTTTTCAACGGCTACTGAGATGCATCCGATGCCAGATATCGCATCATTGGCTGACGGTTTCGGTATGCCCTCAAAAATAGTGGATGGTCAAAATGTATTTGAGGTGGCCGAGGCTTGTCTGGACGCCATAGATCGGGCGCGCCGAGGCGACGGCCCGACCTTTATTGAAGCCAAGACGCTACGATTTAAGGAGCATGATATCGGCACCCCGGACCTCTCGGGTTGGACTGAGCGAACCGAACAAGAATTAGCGCAGCTTCAGGAAAGAGATCCCGTGAAGGTGGCGACAGATATCGTACTCGCAGAGCAGTGGCTTACACAGGATGAGATAGAAGCGATTCGTGAGTCTGCATTAAAAGAGGTGGCTCAGGTGGAAGCATTTGCCGATGAAAGTGAGATTGCTAGACCCCCGGTGGACGAGTTACTCCGAGCCGTATTTGCAGACTGAATGATGACCGCGCGAACCATCACTTTTATCGATGCAATACAAGAAGCCATTTCAGAAGAGATGCGT
>CAZXGO010000089.1:7763-10274 GCA_964640035.1 uncultured Chitinophagales bacterium
CAGGATGTGCGTGGTGCGATCTTTCCTCACACAGCGGGTCTAGTCGAGGAATTTGGGCCTGAACGGATCGTTGATACACCCATCGCTGAATCAGGAATGTATGGCGTAGCTTTTGGCGCCGCACAGGAGGGTTTGCGGCCTATCTGTGATTTCATGTTTGGTGGCTTTACTTACGTCACTTTCTCAGAAGCTTCGGTAACAACGGGTCAGTATCATTTTCTCCACGGCAGTCAGCGCTCGTTGCCATTGGTGATCACTGCGGGTGTGGGTACTGGGCAAAGGCTGGCTAATGATCATGCCATGAGCATTCACGGCACATTCGCGCATCATCCCGGTATTAAAGTCGCTATGCCTTCTACTCCTTATGATGCCAAGGGCATGTTCAAGGCAGCGATTCGCGATAACAATCCCGTCGTTATTCCATGGCACATGGGCATTATGATGCTGAAAGGTGAGGTGCCCGATCTATCAGAGGATTACGTCGTGCCTCTCGGTTTGGCAGACGTCAAGCGTGCGGGAACAGATGTCACAGTACTCGCCAACTCACTGCAGCTGCAGCATGCATTGCGGGTGGCTGAAAAGCTGGAGCCAGAGATTTCTGTAGAGGTCATTGACCCGAGAAGTTTTGTCCCGTTTGACTTAGATACGGTTTTGGACTCGCTGTCGAAGACCAACCGACTGGTGGTGGTCGACGAGGATTGGGAGTCTGGCGGTTTTGCCGCAACCGTATCCGCTCGGGTAATGGAGCAGGGCTTTGATCTGCTGGATGCGCCTGTTCTACGCGTGACTATTCCGAACATGCCGGTACCCGGCGGGTATATGGAGGAGTATGTCGCCCCTAACCCTGAGCGCATTGAGGCCGCGATCAGGCAGGTCTGTGCCTGAGGTGCTGTTGTGATTCGACCCTACCGCATGCCCAAGTTAGCCATGGCAATGAACGAGGGTACCGTAGTGGAGTGGTTGGTCGCGGACGGCGCCTTTGTCGAACCTGCTCAACCGCTGGCTGCGATCGAGACGGAGAAGGTTGCCTATGACGTTGAGTCACCGGAGGCGGGTTACTTTAAGCGGCTGATAGCAGAGGGCGAAACTGTAGACTGTGACGCGATTATCGGTGTGTTTGCCGATGGCCCGGAGGAGCTATCGGATGTCGATTTGGGCAAGCTTCAGGCTTCCCTGGACCGCGGGACTGAAGGCGATCAGCAGCAACATCAAGCCAGCGAACCGCAGAATGCGTCTTCGAATCAGCGTATCAAGATTTCCCCTATCGCAAAAAAAATAGCGGCGGAATCCGGTATCGATGCAGCATCTATCGCGGGCTCAGGTCCCGGTCAGCGGGTGGTAAAACGCGATGTCGAGGCCGCGATTGCTGCGACGCGGCAGGCAGGTTTGCCTGTCGGCGCGGTGTTGGCGAGGGTCAATCTCTCGGGGCTAAGAGGCCAGATTGCCCAGCACATGGTGCAGTCGCTGACCGAGGGAGCACAGCTGACTGCGAATTGGGAATCTGACGTGACAGAATTACTGGCGCGCAGGGCCTCGATGCCTGCCGCAAATGCTGACGGCCGCCGTATTTCGGTCAATAGCCTATTAATTCGCGCGTTGGTGGAGGCGGTTCGGCAAGTGCCAATGGCAAACGCGTGCATCGAGGCTTCGGACATTGTTCTGTATAACAGCGTTAATGTCGGGATTGCGATCTCTGTCGAAGGCGAAAGTGAATATGATTCTGGATTGAAAGTAGGCGTATTGCATGAGGCCGATTCGTACTCGCTAAAAGAGATAGATCGGCAGATGAAATCATTAGTTGAGCGGGTGCGGGGGGGCACTAGTGAGCCTGGTGACCTTAGTGGATCGACTATTACTCTGTCGAGCACGGCCGGTATCGGCCCGCCTGGATTGATGAGTACGCCAGTGTTAAACAGCCCGAATGTTGCGCTGTTAGGTCCATCGACGCCCATAGAGAGGCCCGTGGTAGTTAATGGCGAGATAGTTGTAAGAACTATGCTGCCCCTGTCGTTTACCTTTGATCACAGGGCATTAGATGGAGAGCCGGCGGCGCGCTTTATGCGAGTGTTGCACGACCTTCTTGAGTCACCTGCGGTGCTTTTCAATTGAAGTGCGTCACGACCAGTTTATCACTCAGGCAGCGCCCCGTTAGGTAGGGTCCACACAGAAAAACGCCAAATCGCGCGATTCTGAAAAATAAAACACAATAAAAACAGAGGTTGCAAATTTGATAGGGCCAGGCGGATTACTCAAAACAGGCTCAAGCCTGTTTCGTCCCTGTGGGCTTCGCGCCATAGGCCCTCGGTGTCAAATGCTCCTAGGGTCGCATTTTTTCGAACCTCCAGTTCGAACCCCCAGCTAACACTGAGCCAAATACAAAAAAATCCGGCACAAGGCCGGGTCTGTCGTATTTGGTAGGACCAGCCAAATTCGAACCGCCGACCTCTACCATGTCAAGGCCAAAGCGCGAGGTGCCTTGGCGCCAGCGTCGTTGCCCAATGCCTGTGACTA
>CAZXGO010000090.1:0-10069 GCA_964640035.1 uncultured Chitinophagales bacterium
TTTGGGGATATGCCATGAGTATTTAGAGAGCTGCGATGATCGGCTTGTAGAAAAAGCCTTTAAACTATGTTACAAAGCTCATCTTGGGCTTGTGCGATCCTCGGGTGAGCCCTATTATTTGCATCCTCTTGAGGTGGCTACGATCGTAATTCGAGAGTTCGGGATCGATGATGTGAGCGTCTGTGCTGCCCTTTTACACGATACTGTCGAGGATACCGATGTAACGCTCGATGATATCAGTCGTGAGTTTGGACCTGAAGTGCGTAGTCTTATCGATGGATTAACCAAGATTTCAGGGGTATTCCTGAATAAAGGGGTGAAGCAAGCTGAAGCTTTCATGAAGCTTTTGCTCAGTATGGCCGAAGATTTACGGGTGGTGATGATTAAGTTTGCGGATCGGCTGCATAATATGCGCACCATCCAGCACCTGCCCAGAAATAAACAGCTCAGTATTGCCACGGAGACCATGGAGCTGTTCGCGCCGCTGGCGCATCGTTTTGGCTTGTTTAACATCAAGAGCGAGTTAGAAGATTTGTCCTTTAAGGTGATCGATCCAAATACCTTCAAATTCATCGCCCGAAAATTGCGGGAGAAGAAAGAAGATCGCGAGCGTTTCATTGATACCTTCATGGAGCCGATACGACAGCAACTCAATGCTGCAGGCTTCAATTTCGAGATCAAAGGCAGACCTAAGCATATCTATTCCATCTATCGGAAGATGATGCGTCAGCAGAAGCCTTTTGAGGAGATTTACGATCTTTTTGCGATTCGTATCATCCTCGACGAGCCCCACACCAAAGAAGATTGCTGGCGGGTGTACTCCTTCATCACCGATGCGTATACACCCATTCCTGAGCGTTTCCGCGATTTTATATCAGTACCCAAAGCGAATGGATACCAATCGTTGCATACCACGGTAATCAGCCGTAGCGGTAAAGTTGAAGTGCAGATTCGTACCAAGAAGATGGATGAAATCGCCGAAATGGGGCTAGCCGCCCACTGGAAGTACAAAGAGGGAAGTTCGGGTAGTCAAACGATCGATCGCTTTGTGCACTGGGTGCGTGATGTGTTGGATAACCCAAGGCCTGAAGCCATCACCGAATTCGTTCAGGACTTCCAGCTCAATCTTTACACTGACGAAATCTATGTGTTTACCCCCAAAGGGGAATTGGTCACTCTGCCTCGTGGATCTACTCCTATCGACTTTGCTTTTGAAATCCACACTCAGGTGGGTGAGCGTGCTCTGGCGGCAAAAGTGAACGCTAAGCTGGTGCCCTTGAGGCATAAGCTACAAAGTGGCGACCAGGTAGAGGTGATCACCGGAAACAAGATCAATCTGAACCCGGATTGGATGAATGATGTGGTCACCCACAAGGCAAAATCTCACATCCGGCAGTATATCAAGCAGCGGGAGCGTCAGGTAGCCGACGAAGGACGTGCTCTTTTCGAGAAGAAGCTGGACAAGGGGAAAGTAGAGATCAGCGAACAGGACCTGATGAAAGTGGCCTTGAAATTCAAGTACACCTCCCTGCAGAAAATGTATTACGATATCGCCACCGATCTGTTTAGTCCGGTAGAACTTTACAAGGCCGTTAAGCAATTTGTGAGCGGCAAAGCAGAGGAAGAGCGTCAGAAGGGACCCGTAGCTGCAGAAGAAGAGGTCCAAGAAATTTATTTTGAAGAGGCGCGCAGTGCGGTGGCTCACCGGAAAGGTTTGATCATCAATGGAGATCTTACCGACATCAAGTATACCTATGCCCAGTGTTGTAATCCGATACCTGGGGATGAGGTGGTAGGATTCGTGAGTCGTAACGGTGATGTGAAAATCCACCGTACTAACTGTAATAATGCCCTACATTTGCTTCAGAATGATCCGGACCGTATGGTAAATGTAAGTTGGGCCAAACTGAGTGAAGCGCAGTTTTTGTCGGCCGTGAAAGTAATTGGGGAAGACCGAGTGGGTATGATCAGCGACATCACCAATGCCATTTCGAAATCGCTGAAAACGAATATGAAGAGCATCAACGTGAGCAGCGATAGCGGGATGTTCGAAGGGATTTTGATTGTCTACGTGGAAAGCACCGCCCATCTGGAGAGAGTGATCCAGAGATTGCAGAAAGTTCCCGGCGTGAAGAGCGTGTTTCGGTTTTAAAAAAGAGTTGAAGAGTTGAGGAGCTGAAGATTGAAGATTGAAGAGTTGAAGATTGAAGGGGGTTTAGGGTAGGAGTAATTGTTACTCATTGAAAATCATTGCACCTCATTCTAAATAATTGTAAATGATTGAACTGGCTCTTCAACTCTTCCATCTTCAATCTTCAATCTTTCCGATCCCAGATCCCTGATCTCCGATCCCCGATTTTCCGTATCTTTAACCCATGATCCTACCCATAAATACGTACAACGATGCGGTCTTGAAACAGAAGGCGGCGCCAATTCAGGCCATGGATGATGCCTTAAGCCAGCTCATCGAAGATATGTTTGAAACCATGTATGCCGCCAACGGTGTTGGACTCGCTGCTCCTCAGATCGGGAAAAGTATCCGTCTTTTTGTGATCGATGCCGATGTGATGATCGACGATGAAGATCCTGAAGCTGATCGCAAACGGATTGGTCCAACGGTATTCATCAATCCGGTAATCACTCAGTTTTCTAATGAAAAAGTGATTATGGATGAAGGCTGCCTCAGTCTGCCAGACCTGCGTGAAGCCGTTACCCGTCCCGAAAAGCTCACCATAGAGTATCTTGATGCCTCCTTTGAGAAGCAGGTGCTGGATGCCGACGACTGGCTGGCACGGGTCATTCAGCATGAGTTTGATCACCTGGAAGGGGTTCTTTTTTTCGAGCGCCTCGGTAGTTTCAAGCAGCGTCTGTTGAAATCGAAGTTGGATGCCATCGCCAGTGGTGAGGTTCATCCTGAGTATGTAACCGCTCCGAAAGCCTAAGCTCATGCCTCTGCGGATCGTTTTCATGGGGAGTCCGGAGTTTGCGGTACCCGCTTTGGAGGCCCTTGAAGGCACTGCTCATGAGATTGTGACGGTGATCAGCGGGGCGGATCGTCGCCGGGGACGCGGCCCAGAACGGATGCCGAGTCCTGTGAAGGCTGCGGCTCAGCGGCTTGGGCTTCCGACCCTCGACTGGGAAGAGCTGCGTGCGGCTTCGTCGCCGAAAGAGTTCATGGATACGCACTACGGCCCCGTCGACCTTTTTGTCGTGGTGGCCTTCAAGATCTTGTCGGCACCAATGCTGGCCATCCCGCGTATTGGGTCGGTGAACATCCACGCCTCCTTGTTGCCGGCGTATCGAGGGGCAGCGCCTATCCATCATGCGGTCATCAATGGGGAAAAGCGTACAGGATGCACGATCTTCTTTCTAGATCAGGGCATCGATACGGGTGAGGTCATCATGCAGGAGGCCATCGATGTGGGCGAGGACGAAACCACGGGGGAGGTGTACGAGCGACTGCGTCAGCTGGGAGCTGGGATGATCGTCAGGGCTGTCGATGCCATCGAGGCTGGAGCCCTCACCCGAATCGCTCAGGATCACTCCAAAGCCAGCGCGGCTCCCAAGATTTTCGAGAAAGACCAACACATCGACTTCAACCGTGATAGTCTGCAAGTGCATAATCACATTCGGGGGATGAGTCCGTTTCCAGGTGCGTTTACGAGCCTGGATGGACTCCGATTTCGGATATATCGAACCCGAAATGCCCCAAAGGTGCAGGGCAAGCCGGGTACCTTTTTCGAAAATGATGGAAGCTATTATTTGGGCTGTCAAAGCGGCTCCGTCGAGCTTGTCGAGGTACAGCTGGAAGGAAAGAGAAAAATGGGAGCGGAAGAGTTTTTTAAAGGATATAGAGGGAGGTTGAAGAGCTGAAGAGCCAGTTCAATCATTTACATTTATTTAGAATGATGAGCAATGATTTTCAATGAGTAGCAATCACGCCTAACACATAACCTCTTCATTCTTCAACCTTCAATCTTACTCCCGAGCGGAGCGAGGGATCTACCCTTCCCCAAAATAACTACCTTGTCTTTTCCCTGATCCCTGAAATACAAGGTCCCTCGCTGATCTCTCACTGCGTTCGAGATTAGGCTCGGGATGACACACAGTTTTTTTACAAAAGGGAAGATCCCTCGCTTCGCTCGGGATTATGGTTGAAGAATGAAGAATTGATGAGGGTAGAAGGTGTAGGGTGGCATCCCTACATGACTGTACGTGATTGTACGCAATTGTCATGCTCTTCAACTCTTTTTATTATTATTTCCTATCTTTGGCGCTTTCACATCGGGTTGAATTTTGATACCTTATTTGGCCCTGATACCTAACGATTCCAACTATATTCACATATGGAACTAAGCCCCTTACTACAAGCCGCTAACGAAGGAAATCTCGAAGAAACGAAGAGCCTCGTTGCCGCTGGTGCTGATCTGAATGAAGTGTCTAAAAGTGGTTCATCCGCTTTGATTTATGCTGCAATGGGGAATCATTTTGATGTTTTAAAGCTCCTGATTGAAGCGGGAGCGGATCCGAATATCAAAAATAAGATTGGTGGAACGGCGTTGAATCGCGCTGCCGAAAACGGCAATGTAGAGATGATGAAATACCTTAGAGCCAATAAAACGGAAATTGGTCCTTTGGCCTTGATTATTGCTGCTCGTGAAGGACGCCTGGAAGCGGTGAAATACCTCATCGATGAGGGTGCAGATGTGAACGGAGTGCAACATTGGGGTCAGTCGGCACTGATGCTGGCTGCAAAAGAGGGACATTTGGCTGTTGTTCGCTATCTGATCAGCAAAGGCGCGGATGTGAAGATGCGCGACAAGAATAAAGACACGGCCTTAACCCTGGCCAATGAGAATGATCAGGCTGAAGTGGCTATGCTCTTGCGTCGTTACGGAGCCACGGAAACTAAGGTGGAGAAGAAGCCGGCTGTGGCCTTTGAAGCTCCCGATGATGAGGTTGCCGACGAAGAGTCGACCGAAGAAATTGTCTTGAGTCCGGATGATATTCCTGATGAGGCCGACGAGACCGAAGAAGAAGCCGCTGAAGAACCGGAAGAGGACGACGACGAAGACTAGGTCGGAAACACCTCTGATACTTCAAAATTAGTTTGATTTTTGCAAGAAATTGGCGTAACTTTGCTACCCATTTAGCACTCATTGTGTCAGACTGCCAAGAGTGCAAGAGAGTATGACTATACAAATCAACCATTAAACGTAAAACAAAGGAGCCAACATGGCCATCAAACCTTTAGGCGATCGCGTCATCGTACGTCCAGATGCCGCAGAAGAGACGACCAGTTTTGGTATCATTATCCCCGACACCGCTAAAGAAAAACCACAGCGTGGTACCGTGGTAGCCGTCGGTGCTGGTAAAGTGGAAAACGGCGTGAAGGTCGATATGACCGTCAAAGCTGGCGATAAGGTGCTCTACGGCAAATATGCCGGCACAGAAATCACCATCGATGGTGAAGAACTTATGATCATGCGCGAAAGCGATATCCTCGGAGTCATTTCCTGATCAACCCCAACCTATTTATCATAAAAAAACATGGCAGCAAAAAATATAAACTACAATATTGAAGCCCGCGATGCTCTCAAGCGCGGTGTTGACAAACTGGCGGATGCCGTCAAAGTAACCTTGGGTCCTCGTGGACGTAATGTCGTCATCGAAAAATCATTCGGCGCTCCTCTGATCACCAAAGACGGTGTTACCGTTGCTAAAGAGATCGAACTCTCCGACAAAGTCGAGAACATGGGTGCTCAGATGGTTCGCGAAGTGGCCTCCAAAACCAGCGACATCGCCGGCGATGGTACCACCACCGCAACCGTACTGGCTCAGGCTATCATCGCAGCCGGTCTGCAAAACGTGACCGCTGGTGCTAACCCAATGGACCTCAAGCGCGGTATCGACAAAGCCGTCGAAGCCATCATTGGTGAACTCCGTGGCATCAGCCGTGGTATCTCTGACAAGAGTGAAATCGCTCAAGTGGGTACTATTTCCGCCAACAACGACTCCACCATCGGTAACCTCATCGCCGACGCAATGGAAAAAGTGGGCAAAGATGGTGTGATCACCGTCGAAGAAGCCAAAGGTACCGAGACCTATTCTGATACCGTTGAGGGGATGCAGTTCGATCGTGGCTATCTGTCACCGTATTTCGTGACTAATCCGGATGCGATGACGACCGACCTCGACGATCCCTATATCTTGATCTACGATAAGAAGATCTCAAACATGAAAGATCTTCTCCCGATTCTGGAGAAAAGCGTTCAAACGGGTCGCCCGCTCTTGATCATTGCCGAAGATATCGAAGGTGAAGCACTTGCTACCCTGGTGGTGAACAAGCTCCGCGGTACCCTCAAAATCGCAGCCGTGAAGGCCCCAGGCTTTGGTGATCGTCGCAAGGCGATGCTCGAAGACATCGCTATCCTCACTGGCGGAACGGTGATCAGCGAAGAGCGTGGCTATAAGCTTGAAAATGCGACGCTCGATTATCTTGGTCAGGCCGCTCGCGTATCGATCGACAAAGACAATACAACGATCGTTGACGGTAAAGGCAAGCAGGATGATATCAAAGCCCGCATCAACCAGATCAAAGCCCAAATCGACTCAACGACTAGCGACTACGACCGTGAGAAGCTCCAGGAGCGTCTTGCCAAGTTGAGTGGTGGTGTTGCAGTTCTTTACATCGGTGCCGCATCAGAAGTGGAAATGAAAGAGAAAAAAGCACGTGTTGAAGATGCTCTACACGCTACCCGCGCTGCCGTTGAAGAAGGTATCGTTCCAGGTGGTGGTGTGGCGCTGATCCGCGCTTCTGTTGCTCTTGAGAAAGTGAAAGCCGAAAATGCAGACGAGAAAGTCGGTTTCGACATCATCCGTCGTGCCATCGAAGCTCCACTTCGCATCATCAGCAGCAATGCCGGTATCGAAGGCAGCATCGTCGTGCAAAAAGTGAAAGAAGGTAAAGGAAACTTTGGCTACAACGCCCGCACCGAGGTCTATGAAGACCTGGTAAAAGCTGGTGTTATCGATCCAACCAAAGTAACCCGTACAGCCCTTGAAAATGCAGCCTCAGTAGCAGGCCTACTGCTCACAACAGAAGCTGTTATTTCCGAAAAACCTCAGGACAAAAAGCCTGAGATGCCCGGTGGCGGCATGCCCGGCGGCATGGGCGGCATGGACTTCTAAGAAAAAAGGCCTTCTCATCGAGAAGGCCTTTTTTTGTCATGGTGGTGGCTAAGACCCAGGGCGATGCCGTGGGTTGGTGGGGGCGCGGTGGCTAAAACCCACGGCGCTGCCGTGGGTAAAGGGCATCGCCCTGGGTTGATAGGTTAGGGTTCCAGGTCGGTGCCGTGGGTTAGTAGTTGCCATTCGTGTTCGGAGCTGATCATGCGATGGTGTTGTCGTTGGTTTTGGATGTATCGTATCAGACCATGATATCTTTTGTAATCCACTGAAGCTGCAAAGTATCCATTTTGCCAGCGGAAAAAGGGTATACCCGATCTTGCTTTTATCCATTTTGAGGTTTCTTTTTTTATCATCATCATGATATGTGATACTGGTTTGGTTGGGAGTAGCACGATTAATAAATGAACATGATCTTCTACTGATCCTGCAATGATAAGTTTTCCTCCTTCTGCTTCGATTATATCTTTCATCTTTTGATGTAGTTCTGTTCGGAAGGAATCAAATATCCAGCGATTGCGAAATTTTGTACAACAAACTGCGTGTATGAGTATTCGGGTCAAGGAGTGCGACATGATGCTGGCATATGAAAATGTTGTCTCTATTTAATAGATACATGCCAGGCTTATTCCTTACCATTTCATCGAACATTTTTTCCCAATCATCGAAATACAATGTTGCTCACAGGTCACTTATTTCATTCGAGATCAGGCTCGGGAATAAGGGCGAGTTGAAGATTGAAGATTGAAGATTGAAGAGTTGAAGAGTGAAGGTTGAAGAGTTGAAGAGGGTATATGTTAGGAGTGATTGTTACTCTTTGAAAATCATTGGCACCTCATTCTAAATAATTGTAAATGACTGAACTGGGTTGAAGGAGTAGCCTCTAAGACTTATTTTCTTCAACTCTTCATTCTTCAATCTTCACTCTTCATCCGTCTTCCTTTCTACGATATCGCCTTTGATGTAACCGCGGCGGTGGCTTCGCACTGTTTTGTGACGCATGCCCATGCTGATCATGTGCCTCGCGACCGGCGGATGAAGGTCTATGCCACGCCGAATACAGCGGCCCTGATGCGTATCCGTGGCTTTGTGGGAGAAATCCAGGAGCTATCTTTTTTTGAGACCCTGGAGCTGCCCAACGCTCATGTTACCTTGTATCCTGCCGGACACATCCTGGGATCGGCAATGGCCTATGTCGAAACCTACGAAGGTACCTATTTGTACACGGGCGATTGCCGGCGACCTGCTGCACCGACTACCGAAGGATTCGTGAGTCCTCCTTCCGTGGATGTCCTCATCACGGAAGCTACGTTTGGTTTGCCTATCTATCGCTGGCACTCTCATGAGGAGCTCTTCGATCAGATCCGCCGCTTTGCCCTCGATGCGCTCGATGCCAGGGCCACGCCCGTCTTCTATGCCTATAATCTTGGCAAAGCGCAGGAAATCCTCCATGCACTGGCTCCAACGGGTATCCGAGTACAGATGCATGGTGGTGGCTATCCTCTCTGTCAGGTCTACACCGCGGCCGGTATTGACCTGGGTAACTACGAAAAATATGATCGTCACACCCTGGAGGGAGCCGCGCTCATTGCGCCATTGTCGGCTGAAGATCAGCCTATGATCACCAAAATACCTCGGGCTCGCCATGCCTACGTCTCGGGATGGGCCTCGAACGAATCACGCCGTCAGCAGCTCAATGTGGATGCCCTCATCCCCCTATCCGACCATATCGATTTTTATGAGCTCATCGACTGGGTGAAGGAACTTCGTCCCAAACGAACCTATATCACCCATAGCCCTACACCGGAAGTGGTCTGTCATTTCCTGCACAAGGAAGGTCTGGATGCGGTACCGATGACCCAGGAGTTCGGATGAGTACCTTCCTGGAGTTTGCCACGGCCGTGCATGCCATTGCTCAGACCCGCGGAACCAAGGCCAAGGCTCAGATCGCTACGGACTATCTGCGCACCATTGACGATCCCAAGGATCTGGAGACGGTTGTGACCTGGATGGCTGACGGGGCGTTTTCGCAACGTAGCGGTCGATCCGCTGCTGTTGGAGCGGCGACCATCGCTCAGGCGGCCTGCCACGTGCTGGAGATCGATTACGAGGCGGTCTTTCGCCCCAGTAAAACCGCCACCGGTAGCAGTTCGGAAACTATTGCGCGTCTGATGGAGTACCTGCCCTCAGGACGCGCTGCCCGTGAGCCACGGTCATGGAGTATCCTCGAGGTGATGCGCATCTTCGAGGATATCGCCGCGGCTAAAGGTCGATCAAAAAAGCAAGACCATCTGTGGGCTGCCTGGAAAGCGATGACCGGACTGGAAATCCGTTACTTTTTGAGAATACTCTCTCAAGGGTCACTTAGAATTGGCTTCGATGCCAGGAATGTAGTTGCCGCCGTGGCGGAGGTGTTCGGGCAGGATCACGAACGCGTACGCTCGGCCTGGATGCTCACGGGCTCAGCAGGTGAGGTGGCTCGTCTATGCAAGGAAGGCAGGCTCGATACCGCCCAGTTTGAGATCATGCGTCCTCTCGCTTTCATGCTCGCAAGTCCCATAGAACAGAAGAAGATCGATGACTGGTCGGTCTATGTAGCCGAAGACAAATATGATGGGATGCGATGTCAGTTGCATGCCCATGGGCAGGAGGTTCGTTTGTACTCCAGGGATTTGAATGCCCTTGACCATAGTTTCCCCGACCTGATTGGCGAGATGCAGGCACGACATCTGCCGTCGATCGTACTTGATGGGGAGATTTGTGTGGTGACCGAGGGGCAGATACGCTCATTCCAGTGGCTCCAGAAGCGGATGGGAGCCAAAAAGCCAGGTGAGGTCTTGCTCAGGGAGTATCCGGTGCAGTTCATCGCCTATGATATTAT